>CAYNRF010000030.1:0-23392 GCA_964399525.1 uncultured Phycisphaeraceae bacterium | reverse complement strand
GGACATCGAATGGCACTTCAGCCGCTCGAACTGGTCCGACGCCTGCCCCGCCGATCTGGCCGAGCCGTTCGGACAGCTCAACTTCTTCGACCTGTCGGCCTACCTCGCCATGTTCAACACGCAGGATCCCGCCGCCGACCTCGCGGCCCCGCCCGGCGTCTTCAACTTCTTTGATCTGGCCGCCTATCTGGGCGCCTTCAACGCCGGGTGCCCCTGATCATCCCCCCACCCGCCCCGGCCGCCCACGACCTGCAATACCGTCGCGACCGATGCGTTGGACCGCCATGCTCCGAAACCTTGTTCACCCCGCGTGGACCGCCGCGCTGCTCGTCGTCGCACCCGCGTCCGCCCAGCCGTGTGACTTCGCGGCCACCACCGGCGCGATCCACGCACTGCTCGACGCACGCCCGCTGCTCCCGGGCGTCGGCATCATCGTCGGCGACCGCGATGGCGTCCTCCATGAGGCCTACTTCCGCCAGTACGGGCCCGACACCATCGTTCCAGTGGCCTCCGCCTCCAAACTGTTGTCCGGCGTGGCGATCATGACACTCGTCGATGCCGAGGTCCTCGATCCGGACGCGCCCGTGCGCACCTATCTGCCGACAGAGTTCTCCTTCGCCAACGCCGGTCTCAAGGCCACCATGACCACCCGGCAGATGTTCGCCCACATCTCCGGGCTTCCGGGCGAGGACGCGGGCAATCCCATCCTCACCAACCCGACGATCTCCCTGGCCGATGCTGTGGCCCAGATCGCCTGCTGCGTCCCTCTGCAGGACTTTCCGGGCGCCAGTTTCTCCTACGGCGGGCTGTCGATGCACGTGGCCGGGCGCGTCGCCGAGGTCGTCGCCGGACGCGACTGGGAGGTGTTCTTTCACGACGCCGTCTCCGCGCCGCTGGGCCTGACCACCATCGATTATCAGGGTCTGGGCCCCACCACCAACTACCGCATCGCCGGCGGCGCCCGCGCGAGCCTGCCCGACTACGCCCGCGTGCTGGCCATGCTGCTGCGAAACGGCGAGATCGACGGCGTGCGCGTGCTCAGCGAGCAGGCCGTCTCCGACATGCTCGAAGACCAGACCGGCGGACTTCCGCGTCGACCACCCCTGGTACCGGGCACGCTGGCGTGGGGCTACGGGTTCGGCGCCTGGGTCAGCGGGCTTGATCCCGCCGGGCAAACCACCGAGTTCACAAGCCCAGGCGCCTTCGGCTTCACGCCGTGGATCGACCGCGAACGAGGCCTGTACGCCGCGATCATGGTCGACGCCAGCCGGGCGCTGCTCGCCGACGAACTCGACGCCATCAAGGCCGCGGTGCAGGCCGACTGGGACCGCTGCGCCTGCCCGGCCGACCTGGCGCCCCCCGCCGGCCAACTGAACTTCTTTGATCTGGCCGCCTTCCTGGACCTGTTCAACACCCAGGATCCCGCCGCCGACCTGGCCCCGCCTTTCGGCGTGCTCAACTTCTTCGACCTGGCGGCCTACTTGCTCGCGTACAACGCGGGGTGTGAGTAAGTTTTTTGTACGGTATATAGGGTGTTCCTCTTGTTGCCTGAGCGTCTGTGCGGGGCGATCGGCGCGACTTCGCCGGATTCTCTTTGAAACTGGGCGAATTCCGGGATAGGTTGTGGTCTCGGGGGTCCGGGTCGGGTGCCGACCCGGAAGGTTGCGTGTCGCCCAGTCGGAGAAGAGAGCCATGTTCAAGTCCGCCCTGATCGGTGCCGCCCTGCTTGCGGCCGCCGGCACCGCCGCCACCGCGCAGCAGTTGACCACCCAGGTCTACCAGACCGGTGTGAGCCGGCCCGTGTTCCTCACCCACGCCGGCGACGGTTCGGGCCGCGTCTTCATCGTCGAGCAGCGGGGCGCCATCCGCCTGGTGGACGCCGACGGCAATCTCCAGGCCACGCCCTTTCTCGATATCGACAGCCTTGTGACCGGGGGCACCTCGTCCAGCGACGAGCGCGGCATGCTCGGCCTGGCCTTCCACCCCGACTACGAGACCAACGGCAAGTTCTACGTCAACTACACCGGCACCATCAGCGGCACGCTGCGCACCGTCGTGGCCGAGTACACCGTCTCCACCATCGACCCCAACTTCGCCGATCCCCTCAGCGCCCGCATCCTGATGACCATCCCCCAGCCCTTCAGCAACCACAACGGCGGCTGGCTCGGCTTCGGACCCGACGGCTACCTCTACATCGCCATGGGCGACGGCGGCTCGGGCAACGACCCCGGCGACCGGGCCCAGCGTCTCAACTTCCTGCTCGGCAAGATCCTGCGCATCGATGTCGACAACACCGACCCGGGCCTGGCCTACGCCATCCCGGCCACCAACCCCTTCGCCAACGACGGCGATCCGGCCACCCTGGCCGAGATCTGGGCCTACGGGCTCCGCAACCCGTGGCGCACCAGCTTCGACCGGCTCACCGGCGACCTGTGGATCGCCGACGTCGGCCAGAGCAACCGTGAGGAAATCAACTTCGAGCCCGCCGGCGATCCGGGCGGCAACCACTACGGCTGGCGGTGCCGGGAAGGTTTCGCTGCCACCAACCTGAGCGGGTGCCCGACCTCCAACCCCCTCTGGGTCGACCCCGTCCACGACTACGGCCGCGCCCTGGGCTGCTCGATCACGGGCGGGTACGCCTACCGCGGCTGCGAGCTCGGCGATGCCTACCAGGGCAAGTACTTCTTCTCCGACTACTGCACCGGCACGATCTGGTACCTCAACCCCGACAACGGGTTCTCCCGGACCACCGCGTTCGACACCAACTTCAACGTCTCCTCGTTCGGCGAGGATGAGAACGGCGAGCTCTACATCGCCAACCTCTTCGCCAACACGGTGTACAAGCTCGTGCTGGCCACCCCCAACCCCGACAACTGCCAGCCGCCCTTCCCCGGCTGCAACGAGGCCGACCTGGCCGCGCCCTTCGGCTCGCTCAACTTCTTCGACCTGGCCACCTACCTCGACCTGTACAACGCCCAGGACCCCGCCGCGGACCTCGCGGCCCCCGCCGGCGTGTTCAACTTCTTCGACCTGGCCGCCTACCTGGACTTCTACAACGCCGGCTGCCCCTGATCCCCGGTTTCAACCCCATGCCCTCTTTCACCCATTGCAGAAGCGATGGGTTTTTTTATGATGGCGTGATCGGACTCTGGTGTTGTCGCTCCAAGTTTGTCCGATCACGGTTGCGACGGTCCGTCCGGGTGGGTAGGACGGACCGTCGCGACCGCTTCGCGTGGGGTTGAGTTCGCACTCCAACATTGCACCGAGGGAGCAGGGCGTCCGGTGGCCGCCCGGGAGTTGTCACTTGGTCCGTCAGCACCGGCTGCGGACGCACAGGAACAGGACAGGAACATGAATCGCATCCATACCAGTTGTTGCCTGATCGCCGTCGCGGGCATGAGCGTCAGCGCGGGCGCCCGGCAGGTCCAGGCCGTGGCCCAGCCCGAGCGGGCCCGCCCGACCGTGCTGCTGCAGGACGCCGGCCAGCCCGATGCCGGCATCCCGTCTGCCGAGCGCTTCGCGGACCGCCAGGTGTTCGACATGCCGCTGCCCGGGCCGAGCCACCCCCCGCTGGGCGAGATCCCCGCGATGCCGATGCCCCACCCGGACGAGGGCGGCCAGTCGCCCGTGCCGGTGGGCCGCCAGTGGAGCGACGTCCGCGGCGGGATGACCTTCTTCGACGCCTCGACCGGCGAATGGCACGAGATCCCCGCCCGCGTTCCCACCGGACTCACCGGCGCCCAGAGCGCCGAGGGCGACTACTGGGGCGTGGTCGACCACGACCCCAGCGACGAGTTGCAGCGCAACTTCGGCACCATGAGCCTGGCCGGCAGCCTCGACTCGTTCCCCCGCTCGGGCAACGTCAAGCTGGCCATGCGCTTCACCGACCAGAACGGCATCCAGCGCTGGTTCAGCTGCTCGGGCACCATGGCCGACGCGGGCGTGGTCCTGACGGCCGCGCACTGCGTCTACGCCCGCAGCCCCAACGGCATCAACATCTTCGACTGGGCGGACATCATCTATGTCTACCCGGCCTGGGACGGCGACGGGAACATCTTCCCGCCCGGGACCGACGACGTCTTCGAGAACTTCGGATACGCGTTCGGCTCGACCTACCTCGCGGGCACCAACTACATCAACAACGGCGACTTCGACGCCGACGCGGGCCTGATCCGCATCACCCGGGGCGGCTCGCGCAACGTCGGGATGCTCACCGGCTGGTTCAGCTGGGCGTGGGGCTTCAACTGCGACACGATCCGCGCGCGGACCTACCACAACTTCTCCTACCCGGCCGAGGGATGCGGGTCGCCCGGCCTGCACAACGGCCGCGACATGTACTACTGGAACGGTGACTTCGACGACTGCCCCGGCAACCAGCTCCAGCTGAACACCACGCCCGGGTGCTTCACCGCCGTCTGGGGAGGGATGTCCGGCTCGGGAGCGTACTACATCGACGGCGACGCCAGACATGTCCACGCCGTCTGCTCCAACTCCAACCGCTCGACATCCGGTCGCTACGCCAAGCTGTGGGAGACCTTCGTCAACGACATGGTCGACTACGAGAACGCGACCCGCTCGGCCAACGAGGACTGGGAACCGCTGATGTTCCGCGCCCGCGGCTCGACCACGGTCCAGGCCGGCACGGCGATGAACGACCTGCTCGACGTCAAGATGATCAACGCGACCAACGCGAACCCGCCGGTGCGCGACTACGTGCTGCGGGTCTACCTCTCGACCAACAACTTCATCTCCGCCTCCGACACCCTGCTCAACACCTGGACCTGGTCCGACCGCGACTTCGGCGCGATGGCCAACGTCAACTTCGTCGTCCCGCCGCCCACCATCCCCATCGACACGCCCCCGGGCCAGTACTGGATCGGCGTCATCGCCGACTCGTCCCTGCCCGGAACGACCGCCAACAACGACTCGAGCAGCTGGGACGCCCAGCCGATCAACGTGACCATCGGCCTGCCCGCCGGCGCCTCCGGCCCCAGCCCCGCCAACAACTCGACCTCGCAGCCCATCGGCTCGGACCTGGACTGGGCCACCGCGGATCGGGCCACGAGCTACCGCGTGCACTTCGGCACCAGCAACCCGCCCCCGTTCGTCGGCCAAACCGGCAGCTCGTCGTGGAGCCTGCCGCAGCTCAACTACAACACGCAGTACTTCTGGCGCATCGACACGGTCAACTCGGCCGGCACCACCACCGGACCGCTCTGGAACTTCCGCACCGACGTCGAGCCCCGCCCGGATCTGATCGCCGAGATCGCCGACGCGCCCAGCGGCAGCTTCTACCGCGGCACCAACATCAACATCTTCCACCGCACCCGCAACGGCGGCACCGCGGCCAGCACCGGGACCACCGTCCAGTTCCGCATCTCCACCAACAACATCATCTCCGTCGGTGACACGCTGATGGACACCCGCAACTTCGCCGGCCTGGGCGTCAACGGCGTGCTCCAGACCACCACGTCGGTCCAGATCCCGCCGACCCTGGCCCCGGGCACCTACTTCGTCGGCACCATCGTCTCCGAGCCCAGCGCCACCGACCCCAACACCGGCAATAACTGGGTCGCCGACGTCAACACCATCACCGTCCAGTCCTGCGCCGCCGACCTGGCCGCGCCCTGGGGCGTGCTGAACTTCTTCGACCTCTCCGCCTACCTGGCCGCGTACAACTCCCAGCAGCCCTCGGCCGACCTGGCCAGCCCCTTCGGCGTCTTCAACTTCTTCGACATCTCCGCCTACCTGAACCTCTTCAACGCCGGCTGCCCGTAAAGACCCGATCATCACGCGCAGCACCGGCGGACGGGCGAAAGCCCGTCCGCCTTTTTCTGCTCCGAACGATCTCCGCGCCAGAACCCGCACGCGCCCGGTACACTGAGATGTCCCACAGGACGCCGCGAGAGAGGAGTCAAACCCGTGCAGGCCCGCCGTATGCTGCCGTCCGTTCTTGTGCTGCTCGCCGGGCATGCCGTGGCGCAACCCATTTTGTGGAACAATCCCGCCGGCGGCGCCTGGAACATCGCATCGAACTGGGATCCGGCCGTGGTGCCCAACAGCGGCATCGCCGATGTCACGCTCGATCTGGTCGATCCCTACACGGTCATCTGCAACTTCAGCCCCACCGTCAGCACGCTCGCGATCACCAACCCACTGGCCACGATCGACATCCCCGGCGGGAACTCGCTGTTCATCATCGGCGGGCTGCTCGAAAACAACGGCTTGGTCCGCATCAACTCCAACTCGACCGTCTTTGATGCATCCCTGAACTATCTGGCCCTCTTCAACGCACAGGACCCCCGCGCCGACCTGGCCGCCCCCTTCGGCCAGTTCAACTTCTTCGACATCGCCGCCTTCATCAACAACTTCAACGCCGGCTGCCCCTGAATCAACCGGCTACAGGAATCCCCCTCGAACGGTGCGATAGTGGGTGAAAACCCCGCAACAACCCGACCCTCCCGGATCGCTCCGGGCGGGTTGTCGCATGCCCGTGCGGGATCGGGTGACCCAATCGGAAATCCGCCGGAAATCTGGCCGGACCTCAGACGCTGGCTCGCTTGGAGCATGACAGCGCCGCACCGTCGCGTGCGACCCCATCACGGCCGCCAAGAGAGAGGACCATCATGACCGAGCCGGCACGCTCCGACCAACCTGCTGCGAACGGGACACCCGCTCCGCGAACAAGCCCCATCACAGCCCGCTCCCGCCGGGCGGCGGCGCTGGTGAAACTGGGGGCGGTTGGGACGCTCACCGTCCACGCCCTCGGCGGCGGTGCTTCCACGCCCGATCCGTTCGTCCTGCTCGATCGCTTCGAGGTGTTTGGGAGCCCGCAGTCCGTCCTCAGCGCCGACTTTGATGACGACGGCGACACCGATCTGTTTGTGTTCGATAAGTTCGGCTTCGGCTCGCTGATGATCAACGACGGCCAGGCGGGCTTGACCGCGGCGACCACCCCGACGGTCGTCGGTCAGGAAAGCCGGATGACCGCCGACACCGGAGACCTCGATGCCGACGGTGACATCGACATGATCATCGGAGATCGGCTGTTCATCAACGACGGTTCGGGCGGCTTCGTCAGAACCGCCATCGGCACGACGCCGATCACGCCGGACCTGGTGAAACTGGTGGACATGAACAACGACGGGCTTCTGGACATCGCCTGCGTGGACATCGACGCCCGTTTGGTCGGTGTATATCTCAACAACGGCGGGCTGAGTTTCACCCTGGCCAACTCCACCGCATCGGACGGCATCGCCCACGTTCAGATCAACGCCGCCGACTTTGACGGCGACGGAGATCAGGACTTGTTCGTCGTCAACACCTTCGTGTCTTTCGTAAGTCTCTTCCGAAATGACGCCTCGGGCAACATCGGCAGCAGCGAGCGGATCACCCTGCCCAGCGGCGCGACCGCCGTGGCCATCGCCGACATGGACGGCGGCAGCGGACCCGACCTGGTCGTTGCCCTGGGCACGTCGAACTCGACCAGCGTCGCGATTGTGGCCAACCGCGGCGACGGCACCTTCAAGCCGGCCGCGATCCTGTTCCCGTTCTTCAATGCCACAGACCTCAAGATCGCTGACCTGGACGCCGACGCCGACGCGGACATCGTGGTCGCCGGCCCCTCGGGCGTTCGCGTCGCATTCAACGACGGCTCGGGCCAGTTCGACGCGACCACCCCCACGATCGAAGTCAACGGCGAGCCGGCGGGCCTGGCCGTCGCGGATCTGGACGGCGACGCAGACCCCGAGATCTCCACGGTCAATCGCGACGACAGCGCCGACTGCTCCGTGCTGCCCTTCAACCTCGACGTGTATCTCAACCGCTTCCGCAACAAACCCGTCGTGGCCCAGAGCCCCGCGGGCGCCCTCGCAACCGCCGGAGAGACCGCCGTGTTCACGGTCACGCTCGGCCTCGGCCACGGACCGTTGAGTTTCCAATGGTTCCGCGACGGCCAGCCCATCACCGACGGCGACGGCATCAGCGGCACCGGGACCGCCACCCTGTCCATCACCAACGTCCAGCCCGAGGACGTCGGCCTCTACGAGGTCGAGATCAGCAACGACCTCGGCTTCGTCCGCACGCCCCCCGCGGTCCTGGGCGTGCGTCCTGACCCCGACGCCTGCTTCCCGGACGTCAACGACGACGGCCTGCTGGACTTCTTCGACATCAGCCGGTTCATCGTCGAGTTCGGCCGCGGCTGCCCGTAACCCGACATCCCCGCGCCGCAACGAAAAACCCCGGCCACCCGGCCGGGGTTTGCTGTTTCAACTCGGCGTTCGGCTCACACCGCGACGCGGAGCAACTCCATCGTCTGGGCGACGATGTCCTCGGCCGACAGGCCGCACATGCGGAGCATCTCCTCCGGCGTGCGGGCGCTCTTGGGGATGCGGCTGACGTACATCTGCGCCAGCTCGAACCCGTCGCCCGAGCCCACCAGGGCGTCGGCGATGGCCGAGCCCAGCGAGGCGCCGTAGTTGTCCTCCAGCGAGATGACGAACCCGCCGTTGGACGCGACCAGGTCCAGCAGCTTGTCCTGGTCGAACGGGATGGAGTACATGTCCACCAGCGTGGCGCTCACGCCGGCCTTGTCGAGCAGCTCGACCGCCCGGTTCCCCTCGTGGACCATGTAGCCCGTGGCGGCCAGCAGCACGTCGCGCCCCTCGTGCAGCACCTCGAACCCGCCCAGGTTGAAGACGTGGTCGTCGGAGTAGAGGATCTCGGTGTCGGCCCGCAGCGTCCGCATGTAGCACATGCCCTCGTACTCGGCCATCACGCCGGTCAGGGCGTACGCGGCGTACGCGTCGGCCGGCTGCAGAATGTAACACCCGGGGTTGCCGCGGTGGTCGGTCGTGGTCGCCAGCGAGCGGAACCACGCCACGTCGGGCAGGCTCATCTGGCTCGGCCCGTCGGCCGCCAGCGTGATGCCCGAGTGCGATCCGACCAGCTTGATGTTCGCGCCCGAGTACAGCGCCATCTCGATCTGGTCGTACGCCCGGGTCATGAACTTGCTGAAGGTCGAGCAGAAGGGGATCTTGCCGCCCGCGCTCATGCCCGCGCCCACCGAGACCATGTTCTGCTCGGCGATCTTGCACTCCACGAAACGCTCGGCCAGCTTGCTGTCCTTGGCGAACGACTCGGCGAAGGTCGAGTTGCTCACGTCCGCGTCGAGCACGACCACCTCGGGGTTGATCTTGCCGAGCATCCGCAGCGCGACGCCGTACGCCCGGCGCGTGGCCATCTTGCCCGTGTGCAGCACCGTCTCCATGTCCAGCGACTTCATCGCGTCGGCCAGCGGGGGCAGGTCGCCCATCGAGTAGTCCCTGGCGTTGGCCTCGCTGGGGGGCTGGATGGTGAACTGGTCCGCGCCGGACAGCGCGCTGGTCAGCTCGATCCGCCGCTCGTCCAGCTCGGCCAGCGCCTTGCGCAGCGCGTCGCCGGTCGGGGGCTTGCCGTGCCAGCCGCCGCCCTGGATGCTCGGGGCGCCCCAGCCCTTGACCGTCCTGGCCACCACCGCCACCGGGGTCGCCTGCTCGTCCTTGGAGACCGCGGCGAACCTGTCGAACGCCTGCTTGATCTGCGCCGGGTTGTGCCCGTCGATCTCGATCACCTCGTACCCGAACGCCTTGAGTTTGGCCGCCAGCTTGGCCGTGCCCTGCTGGACCGACACGCGGTCGGCCTGGCCGTAGCCGTTGCAGTTGAAGATGGGCAGCACGTTGGTCAGCTTGTGATCGACGATGAAGTCCAGCGCCTCGGCGATCTGTCCCTCGCGGGCCTCGCCGTCGCCGATGATGCAGTAGACGCGCTTGTCGTACCCGTCGAGCCGGGCCGCCTTGGCCACGCCCGCCGCGACCGAGAGGCCCATGCCCAGGCTGCCGGTGGCCGCGTCGAAGAAGGGCACGCCCTCCATCGGGTTGGGGTGCCCGTCGAGCACGCTGCCCCACTCGCGCAGCGTCTTGAGATCGTCGACCGTCAGCTTGCGCCGGTCGTCGCCCTTGCCCACCACGACGCCCAGGCGGGCCATCGCCGCGTACACGATGGGCACGCCGTGCCCGGCGCTGAGCACGAGGCGGTCCGAGGTCGGATAGTCCGGGTAGTCCGGGCTCCACCGCATGGCGCTGAACATCAGCGCGGTCACGATGTGCCCCAGGCTCATCGCCGTGGTCGGGTGCCCGCTCCCGGCGGCGGCGGTCATCTCCAGCGAGAGCCGGTCGAGCTCGATCGCCTGCGCGTGCACCGCGGCTTCAATAGACATCCATGGCCCCTTTCATCTACCGCCGCTCCCGCCGACCCCTCACCGGTCCTCAACACGAGGGGGGCCCGGAGCGCGGCGATCGCGACCAGAATGCTGCTTTCCAGCCAACCATAGCCACCCGACCCCCGGGCCCTCACACCCCGGACAGACATTTCGTGTTTGGCCTGAGATTTGCTAGGACGCCGCCCCCGACGCGGCGCGATACACTCCCGGCCCCGGCCCTTGTGCCGACCGAACGGAGATCGACAAGATGAAGGCCATCTGCGAACGCGCCGCTCTTCTCGAGGGCGTCAACCTTGTCTCCGGCGTCGTCGCCGCCCGCTCGCCCCGTCCCCAGCTCACCTGCGTCAAGCTCGAAGCCACCAACGACGCCAACGGCCCGGAGCTGGCCCTCTCCGCCACCGATGCCGATCTGACCCTGACCGTCCGCCTCGGACGCGTGGAAATCGCCCAGCCCGGCGCCGCCCTGATCCCGGCCGACAAACTCCGCCAGATCGTCTCCGCCGAGGACAACGAACCCACGCTCACCATCGAGGCCGACGGCGAGACCGCCCACATCAAGGGGGAGGACGCCCACTTCCAGCTCCACGGCTTCGCGGCCGACGAGTTTCCCGCCATCCCCTCGTTCAAGTCCATCGCCGACGCCCAGCCGCGCACCGTCTTCACCACCACCGCCGGGACCTTCTCCGGCCTGATCACCCGCACCCTCTTCGCCGCCGCCCGCGAAAACTCCCGCTACGCCATCAACGGCGTGCTGCTCGTCCGCGACGGCAAGAAGCTCGAGATGGTCGCCACCGACGGCCGCCGCCTGGCCAAGTGCAGCGCCACCACCGAAGCCAAGAGCGACCCCGCCCGCTGCATCATCCCCTCCAAGGCCCTCTCCATGCTCCTCAAGCTGGCCGACGAGCCCGAGGAGCCCGTGCACGTGGCCATCACCGACAGCCGGGCCGTCTTCGCCTTCGGTGACGACGCCACCGACGCCCGCGCCACCCTGTCCACCTCGCTCGTCGAAGGCACCTTCCCGCCCTACGAGGACGTCATCCCCAAGGACCAGGACATCAAGGTCACCTTCGACCGCGACCTGCTGGCCTCGGCCGTCCGCCGCGCCGCCCTGCTGACCAACGAGGAGTCCCGCGGCGTGCGCCTGGCCTTCAAGGGCTCGGTCAAGGCCCTCGAAATCTCCAGCCGCGCCCCCGAGATGGGCGAGGCCCGCATCGCCGTCGACCTGACCGCCTACGACGGCAACGACATCGAGATCGGCTTCAACCCCACCTTCCTGACCGACGCCCTCAAGGTCATCACCGACCCCGAAGTCGTCATCGAACTCAAGGCCGCCAACAAGCCCGGCCTGGTCAAGTCCGGCGGCGACTTCCTCTATGTGGTGATGCCGGTCAACCTGCCGTAACGACGACGGCCCGCGCCCCATCGGACGCGGGCCGCACCCGGGTTGTGCGTGCGCCCGGTGGTCACGGACAGCTGGCGGCGGCGAGGAACGCACCCAGATCGAACAGCGTGAACGCCCCGTCCCCGTTGAGGTCGGCCCCGGGCGATCGGGCCAGAAAGTCGGCCAGATAGGCCTGCAGGTCAAAGAACCCGAACTGGCCGTCCGCGTTCCAGTCCGCGGCGCACACGGGGTCGAGCCGGAACGCGCGGGTGACGCGGCCGCCGTTCTCGAGCCGCGTGGCCCAGCCGACGATCACGCCGTGGCTGTTGATGTCCTCGGCGCGGGCCAGAACCCAGGCGTCGTCGCTCAGACCGGCCGTGCGGTGGTTGAGGTCGTGCATCACGCCGCCCGTGTGGACGAACGCGACCGCGCCGTCGGTGGTCCACGACTGTCCGACGATGTCGCCGCCGGCGTTGACGGCCGTCGCCTCCGCGTGGGCGCCGCCCAGCGTGCCCAGGTCGTGCATGGAGCCGTTCTCATAGAGGAATGCCCGCCGGGCGTTGGTGGCGTCGAGCGACCAGCCGACGATCCGGCCGGCGTTGTTGATGTCGTTGGCCTCGCTGCTGGAGCCGCCGAGGGTGCCCAGAGCAACCGTGCCGCCGGCGGGGCTCCATCGGAACGCGATGATGGGGCCGGCTGTGGTGAAGGACCCGCCGACGACCGTGCCATGGTCGTTCAAGGCGCTGGCCCAGTTCGACCAACCTCCGAGCGTGGGCACGATGATCGGGGTGTTGAGATTCCCGTCGACCGGCACGACGAACGCGCGCCGACGGATCTGATTGCCGATGATCTGAAGGGGTGTCGCGAAGACATACCCGACCGCGATCGACTGGTTGTTCACACCCATGGTCGCCGCCCAGAAGTATTGCGGCAGATAGTTCAGAATGAGCGGTGATAGATTCGGCGCGCTCACCCACGCCGCAAACAAGTGGCCCGAGAGGGTCGTGATCCGGCTGTGCCCGAAGACGGTATCCGCGGGCCCCAACGCCGTCGCCCAGGCGTGATCCGTCCCGGGGAAGGGGAGATAGACCGACTCGCCCGAATCGCCCCAGACCACGCCGTGGGTCTGGACGGTGTTGTCCGCGGAGACCGTGCGTGCGCCGGCGACGCGGCCGTCGTCGTGCACCGCCCGGGCCCACGAGTGTTTCCCTGGGTCCGTGGGCAGCTCGGTCAATCGATACCGCGGCGGCGCGGCGACGGCGGACGACGCGAGTACGGCAACAATCAGCGGCGAAATCTGTGCCATGTCATGGCTCCATTGCGGGGTTCATGGTTGGGAATGCTCACTCGGGACGAAGGACAGCGACACGACGCTGACTGTTCACCTCGACCTGGACCAGGATCTCTCCCCGGTCATTGATGTCCGAAGCGGACAGGATGCTCCAGCCCGGCGGGAGCGTCGTGGTGTCGTTGAGGACGTGAACCTCGCCGCCGACCCAGACCACACCCCGCAACGGTGGAAGATCGAACCGTGACGCTTCACCCACCGCCACGCCGGCCTCGCTGATGGCGTTCGCCTGGCCGGTGGGATAGCCGGCGGGCAACGGCAGTTGCCCGATGCGCCCCTCCGCGTCCCAGCGGACCGGGTACTTGTAGTGGTTCTCCTCGATCGGTTTGACACGACCGTTCTCGCTCCAACCAACCACCTCTCCGCGGTTGTTGATGTCCGTCGTGCCGGCCTGCAACCCTCCGAGCGTGGGCAGTTCGCGCATGCCGTGCGACGCGTCCCACAGGAACGGGGCGACGCGCTCGCGGTGCGTCCGCCAGGACAGCGCCACCACGCCGTCGTCATTGATCGAGTCCGCGGAACTCACGTCGCAGAACGGTGTCGGCCCGAGATCGTGCACCGTTCCGTCGATCACCGCGAAGCCGTGCCAGCCCGTCTGCTCGGCGAACGCCTTCGCGTAGCCGCAGATGTTGCCGTTGGGCGACATGTCCATGACGTCGGCCTGATCGGTGCCGAAAACCGGGAGGACCTCGGGCGCCCCGTTGCGCCAGAGTGTGGGCACCAGCGTGTCGAACGGGCCGCAACTGCCGCCGATCAGTCCGTCGCCCGACATGGCGCGTGCGATGCAACGCCCCTGACCCTGCAGCGCCGGGAGCGCCGACAACTGGCCTTCGGTCCAGAGGTACGAACGGTCCACGCCGCCGTTCGCGGTCCGGACCACGACCAGCACGCGACCCTGCTCGTCGATCTCCATACCCGTCGCCCAGCCCGCCGGCAGGCCCGTGATCTCCACCAGCGTGTACCGCGGCGGCTCCGCCCCGGCCAGCGTGGCGACAACTGCGATGGGGAACAGAAACGCTCGGACTGACATCGTGAACCTCCGGGACTTGGCGCACGGCCACCCCCGGGTGCGGCCCGGTGATCACCGCGCGCTGGTTGGGTGGACTCCTGCGGGACTGGCGCTGTCCCGCGGCTCGGCCCTCGGCCGGCCCCAGACCGTCCGGCGGCGCCGATCACCCGGTTCCCGCCCCGTTTGCCCGACCACGCACCTCGCGCTCCGAGCGTTCAAAGCCGCCCGCGGACGAAGCCACTACTGCGGGAACACCAATGGCCAGACCTGCCCGCACTCCGGGCAGTTGACCGGGCCCAGGTCTCGCGGATCGCCGTCCACAACAACCTGCAGACCCGCCGTGACGCCGCCAAGGTCATACCCACAACCACGGCAGCGTCCCTGCGAACCCCGCTCGTACCAACGCGACGGGGCGGCATGGATCGCCGACCACACCGCCATTCCAACCCCACCGCTGAGAATTCCAACCAACCCAAGCACCCCACCTGAGCCCGGCTCGGGTTTCAGGGCCAAACTCACGGTTGCGGTCGCCAGTATGGCGACCAGACCCCCCACTCCCCAAGTGCTCAAACGCAGGGACAGGGATCGAGACGCCTCCAACTCCGGATCCCGTCCCGCCCGGCGCATCGCGTCGAGCACCCACGGATCCTCCAGATCTCCGCGCGTAATCGCATTGCTGAAAAGGACTTGCAATCCCCCCGACCCTGGCTTCCATCGATGGTTCTGACGGATCCGCATCTCAATCTTTGTACCCGAACCGTCGCGCGCACGCCGCTCGATTCAGACAGAGAGGCCGTCACGCCGCCCGCTCGGCCGCCCGCGGGGTGCTCATCCCTCGCACCCGGTGGGCCGGCGGCTCGCGCCGGGCGCCGTCGTGCGGGTGGGCCGGGTGGGCCACCCGGTCGGGCTCGGGCTGAGCCGCCTGCATCCGCCGGCGTTCGCGACTGTCCAGCCGCAGGGCCACGAACGTCAGCCCGGGCAGCACCAGCATCCCCACCGCCCCCAGCAGCGTCACCGTGCCGGCCCGCGCCAGCGAGCCGCTGTCCACCAGCGCGGCCGTCACCCCCACGCCCAGCACCACGCACCACAGGCCCGCGCCGACCATCGCCCCGCGCCGAACCCGGGTCCACCACGACATCAACACACCGATCTGACCCACACAGCCTCCCGCTCGCTCCAAACGACGGGCAGGCCCGCCGGGGACGGAGAGTATCGGTCGAACTCCCCACGCTCCACCAATCGCCGGACGGAAAATCCGCCGGGCCCGATGGCATCCGTCCCCCGGGCATCCCGAGGGTCCGCGCGGTTTGTGTTCACGCGTTGGACGGGGTATCGTCCCGGCCGTGACGCGCTGGGCACCCCGCTCCATCCCATCCCCGCTCCGTGTACCCGCCCTGTCGGCCGCCGCTGTGCTCTGGGCCGCCGGCGCCGCCGCGCACGCCCGACAGCCCGCCACCCCGCCACCCGCCGACCCGGCGCCGGCACCGTCCGCCGTCACGCCCGACCCGGACGACATGAGCGTCTACGAGAACCGTCGCATCGCCGCCGTCGTCTTCCGCGCGCCGCCCGGGCCCGGGGGGCGCGCCCGCGAACTCTCCGAGACCGCCCAGGTCCAGGCCCGCAACTCGACCCGCACCGTCCGCGGGGACATCTTCGACGCCGACGCCGTCCGCGAGGATGTCCGACGCCTGACCCGTCTGGGCCAGTTCTCCACCGTCGAGTCCTACGCGGGCCTCAACGACGACGGCAGCGTCACCCTGGTCTTCGAACTGGCCGAACGCGAGCTGGTCACCGATGTCCAGGTCGTCGGCAACACGCGCCTGAACGACTCCGAGATCGCCGCGGTGATCGACGTGATCTCCGGCACGCCCATCGACCGCTTCCAGATCGACCGCAGCGCCCGGCGCATCGAGGAGCTGTACCGCACCAAGGGCTTCTACTCGGCCCGCGTGGTGCTCGACGAGGAGGAGCTGGCCGACGGCGGCATCGTCATCTTCCGCATCCGCGAGGGCGACCGCCTCCGCGTCACCGGGCTGCGCTTCGAGGGCAACACCGCCTTCACCGCCTCCCAGCTCCGGCGCGAGCTGGAGACCCGCCAGGCCACGCTGTTCCGCAAGGGCCAGCTCGACGACGACAAGCTCGACACCGACATCGGCAACCTGATCTCCTTCTACCGCGACCGCGGCTACCTCGACGTCCGCGCCGACCGCATCATCCAGCCGGCGCCCAACGGCCGCGAGGCGATCATCACCTACGTGATCGAGGAGGGCCCGCTCTACACCCTCCGCTCGGTCCGCATCGACACCCTGACCACCGGCGGCGAGCCGATCCTCTCGCGCGACCAGATCGCCGGTCTGGTCGCCATCAAGGCCGGCGACGTCCACTCGATCCGCCTGCTCGACGAATCGGTCCAGACCGTCAGCGACGCCTACGGCCAGATGGGCTACGCCGGGGTGCAGGTCGGCCGTGTCGAACGACGCGACCCGAACCAGCCGGTCGTCGACCTGATCTTCATCATCGACGAGGGACCGCGCTCCCGCGTCGGCGAGGTCGTCATCCAGGGCAACGACCTGACCCGCCAGGAGGTCGTGCGCCGCCAGATCGAGCTGCGCCCCATGCGCCCGCTCGACACCACCGCCATCACCCGCACCGAACGCCAGCTCCGCCGGCTCCGCCTGTTCAACGAGCGCCCCGGCGGCATCCGCATCACGCCGCTGGACCCCGGCGTCGAGTTCTACTCCGAGGTCTGGAACGAGAACCGGGCCGCCCCCGCGGACGCCGACATCGCCGCCCCCGCCGACCTGACCTTGTCCAACCCCGAGCAGTACCGCGACGTGCTGGTCGAGGTCGAGGAAACCAACACCGGCGAGTTCAACTTCGGCGGCGCCGTCTCCTCCGACGCCGGCCTGGTCGGACGCATCGCGCTGATCCAGCGCAACTTCGACATCCGCGACACGCCCGACTCGCCCGGCGAGCTCTTCAGCGGCCGGGCCTTCCGCGGCGGCGGCCAGACCTTCCAGCTCGAACTGCTCCCCGGCGACCGCGTCGAGACCTACAGCATCTCGCTGACCGAACCCTACCTCTTCGAGTCCGACTACTCCGGCACCGCCCAGCTCATCTACCGCAACCGCGACTTCGACGAGTTCGACGAGGAACGCTACGGCACCCGCCTGGGCCTGGGGCGACGCTTCGGCACCCGCTGGACCGGCAACCTGCGATTCCGCGCCGAGTCCGTCGAGCTCTCCGACATCCAGCCCGACCGGCCCACCGACATCTTCGACGTGGCCGACCAGAGCACCATCATCGGCTTCCAGACCTCGCTGGAGCGCACCACCGTCGACTCCGTCTTCCGCCCCACCCGCGGCTCGCGGACGCGCTTCTCCGTCGAGCAGGTCGTCGGCGACTTCACCTTCACCAACTTCAACGCGCGCCACACCGTCTTCATCCCCGTGCGCGAGGACTACCTCGGACGCAACACCATCGTCTCGCTCACCGGCGAGATCGGCTACATCCCGCAGGGCAACGACGAGACGCCCACCTACGAGCGTTACTACATGGGCGGCCAGTCCTTCCGCGGGTTCGACTTCCGCACCGTCTCGCCCAAGGGCGTCCGCAACGACAACGGGCAGCCCTCCGACGACCCCGTCGGCGGTTCGTGGCTGTTCTTCCTGGGCGTCGAGGTCCAGCAGCCCATCTACGAGGAAGTGCTCGCGGTGGTCTTCTTCGTCGATTCCGGCACGGTCACCGAGGACCCCGGCCTGGACGACTACCGCCTGTCCATCGGCACCGGCCTGCGGCTGTTCATCCCCCAGCTCTCACCGGCGCCGCTGGCGTTCGACTTCGGCTTCCCCCTGCTCAAGGAGGACGACGACGAGGAGCGCCTGTTCACGTTCTCCGTCGATCTGCCCTTCTGAGCCGGCACGCGTCCCGCGTGGATCCCCGCCCGTCGCGGCCGGGAAACCCCCGGCCCGCCGCGGAGGTATACCATGCGCCCGAGACCTCACGTGTCCGACGGAGACCGCCCCATGCTCAAGGCCGGCAGGATCAACTCGCTTCTCCCGTTCATGCTCGTTCTGGCGGCCGCCATCGCGTGGCACGCCGGCGCCAACACCGCCGCGCAGCGGCCCCCGGCCCAGCCCACGGCCGTGGCCACCATCGACATCGTCGAGATCTTCGAGCGGCTCAACGAACGCACGCACCTGGAGGCCCAGCTCGAGGAGCGGCGCAAGGCGCGCGAGGCCCAGCTCGCCGAGGTCAAGACCCGGCTGGACAACATCCGCAACAACATCGAGACCGTGCACCCGCGCGGCTCCGACGCTTCGAAGGAGGCCATCCGCGAGTTCATGGAGCAGCAGGCCGTCTTCGAGGCCCGCGGCAAGGCGCTCGGCCAGATCATGACCATCGACCAGGGGAGCATCCGCCGCCAGCTCTTCGAGAAGGTGGTCGCCGCCGTCCAGAAGATCGCCGAGCGCGACAGCATCGACATCGTCATCCTCGACGACTCCGGCTTCCCCCTGCCCGACAACAACGCGACCGACATCGAGATCTTCCGCGCCATCGTCTCCAAGGGTGTCATCTACGCCCACCCCACCGTCGACCTGACCGACCGCGTCATCACGCTGATGAACAACGAGTTCACCGCCCCCTGACCCGGGCGTGCCCCTCCCCATGCACGATCCCGCCCACGCGAACGGTCTCAAGCACCTGCGGATCCGCGCCGCGGACCTGGCCGCGCTGCTCGGCGGGAGGCTCGCGGGCCCGCCCGACCTCGAGCTGACCGGCATCGCGCCCATCGAGTCCGGCGGACCCGGCGATCTGACCTTCGTGCGCGGGCAGGCGTTCGCGAAGTACTGGGAGGCCAGCCGCTGCTCGGGCGTGCTCGTGACCGAGGGTGTCGCCCTGCCCGACACGCCGGACCGCGCGGTCATCACCGTGCCCGACGCCGACGCCGCCTTCGCCAGGGTGCTCGCGCACATCGACCCCGGAACCCACACCCCGCCCGCGGGCGTCCACCCCTCCTGCGTCATCGACCCCACCGCCCAAGTCGCGCCCGGGGCGTCGCTGGGGCCCAACTGCGTGGTCAGCGCCGGGGCGGTGATCGGGGACCGTGCGGTGCTCATCGCCCGGGTGTTCGTGGGCGCCCACGCCGTGGTGCACCCCGAGTCCGTGCTGCACGCCGGCGTGGTCATCGGCGACCGCTGCAGCATCGGCCGGCGCAGCATCGTCCACCCCAACGCCGTGGTCGGCGCCGAGGGCTTCGGCTACATCCCGCCCACCGACGCCCGTCCGGCGATCAAGATCCCCCAGATCGGCGCGGTCGAGATCGGCGAGGACTGCGAGATCGGCGCCGGATCGACCATCGACCGCGCCAAGATCGGCGTCACGCGGGTGGGCGACCGCGTCAAGATCGACAACCTCGTCCACATCGCCCACAACTGCACCATCGGCGACGATTCCATCCTCTGCGGGCGGACCACCCTCGGCGGTTCGGTCACCGTGGGCAAGCGCGTGATGGTCGGCGGCGCGGTCACCATCGCCGATCAGGCCACGGTGGGCGATCACGCCCGCATCGCCGGCGCCGCCATCGTGATGGACGCGGTGCCCGCCAACGAGACCTACGCCGGCATCCCCGCCATGCCCGCCCGCACCGCGCTGGCCAACCACGCCGCCATGCGCACCCTCGCCGAGTTCATGCGCCGCGTCGACAAAGCCCTCGCCAAACTCGCGCCCAAAGACGAGGCCGAGAAGCCCTGATGCCCGGGCCCCCCGCCACCATCCCCCGCACCACCATCGCACGACCCGTGACCCTCGCCGGCCCCGCCCTCTTCACCGGCGCCGACGCCGAGATCACCATCCGCCCGTCCGAAACCGGCAGCGGCATCTTCCTCTGCGCGCACCACCACACCGCCGCCCTGACCATCGCCAACCTCTCCGACCGGCCCGTCCACCCCGTCTTCGCCACCGTCAAGCCGCGCTGCACCTCCATCCGCGTCAACGACCACACCGTCGGCACCGTCGAGCACATCTGCTCGGCCCTGGCCGGTCTGGGCATCACCGACGCCGTCCTCGAGATCAACGAACCCGAGGTTCCCATCCTCGACGGTTCCGCCCGGCCCTTCGTCGAAGCGATCCTCGCCGCCGGACGCGTCGAACTCGACACCCGCGTCGAACCGGTCACGCTCGACCGCCCCGTCACCATCCGCGACGCCGACGCCTTCATCACCGCCGAGCCGTCCGACCCCGACCACCCCATCGACTACCACTACACGCTCGACTACGGCCCGTCCTCGGTCATCCCCTCCGGCGCCGCCCGCTGGACCGGCGACCCGCACGACTACGAAACCAGCATCGCCCCCGCGCGCACCTTCTCCACCCACGCCGAGGCCACCCACATGCAGTCCCTCGGCCTCTTCGCCCGCTTCACACCCCGCGACCTGCTCGTCGTCGGCCCGCAAGGCCCCATCGACAACGCCTGGCGCTTTCCCGATGAGCCCGCCCGCCACAAACTCCTCGATCTCATCGGCGATCTCGCCCTGCTCGGCCGCCCGCTCTGCGCCAAAGTCCACGCCCACAAAACCGGCCACGCCCACACCCACGCCCTCGTCCGCGCCATCATCAACCACATCCACCGAACGCCTCTTGGCTAGTGGCTCGTCGCGAGCCCCCTACATCCACATCTGTGCGCCATCTGCGCAACCTCCACCGAATCCCCTTGGACATCCGACCGCCGCGCGGTACCCTCCCCCGCCCGCTCCCACGCCCCGCCGCTCGGCGGGCAGACGCGCCCGTCCGCCGCGCGCACCGCACCGGGCGCGAGCAAAGGGGAGCAGCATGCGCTGCCGCCGTCTCGCCGTGATCGCCCTGTCGATCGTCACCCTCTCCCTCACCGCCTGCGCCGACATCCACGGCACCATCGCCCAGGCCACCGTCCTACGGGATCAGGCGGCACAGGCGCGCCAGACCCTCGACGCCGAGCTGGCCGACCTCCAATCCGCGCGGGACACCCTCCCGGACGATGCGCCCGCCGTCCGCGATCTCGACGCCGCCATCGCCCGGGCCCACGCCAAACGCCAGACCCTCGACGCGGCCCTCGCGCACGCCGACCTTGTGCTGGCCGAGATGCAGGCCCCCACCGACGCCCTGACCCAGAGCGTCTCGGCGCTGGCCCCGCTGCTCCCGCCCCCCGCCCAGGGCCCGGTCCTGCTCGGGGCGGCCCTCATCGCCACCCTCTTCCGGGCCCGCCAGGTCCGCAAGGGGGCCGGCTCCATCGCCGCCTCCATCCAGAAAGCCCTGTCCGACCCCGACTTCCGGGCCGCCTTCGAGCGCCAGGCCGCCCTGATCCGCAGCATCCAGACCCCGACGGCCCGCCGAATCGTGGATGAAACCACCAAACCGGGGCTCATGCTCCGCTCCCCCATCTGACGATGCCCTCCGGGGCGGACCCGACGGGTTGAATCCCCGCACCCCACCACCGGTACAACCCCCGGATCCCACATGCGCCAACCTCACCCCAACGCTCCTCGCGCCACCGACCCCGCCCCCGGGGCCGGTGGCTTTTCGACTTCCCCCACCCTTCTCCTCCCCCATCCCCCACTCTCCGCACTTCGTCTCTGCGTCTCTCCGTCTCTCCGTCTCTTCCCCCCCCCCACCCCCACCCCCACCCCCACCCCCACCCCCCGCGCCTTCACCCTCATCGAGCTGCTCGTCGTCATCGCCATCATCGCGATCCTCGTCTCGATCCTGCTGCCCTCCATCGGCGCCGCCCGCAACTCCGCCCGGCGCGTCCAGTGCCTGGCCAACCTCCGCTCCATGCAGCTGGGCCTGACCATGTACCTCGATCAGGAGTCCAAAGGCCAGCTCCCCGAGGTGCTGCCCATCGTGGACCCCGGCGACACCATCGACGGCGACTTCGTCAACTCCAACGACCCCTCCCTGCTCGGCATCCTCGGCTCCTACATCGACGCCCCCCTCCCCCGCCGCGACCCCGACGACCCCGCCCCCGAAGAGGACCGGCGCTGGCTCGTCGAGCACCCCTACCGCTGCCCGCAGGACCGCTACTCGCAGGACGCCACCACCGACGGCCGGGCCGTGCACGAGTCCTTCGGCACCTCCTACGCCTACTTCCCCGGCCTGGCCATGCTCGTCCTTGAGTTCACCGGCGCCGCCAGCGCGGGCGAACTGGCCCGCCCCGTCACCCGCGTCTGGAACGACTTCGTCGACTCACGCAAACGCAAGCTCGATCTGCCCGTGCTCTACGACGCCGACGACTGGCACCAGCGCGGCTCCGGCGCGCCCCGCCTGGCCTCCTACCTCGACGGCCGCGCCGACTGGATCATCGACAACCTCGAGGACGAAGTCTTCCAGGACATCATCACCCAGGCCGCCCGCTACGCCGGCCTCGGCAGCCGCCCGTAACCATGCCGCCAGGGGATCACGCGATGCTCAACCAACCCTCCCTCCTCGACACGCTCAACGAACCCACCAAGCCCCTGCCCGGCGCCAAGCCAAAGCGCCCCAGGACCATCCCCTGGCTCCGCAGGCACGGCCGCTCCGCCCTGCGCGACCCGCGCATCCGCCTTGTCCTGGGCTCCTGCGCCGGCATGCTCGCGCTCGCGGGCGCCATCGTCGGCTTCGCCACCATGATCGGCCCCGCACGCCCCGACTACGACAAGGACCGCATCGACGCCCTCTTCCAGTACACCCTGCTCACCGACGAGTTCAACCGCCTCTCCGTCAAGGAACGCGCCGAACTCATCGGCCAGCTCATCCAGCGCGTCGGCAGCATGGGCTCCTCCGACTCCGTCCTCCTCGCCGCCTTCGCCGCCACCATCCAGGGCGAGGCCCGCGAGCAGCTCGTCGAGAACGCCTCCCGCCTCTTCCTCGACATGATCGACGAACAGGCCGTCAGGTACGACGCCAGCCTGCCCAAGGACCTCCGCGTCAAACAGCTCGAAGACTCCATCATCGAGATGGCCCGCCTCTTCGAGACCATGGGCGGCCAGGACAACCCCACCGACCCCGAGAAGATCCTCGAGGACGCCCAGCGCCAGGCCCAACGCGACCAGCAGGCCGTCAAGGAAGGACGCGTCTCCGCCGAGGACGCCGGACGCGTCATGACCGTCCTCAACCAGACCCTCGGCCAGAACGCCAGCCCCCACCAGACCGCCCGCGGCGGTCGCATGCTCCGCGACATGACCCGCCACCTCCGAGGCCAGGACATCGACACCGGCAAGCCGATCAGGAAGCCCTGAGCGAAGGCAACAGGGACGAGCCACTTGTGACTTGCCAAAGGGCTCGCGTCCAAATGGCAGGTGGCAAGTCCCTAATCCCGTCCCCGCTCGGTCCGCAGCGCCACCCCCACCCCGTCCTCGACCGCCGCCAGTTCCAGCACCCGCA
>CAYNRF010000029.1:0-23582 GCA_964399525.1 uncultured Phycisphaeraceae bacterium | reverse complement strand
GGACTTGCCGGCTTCCGGGCGGTGCCAGACGGGCGTGCCGAAGGCGAAGACGCCGAGATCGGCGTAGGCCCACTGGAGGAACGAGCCGTCGCGGGACGGGCCCTCGGGGGCTGACTTGACGCCGGTGGTCTGCCGGTAGAACTCGGAGATCTTCTCGTGCCAGGCTTTGTCCCCTTCCTCGATGCCGGAGGGGACACGCCCGGGCGGGGGAAACCGGCCGGCGGGCGGGACCGAGGAGAGCGTGTCGTGCGGGCCGTAGACCAGCACGCCGACCACGTTGTGACGCGCCTGGACCCACTCGACGAGGGCGCGGGCTTCGGGGCGGGCGAGGGGGTAGAGGCCTGCGCCGTCGGTGTGCTCGGGCCAGTGGGTGGGGAAGTGGCGGTCGAGGTCCACGCCCCCGCCGGAGGCGCCGCCCCAGCCGTCCTCGTTGAAGGCGCCGTCGTTGTCGTTGTCGACACCTTCGACGAGCAGGGCGTGCGTGGCTGCTTCGCCGTCGGCTGGCTTGTGGGGGCGGAGCAGGCGGGGATCGTCGGGGTCGGCGATGTGCGTGGGGCTGAGGTTGTAGCGGATCGCCTGCGGATTCGAGGCGGGAATGCGCATCATGGTGATGATGCCGTCGGCGTTGAGGTCCTCGGGCGGGTCCTCGTCGGTGCGGCCGTCGCGGTCGGCGTCGGTGAGCTGGGGCGCTCGACCGGATTCGGCCTTCGGCAGGCCGCGGCTCGCCCAGCGGGCGCGCCCGTCCGGGTTGGCGTCCGGGAGGATGTACACGGTCCGACCGGCCAGCAGGCCGGGGTGATCGGCGATCAGCCGGTCCGCGAGCGCCCGGGCGGCGGTGCGGCCGATGTCGTGGTGGGCCTGCAGGCCCGCAACGATGAGCAGGGCGGGGCGCTGGTCGCGGGTGAGGCCCTGGGCGTCGGGCCCGGGCTCGCCGATGGCGATGACCTCGATGGGCATGCCCTGGGCGCTGACGCCGATGCGGACGGACTCGGCGGTGGGCGCTGCGACGGCCAGGCCGGAGCCGGCGACGAGGAGGGCCGCCGCGGCGGCGCGGGACGCGAGCGGAGGGCGGGCGGTTCGGAACTGGCTTCTTCTCACGGCGGCATCCCCATCAGCACGCACGCCCGGACCTGGGCGTGGGTTGAGAGCCTACCGCATTCCGGGGCGTGGGGATGCCGCCGATGACCACGTTTTGGGCGCTGTTTTGTGGACATCGGACTCCGGCGTCGATGCGGGATGCGAAAAAGCCCCCGGGTCGGGGGCCTTGGTGCGGAGATGCTGGCTGATCAGGGCTGGGTCGTGTCCTTCAGTTTCTCGGCGAACTTCTCGCGGACCTTCTCGACCTTGGGCAGGGCGACGGCGCGGACGTAGCCGTTGCCGGGGTTGTTGCAGACATAGTCCTGGTGGTAGTCCTCGGCGACGTGGAACTCGGTGAGCGGCTCAAGGGTGGTGACGATCGGGTTCTTGAACACCTTCTGGTCGGTCAGGTCGGCGATGAAGGCCTCGGCGAGCGCCTTCTCCTCGGCGTTGCGATAGAAGATCGCGCTGCGGTAGTGCGTGCCGACGTCGGCGCCCTGGCGGTTGAGCGTGGTCGGGTCGTGCGTGGCGAAATGCACCTTGAGCAGGGACTCGTACGAGATCACCTTCGGATTGAAGACGATCTTGACCGACTCGGCGTGGCCCGTGGTGCCGGTGGTGACCTCCGCGTAGGTGGGCCGCGAGGAGCCGCCGGTGTACCCGGAGATGACCTCGTACACGCCCTTGAGCTCCTCGAACACGGCCTCGACGCACCAGAAGCAGCCTCCCGCGAAGACAGCCTCGTCCACCTCGGCCAGGGTGGCGAGCTGGTCGGACTCGGTGAAGGTCAGGGATTCGCTGTTGAGGCAGTGACGCTCGCCGGTGGGGCGGGGGCCGTCGTTGAACACATGGCCCAGGTGGCCCTCGCAGCGGGCGCAGACGATCTCGGTGCGAACCATGCCGTGCGAGCGGTCCACCTTCTCAAGGATGTTCTCGCGGGCGATGGGCTGGTAGAAGCTCGGCCAGCCCGTGCCGGAGTTGAACTTGTGGTCGGAGCTGAACAGGGGGAGGTTGCAGCCGGCGCAGGAATACACGCCGGTCTTTTTATTGTCCAGCAGCGTGCCGCAGAAGGGGGCCTCGGTGCCGGCATGGCGGAGGATGCGGTACTGCTCGGGGCTGAGGCGGGCCTTCCATTCGGCGTCCGTCATGACCACCCGCGGCATCGGGATGGCCCCGGTCAACGCCCCCTGGGCGTTGAACACGCGGACGGGAACGGTGCCGGCGGGGGACGTCGAGGTGGGTGTCATGGTGGGTTGGGATCCGGGGCTGGAGGCCATGGTGGGTCGGTCGGGGGGCGTCATCGCCCGCATGGCCAGGGCCAGCGGGACCGAGAGCATGAGTACAAGCACGAGCACGCCGAACAGAATCCGCTGCATCTTGCCGCCTTTCAAGCGTTCCGGGGACGGACAGGAAGCAAACCCGCGCCCGGGTGGGAGTATTCCCCGCCCGGGGGTGCCCGGCGCCCGATGACGTCCCCCAAAGGTTCCGATTGACCCTGCGGACGGATTCAAGTAGGGTGGGAGCGACGGGACACTCTTCCCGCGACCGGCGGTACGGGCAGGATCATGATCACTTTCAGCCGTCTCATCGCCGCCATCGGCGCCACCGTCGGGTTGGGCGGAGGCCTGGCGTTCGCCTGGGCGGCGTCCGGGAGGCAGGCCCGGCCCGCGGACCTCGCGGATCCCACGGACCCGCTGGTGGCGGACCTCGAGAGCCGGTATTGGGGAGAGGTCGAGCCGCTGCTGGCACGCCACTGCTTCGAGTGCCACGCGGCAGGCGAGGACAAGGGCGGGGTGCGGTTCGACGGGATCTGGTCGCTGGCCGACGCGCTGGCGATGGGCGACGACCTGGTGCTGGCGGGCGAGCTGGTGCGCACGCGGCAGATGCCGCCCGAACACCGGGCGGCGCCCGCCGCGGGTGAGATCGAGGTCATCTCCCGCTGGATCCGCGACGCGCTCGACTACGTGCCGGCGGACGGGGCGATCGACCCCGGGTGGTTCATCATCCACAGACTGAACCGGACCGAGTACCGCAATACCGTGCGTGATCTTCTGGGCATCGACCCACGCGAGCACGACGTCGCGTCGACGCTCCCGCAGGACGACACCGGCTACGGCTTTGACAACAACGCGGCGGTGCTGGCCATGTCGCCGCTGCAGATCGAGGGGTATCTGGACGCGGCGGAGCGGGCGCTGGAGATCGCGCTGGGTCCGGACGTCGCCGAGAGCGAACGGCCCGTGCCTCTGGCAGATCTGGCGAGGACCACGGGCGGCCGGGCCCTGGAGCGGGGGGGTTTCCTGCTGCATTCCAGCGGCGGCGTGCAGGGCGACTTCGACGTGCCCGCCGACGGTGAGTACGAGATCGCCGTCACGGCCTGGGGCCAGCGCGGGGGCGACGAGCTGCCCCGGCTGAGCGTCCGGGCCGAACGCCGAGAACTGCGGGCCTTCTCGGTGGAGGGCCTGGAGCAGGAGCCGCAGACACTGCGCGTCCGGGCGCGGCTGCGTGCGGGGCGTCGGCAGATCGCGGCGCACTTCACGAACGACTTCTATCAGCCCGGCGTGGCCGACCGGAACCTGGCCGTGGAGACCATCACGGTGGCCGGGCCGCTGCCGGGCTCCGTGTCGTGGCCGGCGGGGCGGGAGGACATCCTCTTCGCCGCGCCCGCGGACGGGTCGGCGGAGGCGGGCCGGGACGCGGCCGCGCTGGTGCTGGGGCGGTTCGCCGCCCGCGCGTACCGGCGATCGCTCGAGGCCGGCGAGCTCGAAGGCCTGCTGGGCCTGTACGACCGGGCGCGACAGGGCGGCGACACCCACGAGCAGGGCGTGCGGCTGGCGATGATGGCGGTGCTGGTGGCGCCGGACTTCCTGTACCGCCGCGTGGACAACCCCGCGCCGGACGACCCGACCCGCGTGTACACGCTCAGCGGCCCGGAGCTGGCCACGCGGCTGTCGTACTTCCTGTGGAGCAGCACGCCCGACGAAGAACTGCTGTCGCTGGCGGAGGCCGGGGCGCTGACGGATGAGCGGACGCTGCGCACCCAGGTGCGCCGCATGCTGGCGGACGCCCGGGCCGACGCGTTCATCGAGCACTTCGCCGGCCAGTGGCTGCACCTGCGCAACCTCGAGCGGCTGTCGATCGACCAGACCCGGTTCCCCGAGTACACCAGCGAGCTGCGCCAGGCGATGGTGACCGAGGCGACCATGTTCTTCGGCGAGGTCGTGCGCGAGGACCGCCCGGTGACGGAGCTGCTCGACAGCGGGCACACGTATCTCAACGGGTCGCTGGCGGCGCTGTACGGTTTCGCGGATCTGGCGGGGATGGGCGAGGAGTTCCGCAGGGTCGACCTGCCGGCGGATTCGCCGCGGGGGGGGATCCTGACGATGGGGGCGGTGCTGACGGTGACCAGCAACCCCACGCGGACGAGCCCGGTGAAGCGCGGGCTGTACGTGCTCGAGCAGATCCTGGGCACCCCCCCACCGCCACCGCCGCCGGAGATCCCACCGCTGGAGCAGGCGGCCGTGGCGGGCGTGTCGCACGCGTCGCTGCGCGAGCAGCTCAAGGCCCACCTGACGGACATGAACTGCGCGGTGTGCCACAACCGGATGGACCCCTTGGGCCTGGCGATGGAGAACTTCGACGCGATCGGGCGATGGCGGGATTCCGACGAATCCGGGCCGATCGACGCCTCGGGGACGCTGCCGGGGGGGGTCAGCTTCGTCGGGCCGGCGGAACTCAAGGAGATTCTGCTTGGACGCGAAGAGCTTTTCGTCGAGAATCTGACGAGGAAGATTCTGACCTACGCGCTCGGACGCGGGGTCGAGCCGTTCGATCGGCCGACGGTGGCCCGGATCGTGGAACGCACACAGGCGGAAGGGAACCGGATTTCCGCGATGATCGAGGGCGTCGTGCTGAGCGAGGCCTTCCGGACCTGCAGGGGACTTGCCCGATGAGCACGCCGCACGAATCACCGATCCCACGCGCCCGGACCCTTTCACGACGCACCGTGCTCCGGGGGGCGGGCGTGGCCATGGCGTTGCCGTGGCTCGAGGCGATGGCCGGCGGCAGCCGGGCCATGGCCGGCGTCGGCGGCCTGGCGGGGGCCGGGCTGCGGACCGCGCCATCCACGCCGGTGCGCCTGGCCTTCGTGTTCGCGCCCAACGGCGTGAACTACCCGGCCTGGGCCCCGTCCGGGGTCGGCCGCGGCTACGAGCTCTCGCAGACGCTCCGGCCGCTGGCCGGCGTTCGATCGCACGTGAACGTGATCACCGGTCTGACGCTGGACAAGGCCCGCGCCAACGGGGACGGGCCGGGCGATCATGCCCGTTCGTCGGCGTCTTTCCTGACCGGGGCGCAGGCCCGCAAGACCGCGGGCAACGACATCCAGCTGGGCATGTCGGTCGATCAGTTCGCGGCCCGCCAGATCGGAGACCGCACCCGCCTGCCCTCGCTGGAGCTGGGCTGCGAGCTGGGCCAGCCGACCGGGAACTGCGATTCGGGCTATTCCTGCGCATACTCGTCGAACATCTCGTGGGCCGACGAGACGACGCCGGTCCCCAAGAGTGTCGACCCCGCGCGCGTGTTCGAGCGGCTGTTCGGCGCGGACGCGGACGCGGAACGGCGCGAGGCGCGTCTGCGACGCCGGGCCTCGGTCCTGGACTTCGTGCTCGAGGACAGCCGGCGGCTCGAGGGCCGGCTCGGCGCCGGCGACAGGCAGAAGCTCGACTCGTTCCAGACCTCGGTCCGCGAGATCGAGCGCCGCATCCAGACGGCGCTGGCGGACGGCGAAGAGACGCCGACGCCGCCGGAGGGTTACCCGGCCCCCGCCGGGGTGCCGCGGAAGTTCTCCGAGCACGTGGATCTGATGTTCGACATGATGCTGCTGGCGTTCCGGATGGATCTGACACGGGTGTGCACCTTCGCGATGGCCAACGACGGCAGCAACCGGACCTTCCCGGAGATCGACATCCGCGAGGGGCACCACCATCTCAGCCATCACCAGAACAACCAGGACATGATCGAGAAGATCCGCCGGATCGACCGGTTCTATCTGGAGCGGTACGTGTCGTTCATCGAACGCCTGGCCGCCACGCCGGAGGGCGACGGGAGCCTGCTGGACAGCTGCATGGTCATGTACGGCTGCGGCATCTCGGACGGCAACCGCCACAACCACGAGGATCTGCCGATCCTGCTGGCCGGCCGGGCCGGCGGTGCGATCGACACCGGACGCCTGCTGGCCGCGCCGCGCGAGACGCCGCTGTGCAACCTGTATGTCTCGATGCTGGAGCGGGCCGGCTGCGACGTGGCCAGCTTCGGGGACAGCACGGGCGGCCTGCAGGGGCTCCAGGCCTGAGGGCCGGTGGCGGCGTCCGCGGGCCCGCCCCGCGGGCGGCCGCTCGTGGCCCGGCCGGGGGCCGGGCCCCCGCCGATGGGGCAGCGGACCGGGCCGATCGCGCCCGCCGAGGCGGTCGGGAGCCCGGGCGGGCTCGAAGCAGCCCGCGCAGGGACGGGTGGCCGGCGGCGTGCGGCGACCGTGGGTGGGACCGGACCGCAAGCCGGGTAGGATCCGAACCCGAATCCCGGGGGCGGAGCCGCTCGAACACCCATGCCCATGCGACGACACCTGCCCACCCTCATCATTCTTGTGATCGTGCTGGGCATCTCGGGAACGCTGGGATGGTTCGTGCTGCGTGAACGGTCGGCCGACGAACGGACGGCAGCGGCCGCCGGGAGGGCGCCCGTGGCGGTTGAAACCCGCGGGGTGGATTCTGGAGTCATCCGCGATGTCCGCCAGTTCACGGGCACCCTGGAATCGTCGGCCCGGTTCACGGTGGCGGCCAAGGTCGGCGGACGGGTCCAATCGGTGCTGGTGGACCTGGGCGACCGCGTCGAGCAGGGCCAGGTGATCGCCCGGATTGATGACGCGGAACTGGTGCAGGCGGTCGCGCAGGCCGAGGCCGACCTGGCGGTGCGGCGGGCCGAGCTGGCGCGGGCCCGCAGCGATCTTTCGCTGGCCCGCCGCGAGTTCGAGCGCGGCGAGCAGCTCCGCGAACGCGGCATCGCCCCGGAGGCGCAGCTCGATGAGATCAGCGCCCGCCTGGGAGCGGCCGAGGCGAGCGTGCAGCTGGCCGAGGCGCAGGTGGCCCGGGCCGAGTCTTCGCTGCTGCTGCGGCGCATCGAGCTGGGATACACCAAGGTGACGGCGGCGTGGTCGGAGAACGCGGTGTACGGCTCCGTCGCCGAGCGCTACCAGGATCCGGGAAACACGGTGGAGGCCAACGCGCCCATCGTCTCGGTCGTCTCGCTCGATCCGCTCAAGGCCGTGGTGAACGTGACCGAGCGCGATTATGCCGGCCTGCGGGTCGGCCAGCGGGCCGAGCTGACCACCGACGCCGCGCCGGGGCGCTCGTTCGAGGCCACCATCCTGCGGATCGCCCCGGTCTTCAGCGAGAACTCGCGCCAGGCACGGATCGAGCTGAGCGTGCCGAACGGAGAGGGCCTGCTGCGTCCTGGCATGTTCGCCCGGGTCCGGATCGTGCTGCGGGAGGTGGACGCACAGTCCATCGTGCCGCTCGACGCCCTGGCCCGGCGCGACGGGCGTGACGTGGTCTTCGTGCTCGACGGGAGCGGCGACCGGGTGCGCCTGGTGGAGGTGACGCGCGGCATCACCGAGGGCGGACGGGTCCAGATCGCCAGCCCGCCGCTGTCGGGCCGCGTCGTCACGCTCGGGCAGCAACTGCTCGAGGACGCCAGCCCGGTCCGCGTGGTCACCACCCCGGCCGACGGTGACGCGGCGGCGGCGGACACCGGCGCGGGAGGGACCGGCCCGTGAATCTGCCCCGCCTGTGCGTGCAGCGGCCCGTGGCCACGAGCATGGCCGCGCTGATCGTGATCATCGTCGGCCTGTTCGCCCTCTCCCGCCTGCCCATCGATCTGCTGCCCGACGTGGCGCTGCCGACACTGACGATCCGCAGCAGCTACTCGAACGCCAGCCCGGAGGAGATGGAACGGCTGGTGACCGAGTACGTCGAGGAGGCCGTGTCCCTGGTCTCCGGCGTCACCGAGATCAGCAGCGAGTCGGGCGAGGGCTCGAGCAACGTGCGCGTGCGCTTCGCCTGGGGCGTGGACCTGGACGCCGCGACCAACGAGGTGCGCGACCGCCTGGACCGGGTCGCCGACGAGCTGCCCGAGGACATGCCGCGGCCGCAGATCCAGAAGTTCGATATCTCCAGCTCGCCCATCGTGCAGCTGGGCGTCTCGGCCCGGCTGGAACCCGTGGAGCTGACCGACCTGGTCGAGAACCAGATCCTGTACCGGCTCGAACGCCTGCCCGGCGTGGCGGCGGTGGAGATCTGGGGCGAGTACGACCGCCAGATCCGGGTGGAGCTGGACGCCGGCCGGGTGCGGGCGCTCGGTCTTCCGCTGAACGCCGTGGTCGAGGCCCTCCGCGACGCCAACATCAACCTGCCGGCGGGCCAGGTCGATCAGGGGCGGTACGAGGTGACCGTGCGCACCCCCGGCGAGTTCACGAGCGTCGAGCAGATCGCCGACACGATCGTGATGTCGGGCCCGGCGGGCGTGGTGCGGGTGCGGGACATCGCCGAGATCCGCGACACCAACGCCGACCTGACCCGGATCGTGCGGATCGCCGGCGAGCTCGGCCTGCGGCTGGCGGTGCGCAAGCAGTCGGAGGCCAACACGGCGGAGGTGGCCCGCCTGGTCCTGGCCGAGGTCGATGAGATCAACCGGGCCTTCCCGCAGGTCACGCTGGCCCCCGTCTCCAACCAGGGCGCGTACATCGAGCAGTCCATCCGCAACGTCGCCCGCTCGATCCTCTACGGCGGCGGGCTGGCGATCCTGGTGCTGCTCATTTTTCTGCGCAACATCCGCAGCACGCTGGTGATCGCGGTATCCATCCCGCTGTCGGTGGTGGCCACGTTCGCGCTGGTCTATCTGGGCGGCTTCACGCTCAACCTCATGACGCTCGGCGGGCTGGCGCTTGGCATCGGCATGATGGTCGACAACTCGATCGTGGTGCTCGAGAACATCTACCGACGCCGGCACGAGCTGGGCGAGGACCGGACCACGGCGGCCGTGGTCGGCGCGGGCGAGGTGTCCACCGCGATCGTGGCCAGCACCGTGACCACGCTGGTGATCTTCCTGCCGCTGGCGTTCGCGCAGGGCGTCTCCGGGGCCCTGTTCCAGGAGATGGCCATCGTCGTGGCCTTCTCGCTGGTCGTCTCGCTCTTCGTGGCGCTGACCCTCGTCCCGATGCTGTCCTCGCGGCTTCTCAGGAACGGGCACGCCTCCGACCGCCGTCCGGCGCTGCTCGAACGGGTGGGCGGTCGGGTGTTCGCGGCGATCGAGGGCTTCTACCTCGGCGTGCTGCGCGACGCGCTGCGGGCGCGCCTGGCCACCGTGGGGCTCGCCTTCGGGATGCTCGCCCTGGCGGTGCTGCTCGTCCCCGCGATCGGGACCGAGTTCCTCCCGCCCAGCGACGAGGGGGAGGTGCGGGTCAGCGGCGAGATGGAGGTCGGCACGCGCCTGGACCTGGTCGACCGGCAGACCCGGCTGATCGAGTCGATCGTCTTCCCGCGGATCCCGGAGCTGGCGGCCTCGGTGGTCAGCGTCGGCGCCTCGGGGTGGAACCCCGGCGACGCGGCCGAGGGTTCGATCCAGATCTCCCTGGTGCCGCTCCGCGAGCGCGACCGCTCCAACACGGAGATCGCCGACGATCTCCGCCGCGAGCTCGAGTCCCGGGTGCCGGGGATGACGATCCGCACCCGCGCCCCGCAGGGCCAGCGGATGCTCGAGCGGCTGGTCGGCGGCGAAGACGGGCTGACGCTGGAGATCCGCGGGTTCGAGCTGGAAACGCTCGACGCCCTGGCGGCCGAAGCGGCCCGGGTCATCGCCGGGGTGCCCGGCATCACGGACGTGACGGTGTCGCGTGAGTCGGGCGTGCCCCAGGAACTGGTCCGCATCGACCGCGACAAGGCGGCCGACCTGGGCGTGTCCGTCGAGCGCATCGCGTCCACGCTCGAGACGGCGCTGGGCGGCACCCGGGCCGGCCAGTTCCGCGAGGCGGGGCAGGAGCACGAGATCCTCGTGCGCCTGCGCGACGCCCGGTCCCTGCCGCTCGAGCAGATCCTCGACCTGACGGTGCGCAGCGATCGCGGCGATGACGTGTCCCTGCGCAATCTGGTCACGATCGACGCCGGACGCGGGCCCCTGCTCATCGAGCGCAAGGACCAGCAGCGGTACTCGTCCGTGCGGGCGAACGTGTCGGGGCGGGACCTGGGGTCCATCGCACAGGACGTGCTCGAGCGGCTCGAGGACATCCCCCGGCCGATCGGGTACGACTTTGTTCTGGCGGGAGCTTATGAAGAACAGCAGCGGTCGTTCCGCGAACTGCAGATCATGTTCCTGCTGGCCATCGTGCTGGTGTACATGGTCCTGGCCACGCAGTACGAGTCGCTCCGCGACCCCGTGGTGGTGATGTTCTCGGTGCCCACCGCGGCCGTCGGGGTGGTCGTCACGCTGTATCTGACGGGCACCACGCTGAACATCCAGTCCTACATCGGCTGCATCATGCTCGGCGGGATCGTGGTCAACAACGCCATCCTGCTGGTCGACCAGGCCGGGCGGCTGCGGCGCGAGGAGGCCATGCCGGGGCGCGACGCGCTGATCGAGGCCGGACGCCGGCGTCTGCGTCCGATCCTCATGACGTCGCTGACCACGGTGCTCGGGCTGATGCCGCTGGCCCTGGGCATCGGTGAGGGGGCCGACGCCCAGGCGCCGCTCGCCCGCGCCGTCGTCGGCGGGTTGCTGTTCTCCACGCTGGTCACGCTGGTGCTGGTCCCGGCGGTCTACAGCCTCGTCCACCCGGACACGCCGACCGCCGCGCAGAACGCGGGAGGCAGGCCGTGACCGCCCGGCTCGCCTTCCCGGCGGCGCTGGCGCTGCTGGCCGGGTGCGCCGCGCCCGACCGGTGGACGGCGTTCGACACCCGCACGCTCTACGCCGACGTGCAGGACGCGGGCGCGGACGAGCCGTCCGCCGCGCCCGCTGCGCCGGTCCGGACGGTCCCGGTCCGCGACGACCAGGGTCGCATCGTGCTCAGCATCGAGCAGTCGGCGCTGCTGGCGCTGGAGAACAACCGCGATCTGCGCGTCAGCCGCCTGACGCCGGAGATCGTCGCCACCTTCGAGGACATCGAACGCGGACGCTTCGACCCGGAGCTGTTCGCCCGGGCGGAGATCTCCGAGTCCGAAGCGGTCGAGATCTCGCGGGCGACCGGCGAGAACTTCTCGACCGAGCGCGAGGACACGCTCTACGAGGCGGGCGTCCGCCAGGACCTGCCGACGGGCGGCTCGATCGAGGTGGGCGTGCTCTCCGACCGCGCCACGTCCAACCGGGCCGCCGAGCAGCAGTCCGCGCGCGTGGGCGTGACCCTGACCCAGGCGCTGCTGCGCGGTCGCGGCGCCGCCGTGAATCTCGCCCGCGTCGAACAGGCGCGGCTGGACAGCGTCGCCTCCCGCGCCGAGCTGCAGGCGTTTGTCGAGACGCTGATCGCCGAGACCGAGCGTGCCTACTGGCGGTACGCGCTGGCGGAGCAGGAGACGCGGATCTTCGAGGAGTCGCTGGGCGTGGCCCGCCTGCAGCGCGAAGAGGTCGAGGACCGCATCCGCATCGGCGTGCTGGCCGGCACCGAGCGCGCCTCGGCCGAGGCCGAGGTGGCCCAGCGGGAGCAGGCGCTCATCGATATCCGCGCCCGGGCCGGGGTCCTGCGCCTGCGCCTCCTCCGCCTGACCAACCCGGACCGCGACGGCCGCCTCACGGCCGGCGTCGTGACGACCAGCGACCCCACTACCGAGCCGCTGCCGGTGGACGACCTGGACGACCGGGTCACGCTCGCCCTGGCCTCCCGGCCCGAACTCCGCGAGTCGCGGACGCGGTTGCAGAGCGCCCGACTGGAGACCGTGATCACCCGCAACGGGCTGCTGCCCCGCCTGGACTTCTTCCTGACGCTGGGCAAGTCGGGCTACTCCGATTCATTCGGTCGCGCATTCCAGGATCTGGACGGGGATTCCTTCGACGTGGCCGCGGGCCTGGAACTGTCGGCGTCGCTCGGGAATCGATCCGCCCGCGGGCTCGACCGCGCCGCGGCCACCGGGCGCCGCCAGGCGGCCGAGGCGGTCCGCAATCTGGAACAGCTGGTCGAGGTCGACGTCCGCACCGCGGCCGCCGAGGTCGAGCGGGCCCGCCAGCAGATCGCCGCGTCGTCGGTGACCCGAACGCTGCGCGAGGAGGCCCTGCGGGCCGAGAACGAGCGGTTCCGCGTGGGCAGTTCGACCACGCTGCTGGTCGCCCAGGCCCAGCGGGATCTTCTGGAAAGCCAGATCGCCGAGGTCGAGGCCCGCACGGCGTACCGCCTCGCGCTGATCGACCTGCACCTGGCCGAGGGCACGCTGACCCAGCGCCGCGGGCTCGACCTCGATCGCGGGCCGGCTGATCCCGCCTCCAGCCCCGCCCCGGCCCGTCCGTCGCCCCCGGGATCGTAAGATCCTGCCGCACCCGGGCGAGCCTGTGACAAACCCGTCACACACAACCTCCTCGCATCGTCGTTCGAGTGGTATCGCCTTTTCAGGAGCCGATCCATGCACCGCACCCGCCTGCTTGCGCTGACCGCCGTTCTGCTCTGGCTGCCCGCCTGCGTCTCCGGACCGGGCCGCGGGCCCGACAATCCCGACCGGACGGCCGCCCTCGTCGATCAGCTCGGCGGGCGCTGGATGCTGGTCTCGATCCGCGGGGGGCCGGACATCCGACCGGCTTTGGTCGCCGCGGGCGTGGACAACATGCCCGATCTGACCTTCGACGCGGAGAGCGGACGGATCGCCGGCTCGGGCGGCGTGAACCGCTGGTCGGCCGACCTCGAGACCGACGCACTGACGCGTGGGGCCTTCCTTCCCGGGCCCGCCATGTCGACCATGATGGCCGGACCGGAGCCGGCGATGCGCGTCGAGCAGGCCTTTCTGGCCGCCCTGGCGCAGGCCACCCGCTTTGATGAACGCCGGATGCGTGATGGCGTGCTGCTCGTCCGTGACGACGAGGGGAGCGAGCTGCTTCGGTTCGAGAAGACTCCCTGATCCCGGATCAGGCTGACCCTGATCCCGCTTTCGGGCGCCATCTTGTAGGGTTAACACCCTTGTCCGCAGAGATCGTCGACCAGACCCGGTCGGACCGAGCATCAAAAGACCACAAGCCCCGGTATGACCGAGGCTTGCGTCAGTGCCCCCCGAAGGACTCGAACCTTCGACCCGCTGATTAAGAGTCAGCTGCTCTACCGACTGAGCTAGGGAGGCGTGCCAGACCCGATATCTCCGGGGCTGGGGATCTGATTTATAACCCGTTCCTGCGGAAAGTCCAACGTCTTTTCCGCGTCCCGTGCTCCGCCGCATCCGACGATTGACCCTCTAGGGGCCCACGCCTATCGTCCACGTCCCGGTCCGGGGGCTGTCCCCGGCATCGGAATCCGTGTCCAGACGACGCCCGGTGCGTCCGATCGCCCCCGCGGCCGGGTTTCCTTGCGGAACCGTCGGGCCCGGGACGAGCAGGAGCCAGCCATGCTTCCCGCCCAACGCCAGAGCCGAGGCCGTTCCAAGCGCCGCCGCTCGCACGACGCCATCTCCGCCCCCGGCTCGACGATCTGCCCGCTCTCCGGCATGCCGAAGCGTCACCATCGCGTGTGCGCCGAGTCCGGCTATGTCCGTCCCGGCCTGCGGATCACCGTCCGCAAGCTGAAGATCGGCTCCAACGACTGATCCCCGTCCCTCCACTCCTCCCGGAGTTCACCCGGTGCCGATCCGCATCGCCATCGACGTGATGGGCGGCGACCACGCTCCCGACGCGGTCATGAAGGGTGTGATCGACGCCCTGCCCATCCTGGCTCCCGACGAGCAACTCGTGCTGGTCGGACGGGAGGACGCGATCCGCGCCCACCTGGCCGAACGGGGCGTGAGCGATGCCCGGCTGGAGATCGTGCACACCCCGGACGTGATCGAGATGGGCGATTCTCCGGCCCAGGCCGTCCGAGCCAAGCCCGAGTCCTCGATCGTGGTGATGGCCAAACTCGGCTCGCACAAGGCCGAGCACCGCTGCGATGCCGTCATCTCCGCCGGCAACACCGGCGCCTGCGTCGCCGCCGGCCAGATGCACATGCGCCGCCTCCCCGGCGTGCACCGCCCCGGCATCGCCGTGACCATCCCCGCCTTCCACGGCCCGGTCGTGCTCTGCGATGCCGGCGCCAACCCCGAGCCCCGCCCGCTCCACCTCTGGCAGTACGGCATCATGGCCGAGGTCCTCGCCCAGAAGTCATTGGGCATCGCCAACCCCCGGGTCGCCCTGATGAACATCGGCGCCGAGGAGGGCAAGGGCTCCGATCTGATCAAGGAAACCCGCGACCTCTTCCGCAAGACCCCCGGCGTGAACTTCATCGGTTATGTCGAGGGCCGCGACCTCTTCGCCGGGGCCGCCGATGTGGTCGTCACCGACGGATTCACCGGCAACTCCATGCTGAAGATGGCCGAGGGCCTGGCCAAGTCGCTCTTCGAGGCCATCGCCGCCGAGATCCTCGAGTACGACCCCAACCTCATGGTGCAGTTCGAGCCGGTCATCCGCAGCATCTACAAGAAGAACGACTACCACGAGTACGGCGGCGCTCCGCTGCTGGGCTGCAACGGCGTCATGATGATCGCGCACGGCTCGTCCGAGCCCAAGACGATCAAAAATGCCATCCGCAACACGTTCCAGCACGTCCGCAGCCACGTCAACGACGCGATCGTCGCCCGCATCGCCGAACTGGCCCCGATCGGAGAGACGGTCCCCGCATGAGTGCACCCTCCCCCGCCTCGCCCGCGATCCCGGCCGCACCCCGCCCCAGAGCGATCGGTGTCCGCATCGCGGGGTCCGGGTCGGCGCTGCCGGACCACCGCCTGACCAACGCGGAACTCATGACGCTGATGGAGACCTCCGACGAGTGGATCGTGCAGCGCACGGGCATCCACGAACGCCGCCGCCATGACGCCGCACGGCCGTACCCGACCGCGGACCTGGGCGCCGAAGCGCTGGGTCGGGCGCTCGACCATGCCGGCATGGCGTCCGGGGAACTCGGGCTGATCCTCTGCGCGACCATGACGCCGGATTCTCCGACCCCCTCGGTCGCCTGCCGCGTCGCCGCGTCGCTGGGGTGCGGGCCGATCGGGGCGGTCGATCTCAACGCGGCCTGCTCCGGCTTCGTGTTCACCGTCTCGATGGCCCACGAGATGATCGCGGGCGGGCTCTACGACTCGGTCGGCGTGATCGGCGTGGACACCATCACCCGCCACTGCGACTACTCGACGTTCGGTCGCGGCGCGGCCATTCTGTTCGGGGATGGCGCGGGGGCGGTGATCCTGCGCCGCGACCCGGACGTCTCCCTCGGGATGCTCGCCCAGGCGATGCACTCGGACGGGCACGGCGCCCGAAGCCTGTACATCCCTTGCGGCCTGGATCAGGTCGTCGATCCCGAAGACGGCGTGGTCGATCCCCGCATGGATGACAAGATCCAGATGAACGGCAAGGGTGTCTTCAAGTTCGCCGTCTCCAAGTTCCCCGAGGTGATCGAGGAGACCCTCGCCCTCGCAGGGCTCTCCGCCGCCGAGGTGGACCACTATGTCTGCCATCAGGCCAACAGCCGCATCCTCGAGGCCGCCCGCGACCGCTTCGGCCTGCCCGAGTCCAAACTGCGTGTCAACATCGACCGCCTGGGCAACACGGTCGCCGGATCCTGCCCCATCGTCTTCGACGAGCTGATGCGGGAGGGCCGGATCCGGCCAGGGCAGCGCGTCATGTTCATCGCCTTCGGCGCGGGGCTCACCTGGGGCGCCAGCCTCTGGCAGATGTAAACGCCCGCGGCAATGATCCGGCGGGCGGGCCGATGTCCCGCCTGGGCCCCGGCGGCGATATCATGACCCCATGACACTCCCCACCATCATGCTCTGCCCCGGCCAGGGAGCGCAGGCCGTCGGCATGGGACAGGCCTGGGCCGCCACTTCGCCCGCGGCCAAAGCCGTGTTCGATGAGGCCGACGCCCTGCTGGGAACCACGCTGGGCGCGCCCCTCTCCGTCCTCTGCTTCGAGGGCCCGGCCGACACGCTCAACCGCACCGACATTTCGCAGCCGGCCATCTACACCGCCTCGGTCGCCTGCTCCCGGGCGCTGGCCGAGCAGTCGGGCCTGCTGCCGCTCGCCGCCACCGCGGGCCTGTCGCTGGGCGAGTACACCGCCCTGCACCTCGCCGGCGCGTTCTCCTTCGCCGACGGGCTGCGCCTCGTCGCCCTCCGCGGCCGGGCCATGCAGGACGCCGCCGAGGCCGCGCCGTCCACCATGGTCGCCCTGATCGGCGCCGACGAAGACAAGGCCAACGCCCTCTGCGACGCCGCGCGTGGGAGCGACATCCTCGTCGCCGCGAACTTCAACGCCCCCGGCCAGGTGGTCATCTCCGGCTCGCTGGCCGCGTGCGAACGCGCCGAGGCCCTCGCCCCCGACCACGGCCTGCGCGCTACCCGCCTGAGCGTGGCCGGCGCGTTCCACTCCCCGCTGATGCAGCCCGCCGCCGACCGGCTCGCGGCCGCGCTGGCCCAGACCCCCATCGCCGCCCTGACATGCCCGGTGATGTCCAACGTCTCCGGCAAGCCCCACGACGCCGACGCGGCCTCCATCCGCCGCCGCCTCGTCGAGCAGCTCACCAGCCCCGTCCGCTGGGCGGCCAACTGCGAACACCTCGCCAAGGCCCACGCGGCCGCGGAGTGGCACGAACTCGCCCCCGGCAAATCGCTGGCCGGCATGATGCGCCGCATTGACAAGGGCGTGAAGGTCATCACCCACGACACGCCCGAGACCTCGAACGCCTGAACCACTTCACTCTTTCCCAGTGCCTAGTGCCACATGCCTAGTGCCCTTTTGAGGCCGCCCCCATGCCCGACACCCGCATCGCCATCGTCACCGGAGCCTCCCGCGGCATCGGCCGCGCCATCGCCCTCCGCCTCGCCAAGGACGGCCGCCATGTCGTCGCCGTCGCCCGCTCCAGGGGCCCGCTGGACGAACTCGTCGCCGAGATCACCGCCGCGGGCGGCAAGGCCACCGCCAAGGCCTGCGACCTGGCCGACGCGGCCGCCGTCACCGCCATGATCGAGTCCGTCGCCGCCAAACTCGGGCGCATCGACATCCTGGTCAACAACGCCGGCATCACCCGCGACAACCTCATCCTGCGCATGTCCGACGACGAGTGGGACGATGTGATCAACACCAACCTCAAGGCCGTCTTCGTCGCCTGCCGCGCCGCATCCCGCCCGATGATGAAGGGCAAGTTCGGACGCATCGTCAACATCGCCTCCACCTCCGGTCTGGTCGGCAACCCGGGACAGGCCAACTACGCCGCCGCGAAATCCGGCCTGACCGGCCTGACCAAGACCATCGCCCGCGAACTCGGCGGCAAGGGCATCACCGCCAATGTCATCGCCCCGGGCTTCATCCAGACCGACATGACCGCCAACCTCCCCGCCGAGGTGATCGACAAGGTCAAGGCCGCCATGGCCGTCAAAACGCTCGGCACCCCCGACGACATCGCCGCCGCCGTCGCTTACGCCACCAGCGACGAAGCCGGCTACCTCACCGGCCAGACCATCGCCGTCGACGGCGGCATGACCATGTGCTGACCCGGCCCAGGCAGGGCGGTCGGACCCCTCGCGGGGTTGGGGTTTATGATGTCGCATGAACCAGAACGAAATCCGTGCCGGAGAAGCCGACCCGACGGGCGCGATGCCCGCCGAGGCGCCCGGAGCCGACGCGCCGCCGGTCTTCGTGTCCGAGCTGACGGAGTTCTCCTACAACCTCAAGGAGCTGGTCGCCGAGCCGAGCTGGGACAAGGCGGCGGACACGTTCCTGCCGGTGCTGCTCGGCGTGGGGCAGGTCATCTTCCTGTCCGTGCTCCTGCTGGTCGTCGTGTCCTTCCTGGCGCGGTGGGTCCAGAAAGCCGTCACGCGGGGGCTGGAGCGCACCAAGATCGATTCGACCCTCAAGGTGTTCATCTCGCGGGTGACCAAGTGGATCGTCTGGGTGCTGGCGATCCCGGTGGCGCTCAGCGTGCTGGGCATCCAGGCGACATCGCTGGCGGCCGTGATCGGCGCGGCGGGCCTGGCCATCGGGCTGGGTCTGCAGGGCGCGCTGGCCAACATCTCCGCCGGCATCCTGCTGCTGATGCTGCGTCCGGTGCGGATCGGTGATTTCGTCCAGATCCAGGGAGAGTCAGGTGAGATCCGCGAGCTCGGGCTGTTCTACACCGTCATCAACACATTCAACAACGAGGTCGTCTCCATTCCCAACCAGCAGATCCTCTCGGACAAGGTCCAGAACCTGACCGGCAACGCGACGCGCCGGATCGACGTGCCCGTGGGCGTCGCGTACGGCACGGACCTGCGCCAGGCCGAGAAGTGCCTGCTCGACGCGGTCTCCAGGCTCGAGTCGCGCTCGCACCAGCGCGACCCCGCCGTGTGGCTGACCGGGTTCGGGGCCTCCAGCATCGATTTCGAGGTCCACGTCTACTGCCCGGCCCGCAGCTTCCTGAACGTCCGCCACGACGCCATCCACGCGATCAACGACGCGCTCGCGAAGGCGGGCATCGAGATCCCGTTCCCCCAGCGCACGATCTCGGGCAGCCTGCGCGTGGTGCGAGACACCGACGGGGCGTGACGAGGTCTCATCGCACGCGGACGACCACCATGGTCACGTCGTCCGTCGGGCGGAGTTCGCCGCAGTGGGCGTCGAGGGCGTCGCGCAGCGCCTTCCCGATCTGCTCGGCGCTGCCGCCGGCGTGCTCTTCCACCACCGCCCGCACGCGGGCCTCGCCGAACTGCTTCTTCTCCGCGTTCATCGCCTCCCACAGACCGTCGGTGCTCAGCAGCACGATCATGCTGGCGTGCACCGGCGTGCCGCGGTGCTCGGTGTAGCGTTCCCCCGCCTCGATGCCCAGCGGCAACCCGCCGGACTCGAAATCGAGCCACACGCCGCGGTTGGAGTCGTACACCATCGGGGGGCCCTGGCCGGCCGAGGCCCAGCGCAGCTCGTCCGATCCGGGGTCGATCATGACCAGCAGCATGGTCATGAACCGGAACCCGCCGGAATCGGAGATCAGGGCGGCGTTGGTGTAGTTGAGCAGCTCGGCGAGCGATCCGACCTCCCCCGCGCGTGAACGGATGACCCCGCGTGCGGTGGCCATGAGCAGGGCCGAGGCGATGCCGTGGCCCATGACGTCGCCGAGCACGACTGCCAGACCGCTGGGGGTGATCGAGTCGACCTCCAGGTAATCGTAATAGTCCCCGCCGGTCTCATCGCAGTACGCGCTGTAGCCGTAGACATCCAGCCGGGCCAGTGAGGGAGACCGCTTGGGCAGCAGCGCCTGCTGGACGTCCATGGCCAGCTCCAGACTGCGCTGGAGCCGCATCCGGTCCTTGAGTCCGGCCTGCATCGCGTTGATCTCGCGGCCGAGTTCGGCAAACTCGCTGGCGGCGCTCAGTTGCAGCGGGGTATCCAGATCCCCGCCCCCGACACGGCCCACGTGCCGGCGCAGGCGCAGGATCGGACCCGCGATCCAGACGGACCCGAGCATGCCGACGAGCACCGCACCGCCCGCGGCCACGAAGCCCGCCTGCAGGGCGCGCTCCTGCGTGGCGCGCACGCCGCCGACCAGATCCGCCTCGGGCACGCCCACGATCAGGAACCACTCCAGCCCCGCCCCCACGGGCACGCGCACGGGCGAGACCTCGATGTACCAGGCGCCGTCGCGCGCCTCGGTGCGCTCCAGGCCGATGCCCCTGCCCGCCTCGACCCGTGCCTTGGCCGCGGCCCCCAGGATGCGGGTGGGCTCGTCCTCGGCCGCCCAGACGACGCGGCGCTCTCCCGCCCCGTCGAGCAGGCCCTGCAGCCGGCTGGCGGCCACCATCCGCCCGTCCCGCTCCGCGATCACGGCCAGGCCACGCTCGCCGATCCGCAGGGCGCTGAGGAACTTCGAAAGCTCCACGAGTTCGATCTCGGTGTCCAGGACGCCGACAAGAGTTCCGTCTTCGGCATGCACCGGACGGGCATAGCTGACGCCCAGGGTGTCGCCGGTCCCGTCGGCGCGGGACCAGTTGTAGATGGGGCTCCACGCGGCAGCGCCCTCCGGCCCGCCGGCGTCGCCGCCCCGCGGCTGCGCGCCGGTCACGTACCAGGGTCGGGTGAACAGGTCGTACTCGACGCGCCGCTGAGGGGCCGCGCCGATGCCACCCGCGGCGTTCACATCGAACTGATCGATGTGCGTGGCCGCGCCGTCGGGCTTGATGGCGTACTCAGCCGACGTGTCGCCCGGGTACCGGGCGATCCAGGTGACCGCCCCGTCGGCGCGCCCGAAGGCGATGCCGCTGAGCCCCCCGAACGCCCGCCACTGGTCCCACAGCGTGGCCCGCCAGGACGGCAGATCCGCCGGGTCCAGCACGCCCGACCGGACCAGCACCATCGTGGCATCGCTGGCGGTGCCCGCGACACGCAGGTGCTCCTCGACGCGCTGGCCCACGCGCGAGCCGATCTGCGTCACGATCTGACCGGCCAGATCGTCGACGGACCGACGCGAGGACGCCACGCCGATCCAGCCCAGGGCCACCGCCACCCCCACCACCGGAAGGACCACGAGCGCGGGCACCAGAACTCGCACGGACACACGCGACAGCATGGCCCCAGCGTACCCGCGCGTAGCTTCGGCCGCTCGGTGCAGGCGCTCCCCCTTCGGATGACGATGGCGGGCACCGTCGGCCGGGCATCGATCAGCCCGCCGGCGGGCAGACCAGCATCACGCGGCACGGTGCGGGGGGGAAATCCAGTTCGGACCGGTACCCGCGGAACGCCTCCGGGTCCCATCCCGCCATGGCCAGCGCGCCGGCCACCATCGCGGCATGGCCGCTCAGGCGGGGGCACTGGAAGACCGGCGGCGATCCGAGGCGCTGGGCCGGCTCCGGTTCGTACATCGGCGCGCCCCCCACGCCGACCCCGGGCCGGTCCTCCAGCAGGCCGAACACGCGGGTCGACGGTTCGCCAAAGTGCGTGAGGTCCCGGTGCAGGAGCAGGTCGAACACCACGCCCTCAACCGGCGTGCGCACGGCCAGCGTGTAGCGCCCCTCGCGGTTGTCGCCGGACCACCGCAGCGGGATGGCGGCGCGGTAGATCTCGCCGGTCACGAAGCTGACCGCGCCGTGGCGCCCGACCGGCCCGGGGGCGATCTCGTCGTAGACCGTGCCGTCGTCGGCGCGGAACTGGCGGATCTCGGGCAGGGGTCGCGAGCAGAACCGCGGGATGAGCGGCAGGCCCTGACCGCCGGGCTGCACACCCTCCGGATCGAGGGGTTCGCGGGCAAAGCCCGTGCTGGATGCGCCGGTGTCCGTGCGGTTGGTCAATCGGCGGATGATCCACGGGACATCGGCCCGCAGGCGTTCGAAGCCGGCCATCCCGCCGAGCTGGATCACATCGATGGCGTCGGGGTCGTGCCGGCTGGGCCGGAGGGCGAGCACCAGGAACTGGGCCTTGGCGCGGACGCCCCAGACGGCCGAGCCGGACTTGTACAGCGCGCGGCGTTCCTCGGACTCGATCCGGTCGTCGCGTCCGCCGCGGGCGAGCATGGCCTCGAAGGAGCGTCGGTCGCCCGCGTGACGCCGGACAAAGGCCCGCAGACGCTCGTCCGCGCTGCGGACGGCATCGACCCGGGCGTCGGCCACGCCCCGGTCGGCGGCGGCCTTGAGCACGATCTCGACGCCCGCACTGCCCGGCATGTGGCGGGCAGCGCCCACGGCGTCGGGCTCCTCCACGAAGCGGGAGATCTTCCAGGCCAGGGTCTTGTCGACCCCCAAGGCGCGTCCGATCTCGGTCGGGCGGGCCCCGGCCAGACCGATGTCGTCGAGCAGGTCGGTCAGGGCGGCCTGAGCATCCCGCAGGCACGCGGAGGCGGCCTCGCCGAACCCCGGGGAACCCGCCGAATCATCCGCAGCGCGTCGACCCTTGGGCCCGCCGGAGGATCCGGCTCGGGTCCCTGCCTCGGCGATCGGGGTGGGGCTTTTCGACCTGGGCATGCGGGATGGTACCACGGGCGGGATCAGGCAAGCACAGCGTTTTGAGATTTCTTTTCATTTTTCTTTAGAGAAATCTTGGCCCCGGTCCCGCCGCCCCGTATGCTGAACCCTGGACCCCACACCAACACCCAGACAGGAGATCACCATGCATTCCCTGAAACTCACCATCGCCGGGGCCTTCGCCTTCGCACTGCCTGCGGCTGCGGGCGTCCAGTCCCAGTCGCTCACCTACGACTGGGACATGGACGGCGATCTGCAGATCGGGACGCTTGAGGGCTTTGACAGCATGGGCGGCACGCGTGTGCTGACCGGCGTCTCGTTCGGGATCGATGCGACCGCCACCTGGTCGGTCACGGCGCTGAACTACTCCCCCACCGCCTTCAGCGCGGGCGAGTGGTGGGCCGACGGGCTGGCCAACGTGAACGTGCTGTTCGGCGAGTTCGGGCCGGGCGGCGTGGAGCGGATCACGGGGGCCGTGGGCTTCCTGGACCTGACGGGTGACCTGGGCGCGGGCTCGGGCGACCCGATCTTCGGCGAGCCGGGCGACCCCAGCGTCTCGGACACCTTCACCGCCTTCATCGGCAACTTCTTCGAACTGGACGCGTCGGAGTTCGCGGCGTTCCAGAACGGGCCCGTGGCGACCTACCTGCCGGTGTTCACGGACGCCTACGCGGACGGGCCCAACGGCACGCCGGGCAACATCCTGATCCAGACCGATGCGCTGAGCAGTTTCGGCACGATCACGCTCAACTACACCTACGAGGTGGTGCCGACGCCGGGTGCGGCGGGTGTGCTGGGCGTGGCGGGGCTCATCGGGCTGCGCCGGCGGCGGTGATGCCTCGGCTGCGATTGGAGCGGGCCCCGGGCCGAGCCCGGGGCTTTGTCGTTGGATGAGGCGATGGAATAAAAAACCCCCGCGATTGCAGGGGCTGGAACAATCGAGCGGGATGTGGATCAGGCCTTCGCGGCGGCCGCGGCGGCCTTCTTCTTCGCGTCGTCCAGCGTGCCGACGTACATGAAGGCGGACTCGGGCAGATCGTCGCCCTCGCCGTTGCAGAGGCGCTCGAAGGAGTCGATCGTCTCTTCCAGGCTGGAGTTGACGCCGGGGAAGCCGGTGAACACTTCGGCCACGTAGAAGGGCTGGGAGAGGAAGCGCTCGATGCGCCGGGCGCGGTTGACGATGCGCTTGTCCTCTTCGGACAGCTCGTCCACACCGAGAATCGCGATAATGTCCTGCAGGTCCTTGTACCGCTGGAGGATCTTCTGGACGCGCTGGGCCACGGCGTAGTGGCGCTCGCCGATGATGCCCGGGTCGAGGAT
>CAYNRF010000028.1:8165-23672 GCA_964399525.1 uncultured Phycisphaeraceae bacterium | reverse complement strand
TCGCGGCCGGCACGACCATCACCCGCGGGCACCTGACCATCAAGCGGCCGGGGACCGGGATCCTGGCGTACCGGCTGGACGAGGTGGTCGGGCGGGTGGCGGCGCGGGTGATCGAGGGCGATGTGCCGATCGTCGAGGAAGATCTCGTCGGGAGATAGCCGCGACCTGACGAAGCGGGCAGGTGGTGGATTGATCAGTCATCCGGATCGTGTTCCGGCCGCCCGATGTCGATGATGAAGAGTTCGTGGCCGCGCATGCCCCCGCTGCGGAACGCGGCGCGTCCCGGTTCCAGACCGCCGATCGGGCGCTGATTGCCGCTGATCTCACGCGGCGCTTTGACTCGTACCGGATGGTCCAGCGGGATGCGGGCCGCGCCGATGGGTGATGCGGAGGTGTTGATGAGGACGAGTACCTGATCACCTTCGGAATCGCGTCGAAGGAAGGCGAGGATGGAGGGGACCGACGCTTCGAGAAGAATGACTTCGCCCGTTCGGAGGGGCTCATGCTCCTGACGAAGACTGATAAGCTTCTTGTAATGCTCAAGCAGCGAGCCTGGACGGCCCTGCTGTTCGCGGATGTTGCGTTGGTCGGCGTCAGGCTGGACGGCCCGCCAGGGCTCGGCCGCGGAAAAGGTCTCGCCGGTCGCGTCCCACTGCATGGGGGTGCGGATGTTGGGGTCGGGCTTGCCGCCGGTATGACCGATCTCCTCGCCGTAGTAGACGAACGGCACGCCGGGCAGCGTGAGGAGGATGGATGCCGCGGCCTTGGCTTTGGCTTCGTCCCCGCCGAGCTGCGTCATGACGCGGGCCTGGTCGTGATTGGTCAGGAAAGTCGCGACGGGTGTGTCGTAGGCGTCGAGCACCTGCTTCATCCGCGCCCGCAGTCCGGTCGCGTCGCCCGTGTTCAGGGCCCGGATGATCGCTTCGCCCAGATCGAACTCGAAGGCGGTGTCGACCGCGCCGGGGATGTAGCGCGCCACCTGGTCGGTCGATGACCACACCTCGCCCACCGTGAAGAAGTCGGGGTTGAGCGACTTGCAGTACGCGTTGAAATCCTCCAGCCAGTCGATGCTGGCCTGCGTGTTCTCCTGGACCTGTCCGTTCTCAACGAGGTGCTTGATGGCGTCGAGGCGGAAGCCGTCGACACCCATGTCCTCGATCCAGAAGCGGGCGATGGACTTGAGTTCGGCGGTGACGTCGGGGTTGGTGAGGTTCAGGTCGGGCATGCCGCGGGAGAAGCAGCCGTAGTAGAACGGCCCGGCGCCGTCGCGCGACACGGAGTGCCACACCTGCTGGCCCCACGGCCCGCGGTAGCCGGGGTCGGTGTCGGACCAGATGAACCAGTCGCGCTTCGGGCTGTCCGGCGAGGCGGCGGCCTCGACGAACCACGGGTGCCGGCTGGAGCAGTGGTTGGGCACGAAGTCGATGACCACGCGGATGCCGCGTTCGTGGGCGGCCCGCAAGAACGCCCTGAAATCCGCGGCCGTGCCGTAGTCACCCTCCACCGCGTGGTAGTCCGTCACGTCGTAGCCGTGGTAGCTGGGCGACTCCTTGATGGGCATCAGCCACACCGCGGTCACGCCCAGATCGGAGTCGGTCGCGGGATCACCGTCGTTGAGGTAATCGAGCCGCGCGGTCAGGCCGGGAAAATCGCCGATGCCGTCGCCCGCCAGCGGCCCCTCGGCCGAATCCGCGAAGGACCGGACGAAGATCTCGTAGAACACCGCGTCGTGCCACCAGGGGCCCGCAGCGGGCGCCGGATCAGCGACGGCGGCGGGCTGGGCGAGCAACAACACAACGGCGGCGGGAAGGATCAGCATGCCGTGCATTCTGACCCTTCCCGCCGCACGATGCAAGACAGGAACGAGATGTTTGCCGAAGTCAGAACCGCTCGATCAGTTCCGCGGCCAGCCGCGCCCCGAAGCCGGTGGGGCCGGCGATGAAACAGCCCTTGTCCTTCTCGGTGGCGTGGGTGCCGGCGATGTCGATGTGAGCCCAGGGAATGTTCTTGTCCACAAAGTACGACAGGAAGGCTGCGCCCTGGATGGGGTGGGCCTCGCGCACGGGCGCGCTGTTGACGATGTCGGCGATGGGCGACTTCATCATGGCGTTGTAGTCCTCGTGGTGGGGCAGGCGCCAGACGCGCTCGCCCGAGGCGGCGGCCGCGGCGTCGATCTTGGCCCGCAGGGCGTCGTCGTCGCACCACAGGCCGGCGTAGACCGAGCCGAGCGCGACCACGACTCCGCCGGTCAGGGTGGCCATGTCGACGATGGCGGCGGGGGATTCCTTTTCGCAGGCCCAGCACAGGGCGTCGGCCAGGATCAGGCGGCCCTCGGCGTCGGTGTTGGTGACCTCGACGGTGACGCCGTTGCGGAACTCGAGCACATCGTCGGGGCGGTAGGCCTCGTCGGAGATGGAGTTCTCGGCGCAGGCGAGCAGCGCGACGACGGGGAAGTTGGGCTTGATGGTGGTGGCGATGGCGTGCATGGCGCCGAAGACGGCGCAGCCGCCGTCCTTGTCACGCTTCATGCCCTTCATGCCGTTGTTGACCTTCAGCGACAGGCCGCCGGAGTCGTAGGTCATGGTCTTGCCGATGAGCACGACCGGGTCCTTGGACTTGCCGCGGGCGGGGGTGTACTCGAGCCGGATCATGCAGGGCAGGTTTTCGGAGGCCTTGCCGACATTGATCAGCCCGGTGAACTTCTGGTCCTCGAGCTGCTTGCCCTGCATGACCGTGCACTTGAGCCCGGTCTTGCGGGCCATCTTTTTGGCTTCGTTGGCGATCCAGGCGGGGGTGGCGATGTTGGGCGGTGTCTGCGAGAGGGTGCGGGCGATGTTGCAGCCCTCGGCCAGGCCCAGGCCGCGCTCGACGCCCGCGCGGAACTTCGCGTCCTCGCAGTGGATGCTGAGCTTGGCGCGGTCCTTCTTGGTGGTCGCGCTGCCGCGGAGGGTGTCGTAGTTCCAGGCGATCATGCCCAAGCCCTCGCCCGCGGCCGAGGCGCAGGCGTGCATGTCCGCCTTGGCCGCCTTGGGCAGGCGGGCGATGGCGTGGTGGATGGCCAGCTCGGCCGAGTCGGACTTGGATCTGGCCAGCGCCCGCCCCACGCCGGCCGCGGCGTTCCGCACGGCGTGGTGGTCGAAGCCGTCCCTGTCGCCCAGGCCGACCACGAGGACGCGGTCATAGCCCTTCTCGGGGAAGGCCTCGACGACCGTGCCCACCTCGCCGGTGGCCTCGGGACGCTCGGCGGCGCAGGCGGCGTGGCCGGAGGGATCGAGCTTGCGGCTGTCGGCGTCGAGCTTCTCACCCTTGAAGTGGGCCAGAACAAGAACGCGGGCCGAGCCCCGGGCGGCGATGCGGACGGAATCGAACATGAGAGGACCTCCCCGGGGCCGGTGGCGCCCGTGCAGAACTGTTCAGATCGTGAATGATACCGGAACAGGAGGGCCCCGGTGGCATCCGGCCATCCTTCTAGGCGGCGGAGCGCCGGGAGTCGTCGGCCGCGGGAACGTCCGGGCGGATTTCCATCCCGCCGTCCATGCGGGCGATGGACCAGCGGACCACGTCGCGGATGGTGACGATGCCCACGCACCGCAGGTCCTTGTCGACCACCGGCAGGCAGGAGATCTTGTAGTCGAGCATGACGCGGGCGGCCGCCCGCAGCAGCGTGTTGGGGCGGACGGCGATCAGCTTGCGCGACATCACCTGGTGCGCCTTGCGCTGCAGGCTGGCCAGGTCGGCCGAGCGTTCGGCCATCTTGCCCACGAACGGCGACACGGTCGAGAGCAGGTCGCGGTCGGACACCACCCCCACCGCCCGGCGGTTGTCGTCGAGCACGACCAGGTGATGGAACCGGCGCGCTTCGAAGATGGCGCGGACCTGTTCCATGGTGGTGTCCATCGTGATGGTCACCGGAGGGGCGGTCATGATGTCGGCGACGATCTGCGGCATGGCGGGCCTCGGACCGGCTATCGGTCGGTTGGACGCCCCGCTACACTCGCGCCATGCAGACGCCGGCGAACAGGGGTGATGACGCCGGGCCCTTCGGCCCGGACGCGGTGTGGGCGCCGTGGCGATTGCCGTATCTGGAATCGCTCGGGTCCGAGAACACGCCGGCGGCCGGGCGACCACCCGGGGCGGGGGGGCCCAGCCCGACCGGCAGTTTCCTGGCCGACTACTGGGCTGCTCCGCAGCACGACGCCCGGAACCACGTGATCGTGCGGACCGACCGCGGCATGATCCTGCTCAACAAGTACCCCTACGCCAACGGCCACCTGCTGGTGGCGCTGGGCGAGGCCCGCCCGTCGCTGCTCGATTACGACGCGGACCAGCGGGCGGCGCTGTGGGCGCTGGTGGACCGGGCGATGGCACTGATGCAGCGCGTGCTGGAGCCGCAGGGCGTGAACATCGGCGTCAACCAGGGGCGAGCCGCGGGCGCGGGCGTGCCCGGGCACCTGCACGTGCATCTGGTGCCGCGGTGGAGCGGGGACACCAACTTCATGAGCGTGGTGGGCCAGGTGCGGGTGATCCCGGCGGCGCTGGAGGCGATGTATCGGAAGCTGAAAGAGGGGTGATTTTGGGGTTTTCTGGATTGTGTGAATAAGAAACCCCAGAACTCTGTAAAATGTCCGGACGAAACGCAGAAGATCCGGCCATGACTCAGCGACTTCCTGCTGATGGATCAAGTTCAGCAAGCGGGGATTTTCGGGAAGGGCTTTTTTCGCGTCAATCACAAGTCCGCTTGCTTATGGCCAAGCAGGACATCCATCGGACGACCACCCCGGTGATCCTCTTGTTCAAGTACACGGCAACCGCGATGCTCCTCACGCATGGTCTCATGGGATCGGCGTTTGCCCAGAATCTTGGGCCCGCGGACCCATCAACAGTTGTCGATCCAGAGACAATTGCCTGGGATGATGAACATGATTTGATTGTGCTGCTCAGCGATAGCTCAAATCGGGTCGCCATTGCAAACGCCATCGTTCAGGTTTCGTCGAGCTCAGGCACGCTCTCGAATGAGCAGCGGTACGACGGGCTTCGGATGGCGGGGACTTCACTTTTCCATGATGGGGAGTTTTCGTCGGCAGTTGCTGCATTGGAACTCGCGGCGGCATACACCTCAAGCAACTACGACAAGGCGGAAGTCCTTGCTGCCGCGGCCGAAGCGCATCTGCGTGGTACGGACGATCGGGCCGCGACCATACAGAAGTTCAAGACGGCGGTTGATCTGTACAAGCAGAGTGATCCTGCTGAAGCAAGCCCATTCGCGTTGGAGGGCGCGTTTAGACAGCTTGTCAACCTCGCCGCGCAGGAAGGCGACTTCGAGTCTTCTTTGCAGGCCGCCCTTGATGCGATCGCTCTCTCGGGCACTCTCACCGCCGGGAATCTCGATCTTGGGTTCTACAAGTACAGCGGAGCGCGAGCCGCCCAAGAGCTCGGCAACAATCTGCAGGCCAGGACGCTCTATACGCAGTTTCTTGCAGAGTTTCCTGAGTACCTCAATCAACAGTACCGTCTCGGTGTGGTGCCGCATGCCAAGATTCAACTGGCGATTGTCAACGGCTCCTCCTGGGAGCACCCCGACGAAGCACTCATCGAAGCGGTTCTTGAGGTCCTTCGTAACCCAGACTATTTCTTGATGCCAGTGCGAGCGAACTACGCCGAGAAGTTAGCACGCTCCTTTGACAAAGTTCGCGCTCGGGAAGCGGCGGCCGCACTCCGGTCAGAACTCGCCAAAACAACCATGAATGTGATCGAAGATCTCGATCCGAACGATCGCAATGAGCAGTCATTGGGCAAGTGGCTGTGGCGGGAGGTGGCGATCAGCCAGCTCAACGGCGCTATCTCGTTGTTCTACGAACAAAGGGATCCTGCCGCCGCGCTTGAGTTTGTCGAGCGAATCAAAACTCCAAGCGATTTCGCTGATCCTCGGATTGTTTCGGACGCCGCGACGCTCGAAACCGAGATCACCAGAACCCCGTGACGAACTGCTGTTGCGACCAGATGCACGACTGAATCTGCGGGTTCACGCCGCCTCAGCGGCCCATCGCCCCCGCCAGCAGGAACGCCAGTTCCAGCGACTGCTGGTAGTTCAGCCGCGGATCGCAGGGGCTGGCGTAGTTGCGGGTCAGGTCGTGCTCGCTGACGCCCGCCGCGCCGCCGATGCACTCGGTCACGTCCTCGCCGGTCAGCTCGAAGTGCACGCCGCCCAGGCGCGTGCCCGCGGCCCGGTGGGCGTCGACGGTGCGCTCGAGTTCGAGCAGGATGTCGTCGAACGAGCGGGTCTTGATGCCCGCGGCCGTCTTGATGCCGTTGCCGTGCATGGGGTCGGACATCCACAGCACCGCCCGTCCCTCGCCGCGCACCCGCTCGAGCAGGGCCGGCAGGGCGTGCTCGACTCTGGCGGCGCCCATGCGGGCGATGAGGACGAGTTTGCCCGGCTCGTTGGCGGGGTTGAGCGTGTCGATCAGGCGGATCAGTTCGTCGGGCGACATCTTGGGCCCGACCTTGACGCCCACCGGGTTGCGGATGCCGCGGAAGAACTCGATGTGCGGCCCGTCCAGCTGGCGGGTGCGCTCGCCGATCCAGGGCAGGTGGGTGGTCAGGTCGTACCAGCCGCGGCGCCGCGGGACCTGGCGGGTCTGGGCCATCTCGTAATGGAGGTTCAGGCCCTCGTGCGAGGTGTAGAAGTCCACGCGGGTGGAATCCTCGACCTTCTGCTCGGCCAGGTTCTCCATGAAGGCCAGGCCGTCGGCCAGGGTGCGGGACATGTGCTCGTACTGGGCCTTGCGGCGCGGGGAAAGGTCGGCGTTGTGGAAGAAGGACAGGTCCCAGTATTCCGGGTGGTGCAGGTCGGCGAAGCCGCCGTCGAGCAGGGAGCGGATGAAGTTGAGCGTCATGGCCGCGTGCTGGTAGCCCTGGACGAGCAGGTCCGGGTTGGGCGTGCGCGACTCGGGCGTGAAGGCGGCGCCGTTGATCAGGTCGCCGAAGTAGCTGGGCAGTTCGAGCCGGGCGCCGTTGCAGTCGCCCGGCTCGGTGGGGCTCGAGCGCGGCTTGGCGTACTGCCCGGCGAAGCGGCCCACGCGGGTGACCGGCGTGCGCAGGCCGTGGATCAGGACCAGCGACATCTGCAGCAGGATCTTGAGCTTGTTGGCGATCGGGCCCGGGCGGCAGTCGGCCAGCGTCTCGGCGCAGTCGCCGCCCTGGAGGATGAACCGGCGTCCCTGCTGGGCCTGGGCGATCTGGTCCTTGAGCTTCTCGATCTCCCAGCTCGTGACCAGCGGCGGCAGTTCGGCCAGCCGGGTCGTCGCCCGGACCAGAGCGGCCGGGTCGGGGTAGGCATACTGCCCCGCCGCGTCGTCGCCGCGACGCTTCCAGGAGTCCGGCGACCAGTTCTCGGGCGTGGGCTGGTTGGCGTGGATGGGAAGAGGTTGTCCGGTGCTGTGGCTGGTCATGGAAACAGAGGCTCCCGTCTTCCCTCGCCCGATCGTAGATGTCGGTCCGACCGGGCGTTGCGTTGATCGGGCCGGACGCTTTCTGCGGCCCGCCCCGGGGTGAATCGGCCGGTTGACTGATACAGTCGTTCCGATGTCCGACGCCCCCACCCCCCGATCCGTGCCCCTCCCCGTGCTTGGCGCCGAACCAGGCGGCAGGCCCGGCGGCAAGCGGGGCCCCGCCCCACGCATGGGCGCCACCCGGCGCGGGCGGTGGCGGTTCTGGGTGCTGGTCACCGTCCACGTCCTGATGGCCGCCCACATCGTCCAGTGGCTGATCATGGGGTCCACGGTCTCGCCGGTGGAGCCCTCCGAATCGATGAAGACCCTCGAACTGGGCGTGCTCAACGCCGGGGCGATCCTGTTCGGGCTGGCGATCCTTTCCACCCTGGTGTTCGGGCGGTTCTTCTGCGGCTGGCTCTGCCACGTCGTGGCCCTGCAGGACGCCTGCGCCTGGCTGATGAACCGGGCGGGCATCCGGCCCAAGCCGTTCCGGTCGCGGCTGCTGGTGTTCGTGCCGCTGGCGCTGGGCTTCTACATGTTCATCTGGCCCAACTTCAAACGCTTCGCGCTGGCGCCCGCGCTGGAGGCGATGGACATCGACTGGCCCTTCTGGCTGCGCTCGGTCGCCCCGATCCAGGCCTGGCAGTCCGAGATGATCGTCACCGACTTCTGGGCCACCTTCCCGGCGTGGTACGTCGCCGTGCCCTTCCTGCTGATCTGCGGGTTCGTCACGGTGTACTTCCTGGGCGCCAAGGGCTTCTGCACCTACGCCTGCCCCTACGGCGGCCTCTTCGCCCCGGCCGACAAGGTCGCCCCGGTGCGCATCCGCGTGACCGACGCCTGCATGCACTGCGGGCACTGCACCAGCGTGTGCACCTCCAACGTCCGCGTGTCGGAGGAGGTCCGCGACTTCGGCATGGTGGTCGATCCCGGCTGCATGAAGTGCATGGACTGCGTGGAAGCCTGCCCCAGCGACGCCCTGTACCTGGGCTTCGGCGCCCCCGCCATCGGCGCCAAGGTCCGCGACAAGGAAGGGCGGAAGAAGTCCAAGGCCAAGGCCGCCGGACGCTATGACCTGACCTGGGGCGGCGAGATCGCCGCGGCGTTGCTGTTCGTCGCGGTCTTCCTGGGCACCCGCGGCATGCTCGACCAGATCCCCATGCTGCTGGCCGGCGGTCTGGCCGCGATCGTGACCTTTCTGATCATCCAGTCGTGCTGGGTGCTCACCCGCCCGCACGCCCGGGTCTACGGCATGATCCTCAAGCAGAAGGGCAAGGTCCGCCCGGCGGGCGTCCTCTTCGTGCTCGTGACGCTGGTCCTCGCCGGCGTCGTGGCCTGGGGGGCCCAGGCCCGCTACCCCCGCTGGCGGGCCGACCTCGACTACGTCCGCGCCACCATCCCCACCGGGTTCATGGTCCGCCCCGAGTTCGCGCCCGGGGCCGAATCGCTCGAGCGGGCCCGCCGCTCGACCGAATGGCTGGCCCAGGCCGATGCGTTCCGCTCCGGCGGGCGCGGCTGGACGCTCAACGCCGAGCACCGCACGCGCCAGGCCTACTTCCTCAGCGTGCTGGGCCGCTTCGACGAAGCCGCCGACGCGCTGGAGCGCGTGGTGGAGGAAGGACGCCCCGGCGATCCGCTGGTCGCCCAGCTCGTCCGCCTGCGTCAGGCCGCGGCCGGGGGCGGCACGCCCGGCCCGGGCGGCGTGGACGAATCGATCGCCGATCCCATCCAGCGCCGCGCCCTCGAGCTGCACCCCCGACTGCACCAGACCCGCCTCGAGCTGGCCACCCGCGCCGGCCTGCGGGGCGACGACGGCAGCGTGTGGTTCGACGTCGACGACGAGTCGCTCCGCTCGGAGATCGGCTTCCGCTTCATGGAGCTGTCCTACTGGAACCGCGCGGGCGAGCCGGACAAGGTCCGCGAACTGATGCCCGGCGTGATCGCCCTGGCCGAGGCCGACCGCAACACCGCCGGCTGGCTGGCCGACTGCGCGGGCGTGGCCATGAACCTGGGCGACGTGGGCATGACCATGGACCTGATCGAGCGGGCCATGAACGCCCGCGGCGTGCACCCGGGCGTGTTCTTCGCCGCCGCCGAGATCGTCGCCACCACCGGCGACGGCGCACTGGCCCAGGAGCGGATCGACCAGGGTCTGGCCATGCGGGGCGGGGACAGCGTGATGTCGCTCACCCGGGCGGCCGGGCTGCTGATCCGGCTGCGGGAGGGCGAGCGCGGGCTGGCGCTCTACGAGCGGGCCGCGGAGCGGTCCGACCAGCCCTTCGAGCGGGCCCAGATCGGCCAGACCCTGATCCGCGCGGGACTCGGGCTGCAGGACCGCGCCATGCGCGACGCCGGCCTGGCCATCGTGACCCGGGCCGCCGAGGACTCCGGCGAGCCGCTGATCTGGCACGACCTGGCGGTCGCGGCCTTCCAGATGAACCGCTTCCGCGAGGCGGGCGACGCGATCGTGCGGGCGGCCGAGCTGGCGCCGGGCAGCGTCGAGCTGGCGCGGCGCGCGGCCGAGATGAGCGTGCAGGTGGGCTTCCCGGACCGGGCCGCGGTGTGGCGGGCCGAGGCCGAGCGCCGCGCCGCGCCGCGCCCGTGAGCACACGCCCGTTCGCGCGATCTTTGCGCAGACCGCGCCACCGGAACACAAATTGTGCTCCTTCAGCAGAAACTTCAACTCCGTTCTTGATATCCGATCGCGGACTTGTCGATCTGAACGCGCCACGGGGGACGGATCCCCCACGCGGGGCGCGTGCCCCGGAAGGACGGGCGGCAAGACCAGGCCGGCAAGGCCGACGCCCGAGAATGCAATCAAGGCCGGGCACGACGCCCGGCACGCAGGAGACGATTTCCATGGCCACCCGCACCACCAAGCACGGCGCCCGCAAGACCGCCCGCACCACCGCCAAACGGACCACCCGCAAGCCGGCCGCCCGCAAGAGCGCCCGCAAGCCCGCGGCCCGCAAGACCGCCCGTCCGGCCGCCAAGCGGACCACCGCCAAGCGGACCACGGCCAGGAAGTCCACCACCGCCCGCAAGTCGGTCGCCCGCAAGCCCGCCGCCAAGAAGGCCACGCGGACCACCGCCAAGAAGAACACCCGCAAGCCCGCGGCCCGCAAGACCGCCCGTCCGGCCGCCAAGCGGACCACCGCCAAGCGGACCACGGCCAGGAAGTCCACCACCGCCCGCAAGTCGGTCGCCCGCAAGCCCGCCGCCAAGAAGGCCACGCGGACCACCGCCAAGAAGAACACCCGCAAGCCCGCGGCCCGCAAGACCGCCCGTCCGGCCGCCAAGCGGACCGTGCGGACCACCGCCAGGAAGTCCACCACCGCCCGCAAGCCCGCCGCCCGCAAGACGGCCCGCCCCGCGGCCAAGCGCACCGTCGCCCGCAAGCCCGCGGCCCGCAAGGCGGTCCGCCGCACCGCCCGCAAGCCGGTCGCCCGCAAGAGCAACACCAACACCCCCGTCGCCAACAACATCCCCGTGATCGCCACCATCGGCGTCAAGCGGCCCACCACCCGCCGCGTCCGCCGCGTCGCCTGATCGCACGACGGATCTGCTCAATGAATCAGACAGCCGCGACCACACCCCGGTCGCGGTTGTTCGTTTTTGGCGCACAACGAAGTCCCGACAAGCCGCGCCCGCAAGGAAGCGGCCGGAACCGCACGCTCACGTGCAACTTCCCGGTGAACAAGCCGATCCCGCCCGATCTCAAAATCCAAGACAACCGCAGGCCTCAACAACCTCGTGCGTCGCCCGGCCTCTTCCTTGCAGTCGCGGCTTGGCGGTCGGCCGTCCCTCCGACGGAGTACATCCGCCGATGACCGTGTTTCGTCCACAATCCTGATCGTGCGCCAAACAAAGCGCCGTTCAGCCCGCCGCCCCGACCGTCGCGAGCGATTCCGGCTGGGCCGCCCCCGTCCCGGGCTTGGCCGGCAGGTTCCGGGCCGCCCGCTCGTGCACCTCCCAGTAGTGCTCGAAGCTGGCCGCGAACGTCCGGGGCTTCATGAACTCGGCCGCCGCCCGGCCCATCGTCCGACGCATATCCGCGTCGCAGATCAGCCGCACCAGCGCCTCGGTCCACCGCGGCCTGTCCTCCGCGGGCAGCACGAAGCCGGTCACGCCGTGGTCGATGACCTCCTGCGGCCCGCCCACATCCGTCACCAGCACGGGCATGCCCGACGCCTGGGATTCCATCACCACCTGGCCCAGCGTGTCCGTCGTGCTGGGGAACGCGAACAGATCGCACGAGGCGTACAGCGTCGACAGCTCCGTCCCGTGCCGGAAGCCCAGGAAGTGGGCCTTCTGCCCGCGCAGCTCCCGCTCCATCGCGGCCCGGTACGGCCCGTCGCCGATGATGACCAGCTCCGCCCGCGTCCCGCGTTCGGCCGCGGCCTGCCGCACCCTGGGCCAGATGGCCGTCAGCAGCGGCAGGTTCTTCTCCACCGACACCCGCCCGCAGAACAGCACCTTGACCGCGTCCCGCTCGACGCCGTGCTCGGCCCACACCCCCGGATCGCGGAACGCCGGCGAGAAGTGCCGGTCGTCGTAGCCCGCCCGCAGGCGCACGATCTGTTCGTCCCGCAGGCCCAGGCCCCGCAGGCTCTCGGCGTAATCGGCCGAGCGGGTGAACACGGCCTTGAAGGGCTTGTAGAACAGGCTCATCGCCTTCTCGCACGTGGCGGTGGCGGCGCGGTCGTCGAACAGCCTGTCCACGTACGCCGGGAAGTCGGTGTGGTACACCCCCACCACCGGCACCCGCAGCAGCCTGGCCGCCAGCATGCCCACGCATCCGACGGGCCCGGGCGTGGAGATGTGGATCACATCGGGCCTCTTCTGGTCCGCGAAACGCAGCATCTTCAGGATCGGCGGCAGCGCCAGCTCGAGATTCTCGTACTTGGGCATCTTGGTGGCGAAGACCGGGTCGAAGTTGACGATGTTGGGCAGGTCCTTGACCGGGATCTCAAACCGCGTCGAGCTGACCACCGTCAGGTCGCGCCCGGTGTCGTGGGCCTGGCGGGCGGCGTTCTGGATGAAGCGGCACACGCCGTTGACGTCCGCCAGCGTGTCGGTGAACTTCATCACCCGCAGCGGGCGGCCGGTCTCGGCCGGGTCGTGCGCGCCGGTCTCTTGCTGGAACTGCTCCACGAAACGGCGCTCCTTGTTCTGGCAGAACAGGCTGACGATATACGGCAACTGGGCCGCCTGCAGCACCAGATACCCCGTGATGTGCTCGAGGATCTTCGACGCGTCCTTCTTGGTCGCCGCCTTGCCGGCCGAGGATTCCATCGCCCGCCCCAGCGTCTGCACCAGATCGGCCACGAACTCGGCCATCTCGTCGTGCTGGCTGGCCGCCGTGCCGTCCAGCCACAGGTCCGGATCCAGGCGCCCCTTCAGATTCGGGTACTTCTCCAGCAGCGGCTTGAACTCGCTCTGCAGCGCCTTGAGGATCGGCGAGGGCTTGCTGGCCTTCTTGCCCAGCCACAGCTTCCGGGCGCTGCGGTACGCCAGCACCCGCTTCTTGCTGGGGGCCTCGACCGCCGCCCCGAAGAAACGCAGGAACTTGGCCGAGACGTACCGCCCGGTGGGCGAGCGCCGCTTGAAGTGCTCGCGGGCGAAGTGGTGGGCCCCCACCGTCGAGATCTGGTGGGCCAGCAGCGCCGCGTGCCCGCCCTGCCCGCCCGCCGTGGCCGCCCCCTGGCCGATGCGGCGCACGAAGGCCGAGGCCGTCACCGCCTCGCCGGGCTCGAAGGCCACCTCGGTCCACGTCCGGCCCACGTTGAGCAGCGCGTGGTCGTCCGAGCCGCCCGTCCGCGACTTCTCCCACACCCGCGGCCAGACCGGCTGCATCCCGTGCCGGTCGATCAGCTCCTGCACCTTCGCCGGCGACAGCGTGCCCAGATACCGGTCGATGGTCCGGTTCAGCGCGTCGTCGTGCGCCCCGTTGATGGTCTCGAACCCCTTGAACAGCAGCGTCGCCCGCTCGATGTGCCACCGCGTCAGACGCCCGTTCTGGACGTACAGCGGGTGGGCGAAGGCGTGCGGCAGGTTCCGCTCGCGCAGCCACGCCGCGAACTGGTACACGTCCTCCCGCAGCCGGTTGGCCCCGATCTCGTCGTGCAGCTTCGGCGTCAGGTCCCATACCAGCACGTGCAGCAGGCAGCGGTCCTCGGGGAACTTGACCGAGACTTCCTGCCCGACCACGAAACCCTGGAACCGCCGGTCCACCAGCTCCATCGCCCCGTCGATGGTGTCATGATCGGTCAGGGTCACCAGGTCCATGCCGCGGGCCTTGGCCTGGTCGTACACCCGTTCGGGTTCGGAATAGGACTCCGGGCAACCGATCAGGCCCATGGCCGCGATCACCGGCTTGGAGGAGGCCTTTGAATGGCAGTGAGTGTCCATCCGGACACGCCGGACGGAGCCGGAGCGGTCACCGAACGCCTGGGTGTGCAGCGCGGTCATGGCAAGCCCTTCCGAACGCCTTGGTCCCTGCGGCCTCCATGCCCGGGGGACGGCTCGCGGCAGAGCCTATCTTCCTGTGGCAGAAACCCTTGCGAAAACAGGCCGCCTTAACAAACACTTGGTCGTGCGGCGCGGAAATTGACCAGATCTGAGCGCGACCCGCCATCCCGGCAGCCCCCCAGCCTCCGAGCCGATCCGGGGCCGAGCGGTCTTAGGATGGAACCTATGGACATCCGAGTCATCTCGATCGGCGCCCTCGGGGCCAACCACCTCTGGAACGAGCGCGAGCCCAAGCGCACCGGCCACGCCACCACCACCCTGATCCGCACCGGCAAGGCCAACATCCTCGTTGATCCCGGCCTGCCCGCCCCGGCCCTCAAGGCCCGCCTGGGCGAGCGCGTCAACCTGGAGCCCAAGGACATCACGCATGTCTTCCTGACCAGCTTCGCCCCCGAGTGCCGCCGGGCCATCGGCCTGTTCGACCAGGCCGAGTGGCTGCTCAGCGAGACCGAGCGCGAGAGCGTGGGAGTGCCGCTGGCCCACTCGCTCCAGCGCCTGGCCCAGACCCAGGAGGACCTCGACTCCGCCGGCGAGCAGCTCCAGGACGACCAGAAGACCATGCTGGAGATCCTCCGTCAGGACATCGCCGTGCTGGCGCGCTGCAAGCCCGCGCCCGACGCGCTGGCCAACGCCGTGGACCTGTTCCCGCTGCCGGGCGTGACCGCCGGTCTCTGCGGCCTGCTCATCGGCGAAGCCAGCCGCACCACCCTGATCTGCGGCGACGCCATCCCCACCCAGGACCACCTCGAGCAGGGCAAGGTCCTGCCCACCTGCTGGAACCGCGAAAAAGCCCAGGAAAGCTTCTCCGAAGCCGTGGAGATCGCCGACCTGCTGATCCTCGGACGTGACAACGCGGTGATGAACATGACCCGCCGGGGAGTGTGATGTGCGCAAGGAAAGGGTGGCCAAGCCCGACCGATGGCTGCCGCCACAGACCTGTGCCGTCTGCGACTACGACATCGCCGACCTGGACTTCTCCCGGGTGACTCGCTGCCCGGAGTGCGGCAGCCCAATCAGCGTCCGCATTGCGCCGCCCGTTCGGCCCTATCAGGACTTTGCGGCCGCCGTGGGATTCATGTCGAGCGTCTTCCTTGTGTTCTTGCTTGCGAAAGCACTCTTTGATGGTCCTGTGACGCCGGGACCCGCCGCAGCGGGCGTGCTGATCGTCGGCACGGTGGTCGCGATCTGCATCTACGGCATCCGGATTCTCAGCACCCGGCCCGGCCCACCCTGGGTGCGCACCTTGGGCGTGCTGATGGCGCTGGCTCCCATCATCCTCCTACTCGCGGGCTGCGTCCTTGCCGGGATGCTCTTGTGAGGCGACGTTTCAATCAGAGTTGGTTTGGAGCCGCGAGAGGTGTGAAAGCGAGAACCACGAATTCATCCGGGCTTCAGTGCGCTTTCACATGTCTGATGGACGATGCGCTCTCGAAAGGAGGCCCGCCATGCCCGGCAAAGACCACGGACCCCAGATCAAGGACGA
>CAYNRF010000028.1:0-8065 GCA_964399525.1 uncultured Phycisphaeraceae bacterium | reverse complement strand
TCGAAAGGAGGCCCGCCATGCCCGGCAAAGACCACGGACCCCAGATCAAGGACGACAAGACGTATGAAGCCCTCCGCGAGCGGGGCGCTTCCAAGGAAAAGGCGGCCCGCATCGCCAATGCGAGGGCCAATCCCGACCGGCACCCCTCGGAAAAGGGCGGCAAGGCGAACCGCTACGAAGACCGCACCATCGAAGATCTCCACGAACGCGCCGAGGAGATCGGCATCGAAGGTCACGCGTCGATGAACAAGCAGGAACTGATCGACGCGCTCAGGAATCACTGACCTGGGGCCCCCCCGAGCTGTCAGGACGGCCTCATCGACATACCGCGACTGCAAGGGAGCGGCCGAGCGACGCACACGACCCCGGCCGTCGGCGACCGACCGCAAGCACAAAGCGGACCGTTCCAAGGAGCTCTCGATCCGGATGGGGCAGCGGTTGCGGCCCTGATTCGCCGCAGATTCTGCGGTGAATCAGCCGTGGAATCACCGCTTTGAGATCGGAAAACGCCCTGCGGGTGAGGTCATCAGCCCAGCGCCTGTTCCAGATCCGCGATCAGGTCCTTTACATCCTCGATGCCCACGCTGAGGCGCACCAGGTTGTCCACGATGCCCAGCTTGGCCCGCTGGTCGGCGGGGACGGAGGCGTGGGTCATGATGGCCGGGTGCTCGATGAGCGATTCGACGCCGCCGAGGGACTCGGCCAGGGCGAAGATCTTCACCTTTTCCAGCATGGCGCGGGATTCGAGCAGCCCGCCCTTGAGGTAGATCGTGATCATGCCGCCGAAGCCGCGCATCTGCTTCCTGGCGATGGCGTGCTGGGGGTGGCTCTCCAGCCCCGGGTAGATCACGCGCTGCACCTTGGCGTGCTTTTCGAGGTACTTCGCGACCTCCATCGCGTTGGCGCAGTGGCGGTCCATGCGGACATGCAGGGTCTTGGTGGAGCGCAGGAACAGGAAACACTCCTGAATGCCCGGCACTGCGCCTTCCGACAACTGGATGAACTTGAGGCGCTTGTGGAGGTCGGTGTCGTTGCAGGCCAGCACGCCGCCGATGGCGTCGGAGTGGCCGCCGATGTACTTGGTGGTCGAGTGGCAGACGATGTCCGCCCCCAGCGCCAAGGGGTTCTGCAGATAGGGCGAGCAGAAGGTGTTGTCGACGCAGGTGATGGCCTTGTGCTGTTTGGCGACAGCACAGACCGCGGCGATGTCGATGATCTTGAGCATCGGGTTGGTCGGCGTCTCGACCCAGACCAGCTTGGTGTTCGGCTTGAACGCGGCCTTGAGGGCGGCGGCATCGGTCATGTCCACCAGCGTGATCTGGATGCCGAGCTGCTGGAAAACCCGGTGGAAGATGCGGTTGGTGCCGCCGTACACGTCGTCGCACAGCACCACGTGGTCGCCCGCGCTGAGCAGGTGGATCACCGCGCCCGTCGCGGCCACGCCCGACGAGAACGCCAGGCCGTGCTTGGCGCCCTCCAGGCTGGCGATGTTGGCCTCGAAGGCGGTGCGCGTCGGGTTGGCGGCCCGGGAGTAGTCGTACTCCTCCACGATCACGCCCGGCGATTTCTGCACGAAGGTCGAGGTCTGGTAGATCGGCGTGCAGATCGCGCCGGTGGAGGGGTCCGGGACCTGTCCGGCGTGGATGGCGCGGGTGCCGAAGCCGTGGCTGGGGTTCGTGTGCATGGTTCCCTCGGGGTGTGGATCAGGCGTGGGCGTGCTGGTCGTGGCGGGCGAGGTGCTCGATCAGGTCGATCTCGCTGAGCACCGCGACGATCTTGCCCTCGTTCATCACGATGGCGGCCTGCTCGGCGGCGAACACGCCGTAGAGCTCCTCGACGCGCGACTTGGGGCTGACGATGCCGCCGATCTTGTTCTCGATGGCCTTGACGGGCGAGTCCGTCGTGACCTGGCCGCGCTGCAGGCCGCGGAGGATGTCGATCTCGTGCACCAGCCCCGCGGGCTTGCCGTGGGCGTCGATGACGGGCACCTGCGAGATGCCGTGGTCGCGCAGCTGGGCGATGACCGTGCCGACCGAGTCGGTCTCTCTGGCCGTCACGACGGGCCTGGAGGGGTCGATCATGTCCTCGATGTGGCCCAGGCCGCGGGGCTCCTCGAGGAAGCCGTGCATCTTCATCCAGGCGTCGTCGAGGTACTTGGTCACATAGCGCGTGCCCGAATCGGGCAGGATGACCACGATCTTCCTGCCCGGGCCCATCTCCTGGGCGATCTTGCACGCCACATGGACCATGCCGCCGGAGGACCCGCCGCAGAACAGACCCTCCTCGCGGATCAGGCGCCGGGCCATCGTGAAGCACTCGTAGTCGTTGACCTGGTGCATCTCGTCCACGGCCTTGGGATCGAAGGCGCGGCAGACGATGTCCTCGCCCAGGCCCTCCACCTTGTACACGTACGGCGTGCTGGGCTGGCCGGTGTAGAAGATCGAATAGTGCACCGATCCCAGCGGGTCCACGCCGATGATGCGGGCCTTGGAGCCGTGCTTCTTGAAGCAGCGTCCGATGCCGGAGATGGTGCCGCCGGTGCCGGTGCCGGCGATGATCGCGTCGACCTGCCCGCCGTCCGTCTGGCGGTAGATCTCCTCGCCGGTGAGTTTCTCGTGGGCCTCGATGTTCCACTGGTTGTGGTACTGGTCGAGGTAGAACGAGTTGGGGGTCTCGGCGGCGACGCGTTTGGCGACATTGACATAGTGGTCGGGCGAATCGCCGGGGACGTCGGTGGGCGTGATGATGACCTGGGCGCCGAAGGCGCGCAGGCCGTCGATCTTCTCCTTGGACATCTTGTCGGGCATGGTGAAGACGGCCTTGTAGCCCTTGGCCGCGGCGGCCATGGCGGCGCCCATGCCGGTGTTGCCCGAGGTGTTCTCGACGATGGTGCCGCCGGGCCTCAGCAGGCCCTGTTTCTCGGCCTGGTCGATGATGTACCACGCCATGCGGTCCTTGATGGACCCGGCGGGGTTCATGTATTCGCACTTGGCGAAGACCTCGGCGGATCCGGGCGGCACGACCTTGTTGAGGCGGACCAGCGGCGTGTTCCCGATGGCTTCGAGGATGGTGTTCTTGACTTCCACGGCGTCCCTCCGGCGGTCCGAGGGCGCGGCCCGGACGGGCGTGATCCCTCACGGGGAGGATAGGTGTTGGGCGTGGTTCGGCCCACCGGTCCGCGGCTTTCCGGGGCTACCCTGCACCCATGCGCATCCTGCTGACCAACGACGACGGCATCCACGCCCCCGGCATCGCGGCCATGCACACCGCCCTGCTCGCCGAGCCGGCCATCGGGGAGGTGTACACCGTGGCCCCGCTGACCGTGCAGAGCGCGACTTCCCACGGCGTGACCTTCCACCAGCCGCTCATGACCCGGCCCACCCGGCTCAACGGGCACGAGGCCGTGGCCGTGGACGGGCGTCCGGCGGACTGCACCAAACTGGCCATGACCAACCTGTGGCCGGAGCGGTACGGGCAGGGGCAGTTGCCGGACCTGGTGGTGTCGGGGATGAACGCGGGGGCCAACTGCGGGATCAACGTGCTGTATTCGGGCACGGTGGCCGCGGCGCTGGAGGCGGCGTTCCTGGGGGTGCCGTCGATCGCGGTGTCGCTGCACCTGGATTCGACGCGTCCGGACTTCGACCGGGCGGCGCGGGCCGCGCGGCGGGCGATCGACCGGCTGCTGGCGGGCGGGCTGCCGGACCGGCACGAGGCGCTGTCGATCAACGTGCCGGCGACGGAGCACCTGCCGGAGGATCCGGAGATCGTGGTGTGCCCGATGAACACCCACGCGCTGGTGGACAAGTACGAGCGGCGGGTCTCGCCCTCGGGGGATGTCTACTACTGGGCGGCGGGGCACGGGCTGGACTTCCGCGGGACGGACGCGGGGACGGACGTGCACGAGTTGTTCGAGCGGAAGATCACGGTGACGCCGCTGGCGTTCGACCTGACGCGGCACGACCGGCTGGCGTTCTGGCGCGAGCGGGTGGGGTGAGGAAGGCACAGAGGCACGGAGGCACAGAGGCACGGAGGCACGGAGGCACGGAGGGGGGGAAGGCGGCAAGGCACGAAGGCACGCAGGGAAGAAGAGTCCTGGACTCCTGATCCCTTCGTGCCTTCGTGCCTCTGTGCCTTCGTGCCTTTCCCCGTCAGATCATGTTGGCCGAGTCGGCGACGAGGGTCTGGAGCTTCTGGACGAGCTCTTCGATCTTCTCGTCGTTGAGCTTGAGGAAGTCGCGGACTTCCTTCTGGATCTGGCAGGTGGGGTTGTCGAGGCGGAAGCCGCCCTCGATGCGTCCGGCCAGGCAGTCGGCGGCGTGGACGACGCAGACGAGCTTGGTCTGTTCGCTGGGGGCGCTCAAGGGGCTGTGGTGGAAGCCGGTGGCGGCGGCGAAGGGGGCGGGGAACTTCCACTTGGCGCAGAGGCCCTGGCCGAAGTGCTGGTGGTTGGCGCCGAAGACGATCTCCTCGGTGACCAGCAGGGATTCGGCGGGGATGCCGTCGACGCCGGCGCCGGTCTTGTCCAGGGCGTCGATCAGCTTCGAGCGGTCGTACTGCATCTCGACCATGATGCCGATGTCGTGGATGAGCCCGGCGAGGTAGGACTCGTCGCCTAGGCCCATGCCCAGGGTGTCGGAGATCATCTTGCAGCCGATGGCGGTGGCGTTGGAGTGGTTCCAGAGTTCCTTGGCCGAGAAGGTGGGAGTCAGTTCGCCGCCGCGGAAGAGCTTGGCGAGCGAGGCGGCGATGGCGATGTTCTTCACGGCGTTGAGGCCGAGCATCACGATGGCGCGGTTGATCGAGGAGATCTGCCCGGGCAGGCCGTAGAAGGAGGAGTTGACGACCTTGAGGATGCGGCTGGACAGCGCGGGGTCGTTGGAGATGACGGCGTGGAGGTCCTGGGCCGTGCTGGTGGGGTCCTCGACCAGTTCGATGATGCGGAGGGTGACCTCCGGGAGGGTGGCGATGTGCGAGATCTCGCGGATCGCGTTCTCAACAATCTGCTGACGCTGTTCTTCCGTGACAGGCATCCCACGCTCCTTGGGGCTGATGGTTCGATGTCTCGACATCGGCCGTCGGGCGGGACGACTTGTCCGGGAGCGCGGACGGAGTTTCGAAATCGGGGCCGATAACGGGAGGCGGGGTTTCCGCGTGTTCGGATGGCGGGGTGGGCTCACCGGATTGGGGTGCTGCCGGGGCGGGCTCGCGGCGTTTGGCGGGCGACTTCGGGGCTTTGGGCGGCTGGGTGGCGCGGAGGAGGGCGCCGGCGGCGCGGCGGACGCACTCGGTGTGGGACGGGGTGGTGGGGGTCTGGCGGGCGATGGCGTCCAGGGTGGCCAGGGCGCGCTCGGCGCGTTCGGGGGCCAGGGCGCGGGTGCGCAGCTCCATGGCGCGGTTGAGTGCGTCCACCGCGGACTGGAACTGTTCGCTCGCGAGCACATCGTGCAGGTGCTCGATGGGCAGGGCGTGCCGGCGGCAGACATCCAGGAGGGAGATGGCCGGGTCGAGCAGGTCGGTGAACAGGGCTTGGGTGAGTTCGGGTGTGTTCATGCGGGCAAGGTAGTGCGCGAAGGGGTGTTGGCCAAGCGGAAAGTCGGGAGGTTGCGCAGGTGGCGCACCAGCGTGGATGTCCACGTTGGTGCGCGCGGCGGTGTCGGAACGCAAGAGAAGAAGGCCGACTACAAGTCGGCCCCACGAGTACAGCAGAATGAGGCCGACTGAAAGTCGGCCCCACGGTCAGTAGGTGCAGCGTTTGCGGAGGAGGTTTTGAGCGTGGGGGTCGCGTTCGGCGAGGGCGCGGGCGGCGCGGGGGCCGGCGTGGGCGTCGCCGTAGGGATGGGACCAGCGGGCGGGGCGGGATGCGGTGATGCGGTCGAAGGCCTCGCGGATCCTGGCGGGGGATTCGGGGGCGTGGGTGGTCAGGGCGTCGCAGCGTTCGCGGCCGGACTGGCGGTCGCCGATGTCGACGCTGGGGCAGCCCAGGGCGGCGGCTTCGATCAGGCCGGCGGAGGAGTTGCCCACGAGCGCTCCACCCTGAGCGGCGACGCGTTTGAGCAGGGCGATGAAGCGGGCGCGTTCAAGATGGGACTGCACGCGGACGTGGGACGGGGCGTTGACCAGGGCACGCATGATGCCCTGCCGGCCGGGGTCGAGGTTGGGATGCAGGGCCAGCGTGGGGACGCCTTCGAGGGCTTCGAGCACGGCCTGGGCGGCGTGTTCCTCGATCTCGTCGGTGCGGCCGATGGGGTGAAAGAGGACGACGGCGCGGGGGGAACCGAGTTCGGCGTAGGCGGCGTCGTCCAACGGCTCGATGGCGGCCAACCCGTCGATGGCGGGGGAGCCCACGACGATGACGTTGGCGTCGGGTTCGCCCATGCGGCGGATGCGGTCCGCGCTGGTCTGGGTGGCGGGAAGATGGAGGTGGGCGAGTTTGGTGATGGCGTGGCGCATGGCCTCGTCGGCGACGCCTTCGGCGCGGTCGCCGCCGTGGAGGTGCGCGACGGCGAACCCGCCGACGGAGGCCGCGGCGGCGGCGGCGAAGGCCTCGATGCGGTCGCCGAGCACCACGACCCAGTCCGGGCGGAGGCGGTCGAAGGAGCGGCCGAAGCGGGCGATGCCCTTGCTGAGGGACTCGACATCGTGGGCGCGGCCGATGCGGCCGGCGGTCTGCATGGGGATGGAGTCGGCGACATGGAACTTGGCCTTGACCTCGCGGAAGGTCAGGGCGGGCTGGACGAGGTGGGCACCGGCGGCGATGACGAGCAGCTCGCAGTCGGGGCGGTCCTGGACGGCGTGCATGACGGGGGTGAGCAGGCCGAACTCGGCGCGGGTGCCGGTGACGACGGCGATGCGTCTGGGGCGGTCGGGCGAGGGGCGTGCGTCGCGGGCGCGTTGCTCGCTGGTGTCGGTCCAGTTGTCACCGATCACAGGGCGTGCTCCTTGAGGGCTTCGAGGGGCACGATGTCGAGCGCGCGTTCGTGGGTGGCGTGGAGGTTGACCTTGGGGGCCACGCCGGCTTCGTAGGCCTCGAGCCAGCGGGCGGCGCAGAGGCACCAGCGGTCGCCGGGTTTGAGGCCGGGGAAGTTCCATTCGGGGCGGGGGGTGGAGAGGTCGTTGCCGCGGGATCTGGAGAAGGCGAGGAAGGCGGCGGTCATGACGGCGCAGACGGTGTGCGAGCCGAGGTCCTCGGGCCCGGTGGAGCAGCAGCCGGTGCGGGTGAAGCCGGTCATGGGATTCATCGAGCAGGTCTGCAGGGGGCCGGCGAGGATGTTGCGCTCGCCTGCGGCGGATCTGGAAGGGGGGGCGATCATGGGTCAGTCCTTGGGGCACACGCGCACGAAGGGGCGTTGGTCTTGGCGCAGCAGGATTTGGTGGGCAGGGCGATGTCGGGCTTGGGGGTGGCGCAGCAGGAGGGAGCAGCCGGCGCGGTCGCACAGCAGGATTTGGGGCGTGCCGGCCAGAACCGCGCGACGAGGGCGGGCGCGAGCAGGGTGACGAAGGCCGCCGCGCCGAGGGCCTTCGTCCAGGCCCAGAGGCCGCCGGGGTGGGCGTGGGTCGCGGCGCCCTCGGCCAGCACCATGAACTCGGCGAGGTAGAGGTCAAAGAGGGTGCCGGCGGCCAGCGCGACGGCGGCGATGACGCCGAGATAGATGGCCAGGGCCTTGACGCCCAGGTCCTTGATGACCCACGACATGGTGGCGAGGTTGGTGGCCGGGCCGGTGAGCAGCAGGACGATGGCGGCGCCGGGGGAGAGGCCGGCCATGACGAGCGACCAGGCGAGCGGGGTGGAGCTGGTGGCGCAGATGTAGAGGGGGACGCCCACGAAGAGCATGGCGACCTTGGGCCACAGGCCGGTGCCGATGTTTTCGGCGATCCAGCCCGGAGGGACGAGGGCGCCGACGAGGGCGGCCATGAGGATGCCGACGGCCAGCCAGGGGGCGAGATCGCGGAGCATGGTGCCGAAGCCGTGGGAAAGGGCGGTGCGGAGGCGGTCGGCCAGCGGCGGGGTGGGCTCGGCCGGGGTTGGGATGGCGGGCGTGGGCGGGCCGTTGACGGGTTCGGGGGT
>CAYNRF010000027.1:0-24058 GCA_964399525.1 uncultured Phycisphaeraceae bacterium | reverse complement strand
CGCCCGACGACGCCGAACGCGCCTGGATCGCGGTGGGTCGCGTGCCCGCCATCCTCGACCGCATGATCCCCTTCGTCCGCGAGGTGTCCGTCATCGCCACCCGCGCCCTCGACGGCTCGACCGTGGTCTATCCGCTCAACGACAACCAGCACGCCAACGGCATCCTGTGCGTCACGCGAGCCCCGGCGCTGGGCATCGACGACGCCGTCGCCGCCGCGGCCCAGGACGCGGCCCGCAAAGTGCTCGACCACCTCGGCTACATCGGCACCCTGGCCGTGGAGTTCTTCCAGATCGGCGAAGGCCCGGACGCCCGCCTGCTGGCCAACGAGATCGCCCCCCGCGTGCACAACACCGGGCACTGGACGATCGAGGGTTCAAAGACCAGCCAGTTCGAGAACCACATCCGCGCCATCACCGGCCAGCCGCTCGGCCCGACCGACGCGCTGGGCCACGCCGCGATGGTCAACATCATCGGCACGCACGAGCCCGACGCTGCCCACGAGGCCAACCCCGACGCCAACTGGCACGACTACCACAAGTCCGCCCGTCCGGGACGCAAACTCGGGCATGTGACCGTCCTGCGCGACACGCCTGAGTCACGCGATGCCGCGGTGCGGGGGCTGCTGGACACGGTCGGGGTGCCAGTGTGACACTGCGCTTCGAGACCACGCCGAATCCCAACGCCCTCAAATGCGTGCTGGACACGCCCCGTGCGGGCCCCATCGTCTCCGCCGGCAAAGCAGACGAAACAGGCGGCGATGCCCTCGCGATCGCGTTGCTCGCCATTCCCGGCATCACCCGCGTGCTGCTGCACACCGCCTTCGTCACAGTGAGCAAAGAGCCCGCGGCGGACTGGACCCCCATCAAGCGGGCGGTGAAGAAGGTGCTGGGTGGGTGAGGTGAAACGGTCTCCGCGCGCTGGACGACCGCGCGGGCTGAAGCCCGCGGCTCATTCCGTGGAGTCGTGGTTCCGCGCGAATGCCCGGGATCTGCCCTGGCGGCCCACGCCGGTCGACGGGCCGCGGGATCCGTATGTGTCGCTCGTGTCCGAACTGATGCTCCAGCAGACGCAGGTCTCGCGCGTGCTGGAGAAGTTCGGGCCGTTCCTGGCCCGCTTCCCCACGGTGCAGGCCCTGGCGGCCGCACCGGAGGCGGATGTCCTTGCGGCCTGGTCCGGTCTGGGCTATTACCGGCGCGCCCGCCTGCTCCACGCGGCCGCCAAGGCCGTGGTCGAACGCCACGATGGCGTGTTCCCGGCCGATCCCGACGCCCTGCGGGCCCTGCCCGGCGTGGGTCGGTACACCGCCGGCGCGATCGGCTCGATGGTCTTCCACCAGCGCGTGCCGCTGGTGGACGGCAATGTCGAGCGCGTCCTGCTCCGCCTGCACGGCAACGATGCGCAGCCGACCGACAAAGCAACGCAGGAATGGGCCTGGGCCAAAGCCGAAGAACTCGTCGCGTCCGCCGAGCACCCCGGCGTGCTCAATGAGGGCCTGATGGAACTGGGCGCCACCGTCTGCACCCCCGGCGCGCCGCGCTGCCCCGCCTGCCCGCTGCGCGACCGCTGCGCCGCCTTCGCCCAGGGGCGCACCGCCGAGATCCCCACGCCCAAGCCCCGCGCCAAGCAGAAGGACTGGCACATGCTCTGCTTCCTGATCGAACGATCAGAACGCGTGCTGATCGAGACCCGCCCCCTGGGCGGCCTCTGGGCCGGGATGGTCCAGCCGCCGAGTGTGGAGGGCGAGCGGGCCATCGACATCCCCGCCGCGGCCGCCGCCCTGGGCATCGACCCCGGCGCCGAGATCGACCGCTTCACCCACATCACCACCCACCGGCGCGTCCACTTCACCGTGGTCGCCGGCGACGCTGAGGCCACCGGCCCGACGCGCTGGGCCACCCGGGCCGAGATCGCCACCATGGCCCTCTCCAACGCCCACCGCCGGGTGCTGGGCGTGCCCCCGGCCGGAGCCTGATCGCGGCCTTCCCTATGATCGCCCGCCATGGCCCCACGCATGATCTACCGCGTCTGCAAGTCCTTCGAGGTCGAGTCCGGGCACATGCTCTCCAAGCACCCCGGGCGCTGCCGCCTGCCCCACGGGCACTCGCGCCGGATCGACCTGGTCATCGCGTCCGAGAAGCTGGACGAGCGGGACATGGTCTGCGACTTCAAGGCCCTGAAGCTGGCCGTCGAGGACGAACTGGACCGCTACGACCACGCCCTGGCGGTCAACTCCGAGGACCCGGTGCTGGGCCAGCTCTGCGAGACCAACCGGACCCGGGTGGTCATTTTTGAGAAGCAGGACCCCACGACGGAAGCGCTGGCCCGGCGCATCTATGACTTTGTGGCCGGGGAGATCGCCCGGGGCGCCTCGTACACGGACGAGCACGGCAACTGCTTCGGTCTTTCCCGCAATCTCACCCTGGAGCGGGTGCGGGTGACCGAGACCAGCTCGAGCTGGGCCGAATACGGCGTGGGCTGAGCCTCCTCCCGTTCGGAGCCCTCCCCGCCAGGCCCATGCGGGCCCCTTCGGTCGCGGGACCGTGCGGGCCCGTGACGGTCGACCCCGGCCGGAAGATGAACCAGCGGCGTCCCAATCAGGTACACGCAGGGACGGATCCCACGGAGGTCTCATGGATTGCTCAAAGTTCGTCGGCGTCGCGCTCGGATCACTGCTGGCTCTGTCGGGCGTCGCCCGGGGCGCGGAGACGGCCCAGCCGGAAACCTCGCCGCGCACGGCCGAGATTGATTCGATCGCACGCGAGCGGGCCATGGTGTCCGCCCGCGAGCTGTCCGCCGCGTTCCGGCACGCGTCCCGCGCCATCGAATCGTCGGTGGTGCACATCATCACCGAGCAGCCCACCCGGCGCGGATTCCGGGCCCAGACCGGCGTCGGCTCGGGCGTCATCCTCGACGAACGCGGCTACATCCTGACCAACTACCACGTCACGCAGCAGGGACGCGTGATCACCGTGCGCCTGGCCGACGGCCGCACCGCCGAGGCCGAGCTCGTCGGCGGGTTCGAGGAGACGGACCTGGCGGTGCTCAAGATCGACGTGCCCGGGCTCAAGGCCGCGCGCTTCGGTGACTCCGAGGGCATCGGCGTGGGCGAGTGGGTGCTGGCCGTGGGCTCGCCGTTCGGCTTCGAGCAGACCGTGACCGCGGGCATCATCAGCGCCAAGGGACGCGGGCAGATCGACCCGCAGGCCTCCGAAGAGGGCCCAACCAGATTCCAGGAGTTCCTGCAGACCGACGCGGCGATCAACCCCGGCAACTCCGGCGGCCCGCTGGTCGACCTCGACGGCCGGGTGGTGGGCATCAACACCGCCATCGCCAGCCGCGACGGCGGCAGCAGCGGGCTGGGCTTTGCCATCCCCGCCGACGTGGCGCAGGTGGTCATGCAGCGCATCATCGAGAAGGGACGCGTCGACCGCGGGTGGCTGGGCGTGAACATGGCCCGCCTGGACCCCGAGGTCGCCTACGAGCTGGGCATCGAGGGCGGCGTGCTGCTCGAGAACGTCCTCGACGGCTCGCCCGCGTCCAAGGCCGGGCTGCGCAACGGGGACATCGTCGTCCGCCTGGGCGGCCGGCGCACCGAGAACGTGACCCGCCTGGGCAACGCCATCATGCTCTCCGAGCCGGGCAAGCCGGCCGAGATCGAGTTCTTCCGCGGACGCACCCGCATGACCGCCTCGGCCGTGCTGGAAGACCGCAACACCGCCGCCGCACTCTCGCAGGGCGGGCAGCGTCTGGACAAGGCGGGCCTGATCGTCGTCCCGCGCGAACTGGCCCTGACCAGGCGCGGGGCCGCCCCCATGACCGTGGCCGGCTTCCTCGTCGCCGAGGTGTTCCCGGGAACCATCGCCTCGGAGTCGGGCTTCATGGCGTCGGACTTCATCCTCGACGTCGACGGCCGCACGTTCGAGACGGCCCGCGAACTAGCCGGCTTCGTCGAGCAACACCCGCTGGACGAGCCGCTGCGCTTCGGGGTCATCCGCGGCAACGAGCGCGGCGCCATCTATCTCCGCCGGGAGTGATCACCGCTCGGACGCGGGCAGGTCCGACGCGGGGTCGTCGAGCATCAGCACGTCCGGATCGGGCACGAACGGGTTGCGCCGGGTCAGGTCCGTCCGCCCGGTCCAGGCCACGCGGGCCAGGTGGGCCACGTCGTCGAAGATCACCAGCAGCGCCGGCAGCACCAGCAGGATGATCGCGGTGGCGCTGAGCAGGCCGAACGAGATGGTGATCGCCATCGGGATCAGGAACCTGGCCTGGAAGCTCTGCTCGAGCATCAGCGGCGTGAGCCCGAAGACGGTGGTCACCGTGGTCAGGATGATCGCACGCACACGGGCCCGCCCCGCCGCGATCCCCGCGTCGTGGACCGATCTGCCCAGCCGGCGCTCGTGGTTGAAGAACTCCATGAAGATCAGCGAGTCGTTGACCACCACGCCGGCCAGCGCGATGAACCCGATCAGCGAGAGGAACGTCAGCGCAAAGCCGAGGATCAGGTGCCCCCAGATCATGCCGATGGTGGCGAAGGGGATGGCCAGCATCACGATCACCGGCTGGGAGAAGCTGCCGAAGAGCCAGGCCAGGATCACGTAGATCAGCCCGGCCGCCACCGCCATGCCCAGCGGCAGCGTGGCGAACGATTCCTGTACGTCCTTCTGCCGCCCGCGCTGGATGAGCTCGACCCCGGGCAGATCGGCCACCGCCGCCTCGAGCGCCGGGCGGATGTCCGCGGCGATGCGGTCGGGGTTGCCCACCGCCCGGTTCACGTCGGCCGTCACGGTGATCGCCCGCCGCCGGTCGATCCGCCGGATCGTCGAGTCCGCGTCGGTGTCCTCGATCAGGGCCACCTCCGTCAGGGGCACCGCCCGCCCGTCGGGCGTGAAGACGTGCTGGCGCTCGAGCGTCGCCAGCGAGCGGCGCACGCGGTCCGGGAAGGTCACGCGGACCTTGACGTCCTCGCGCTCGCCGGCGAAGGTGTAGGGCTCGAGCCCGAAGACCATGCCCTGGATCTGGCGTCCGAGGTCGGCCCGGGTGAACCCCAGCTCGGTCGCGCCGTCCCGCAGCGTGAAGCGGACCTCCCGCTTGCCCGAGTCGGCGTCGTCGGCGATGCCGAACACGCCGTCGAACCGGGCCATCACCGCCTTCATCCGCACGACCGCCTCGTCCAGCGGCGCGCCCTCGGGCCCGGTGACGGTGAACGTCAGCGCCGGCCCGCCCGGGCCGCCGGAGACGCCCTCCATCCGCAGGCTGCGCACGTCGGGGATCACGCCGAGCTCGTCCTGCATCGCCTGGATCAGCACGCTGCTGGGCCGCTCGCGCTGCTCCACGGGCGTCAGCTCGAGGATGACCTGCCCCAGGTGCGAGGCGCTGGACCCGAACCCCTCGCCCTCGAGGTCGCCGATGGCCCCGGCCTGCGCGAAGATCGAGGCGATCTCCGGCTGGGCCAGCGCGATGGCCTCGATGCGCCGGACCACCTGATCCGTGCGGGCCAGCGAGGTGCCGATCGGCATCGCGATCGAGACGTTCACGGTCTCCGCGTCGTCCTCCTCGAAGAAGATGAACTCCAGACGCCCCCCGGCGAACATGCCCAGCGACACGATCAGCAGCCCGACCGAGGCCGCGACCGTGACGTACCGGTGCCGGATGCTCCAGTCGAGCAGCACCGCGTAGCGCGGGATGATCAGCCGGGAGAACAGCGCCTCGCGCCAGGTGTCCAGCCTGCGCCCGACCGCCGCGAGGCGGGAGGTCCGCCCGCGCAGCTTCGCCCGGTCGGCCGAGCGGAGGCTCTCGCCCATGTGCACGGGCAGGATGAACAGCGTCTCGATCAGCGAGACCAGCAGCGCGCAGCCCACCACCACCGGCAGCACGCCCAGGAAATCGCCGATCTGACCGTCGATCAAAGCCAGCGGCAGGAACGCCGCGATCGTCGTGAGCACGGTGGCCACCACGGGCCAGGCCACCTGGTCCGTGCCGCGGACCGCCGCGATCATCGCCAGCTCGCCGCTCTCGTGCCGGGCCGTGATGTTCTCGGCCACCACGATCGCGTCGTCGACCAGGATGCCGATGACGATGATCAGCCCGAACATCGTCAGCAGGTTCAGCGTCACGCCCACCGCCGACATGAACGCCAGCGTGCCCAGCACCGACACGATCAGCCCGAGCGCCACCCAGAACGCGATCCGCCAGTTCAAGAGCACGACCAGAGTCAGGAACACCAGCACGCCGCCCTGCAGGGCGTTGCGGGTCAGCAGATCCAGGCGGCCCCGCACGAAGCGGGCCAGGTCCGTGGACAGGTCCAGATCGCCCGGCGGCGGCGACACCAGCGAACGGTCGTACCCGAGGCGGAACGCCGCGTACCGCTGGGACACCTTGGACGGGTCCAGGCGCGGGATCACCAGCGACGGCTCCTGGCCCGCCGGCGAACCACGCTCTTCCCACTCCTTCAGGGCCTTGCGGTACCGGCTCTGGGCCTGCCGCTCGTTCTGCGACCGCTGCATGACGATCCGCAGCCGCTCCATGGCGGACAGCTCGATCTGCTCGCCGCGACGCCCGGCGGCGTACGCCTTGACGAGGTCGGCGATGCGGATGATGTCCTGGCGGCCGACGCGGAACACGGTCAGCGTCATGGCGGGCTTGCCGTTGAAGCGGATGCGCAGGTCGTCGTCGACGAAGCCCTCGCTGACCGTCGCGACGTCGCCCAGCCGCACGACCCCTCCCTCGCCCGACGCCCGCAGCACGATCGAGCGGACCTCGTCGGCCCGCTCCTCGATCCCCATCGAGCGGATCGAAACCGTGGCCGTCGAGCCCTTGACCGATCCGCCGGGCAGCTCGACCATGGCCGCGGCCACCCGTTCGGAGATCTCCGTGAGGCTCAGCCCGTGCTTGACCGCCAGCTCCGGCTCGACCTCCACGCGCAGCTCGTCGATCCGGAACCCCCCGGGCAGGATGTCGGTGATCTCGGGCATGCTCAGCAGGTCCTCGCGGCACTGCTGGATGAACTCCTTCATGGTCCGCTCGTCCGCGTCCCCCGAGATCGACAGCACGATGGCCGGCAGGTTCGGCTCGACCTTGTCCACCACGATGCGGTCGGCCTGGTCCGGCAGGTCCTGCAGGGCGTCCATCTCCCGCTTGACATCGGCCACCGCCCGGTCGATCGGCGTGCCCTCGAAGAACTCGACCTGCAGCGTCGCCAGCCCCTCGGAGACCGTCGTATTGATCTCCTTGACGCCCGTGATGTCCGCGACGCGGTCCTCGATCTTCTTGGCGAGCGAAGACTCGACCTCCTCCGGCGCGGCGCCGGGATACGGCGCGATGATGCTGACCACCCGGGACTGCACGAACGGGAAGAACTCCCGGCGCAGCGACAGCCCGAAGATCAGGCCCGCGCAGATCACCGCGAACATCACCAGGTTCGCCACCACCGGCTTGCGGACGCCGAAACGGGCCAGGCTCATGGGCTCAGCCCTCCCCGCCCGCGGCCGGCGCGGGCGCGGCGTCCGCGCCGGCGTCGCCCGGCAGCAGCACCCGCATGCCCGGCAGGAGCTGCTCGAGCGCCGTCACCGCCACCATCGACCCCGGCGGCGGCACGCTGTCGGGCAGGAGCACCACCCACTCGTTCTCCGTCGGGTCGATCTCGGGGAATGAAGCCTCCAACGCATAGTCCGTCCGCACCGGGTGGATGCGCACGCGACGCTCACCGCCCGCCGGCCCGGCGTCCACCAGCATCACCCGTCCGGATCGGATCGCCCGGCGCGGCAGCACCACCCGCGGCAGCGGGTCGGGCGTGCGCACGCGGCCGTGCACGAAGCTGCCCGGCAGCAGCCGGTCCGGACGCTGCGGGTCCTGCTCGACCTCCACGTACACCGTGATCGTGCGGCTGTCCGCGTCGGCCTCCGGCGAGAACCGCGTCACTTTGCCCACGTGCTGGGGCTCGCCCACCGCCGCCCCGTTCCACAGGCTGACCATCCCCGGCTCGCCGACCACCCGGGCCACCCAGCCGGCCGAGGACGCCGGCAGACGCAGCGGCACCTCGATGCGCGCCAGATCCACCACGCCGGCGACCGGGGTGCCGGCGACGATGAAGTCGCCCGCGCGCGGGCCGACGCTCTGGATCTCGCCGTCGAGCGGGCTGACCACCCGCGTGCGGGCCAGGTTCTGCTCGGCCAGACGCAGATCGGCGAGCTGGCCGGCGAGCTGGGCTTCCAGCGCCGCACGCCGGCTGGGGATCAGCTCGGACTGCTGACGCAGACCGTCGAGTTCCCGCTGGGAGCGCAGCAGCACCGTGCGCTTCGAATCCAGCTCGCCCGGCGAGCCCGCGCCGCCCGCGATGGCCCGCTCCGTCCGCTCCAGGTCACGCCGCGCCGCTTCGATCTCCTCTTCCGCCAGACGGATCTGGTTGCCGATGCGTTCCGATTCGACCGCCAGCCCGTCCACCTGCGCCCGCGTGGCCGCCGCGGCCTGCCGGGCCCGCGCCACCCCCACCTCGTAGTCCGTCGGATCGATCAGCAGCAGCAGCTGCCCCCGCGCCACCGGCCGGCCCGGCTCGGCGTCGCGCGGACGGTCGATCACCCGCCCGGACACCTCGGCCGCCACCTCGGCCCGGTTCATCGAGCGCACCGTGCCGAAGCCCTCCCACACCCGCTCGACCGGGCGGGCCTCCGCCACTACGGCGCGCACCGTCAGCGGCGCGGGCGGATCGGTCCGCACCTTGCTCTGCTCGCGCGTGGCGCGCAGCACGCCGAAGATCGCCAGGGATCCCACGAGCAGGACCGCGATCAGCCCCAGGCGCACGCCCACGGCCAGGCCTTTTCTCTTTCGGTGCGTGCCGGTGGGGGACGGGCCCCGGGAAGACGGGGAGCCCTCCCCGCGTTCCGGAGCGTGCAGCGCTGATTCCGAGGGGTCACTCACGGGTTGTTCCTTGTCCCGGACGTCGGGTCAGAACGCCGGGCAGGGGGATGCTAGCCGGGGTCAACTTGTTGACCACGCCGCACCGCGTCCGCTGCTGAAATCACCCCGGATCGGCCGATGGCTGGGTCGTGGTCAAGTACCTGGGCTCCAAACGCCGCCTCGTGGATCAGATCGTCGCCGCCTGCGCCGCCGATGCCCCGCGCCCCGGCACCGCCGTGGACCTGTTCTCCGGCACCGCCCGGGTGGGCATGGCCCTCAAGCGGGCCGGCTGGCGTGTGATTTCGAACGATCACACCGCCTTCGCCCACACTCTGGCCATCGCCCATGTGCAGGCCGACCCCGAGCGGGTGGCCGCGGCGGCCCGCGAACACATCGACCGCATCAACCGGCTGGACCCCGCGCCGGGCTACTTCACCCGGACCTACTGCCACCGCTCCCGCTTCATCCACCCGGACAACGGGGCCCGCATCGACGCCGCCCGGGCCTACATCGCCGGGCTGTCCATCGACGACGAACTGCGCGGCGTGCTGCTGGCCAGCCTGATCGAGGCCGCCGACCGGGTCGACTCGACCACCGGCGTCCAGATGGCCTATCTCAAGCAATGGGCCCCCCGGGCCACCAACCCGCTGACCCTGCGCCTGCCCGAGATGGTCCCCTGCCCGCCCGCCGGACGCAGCCGGGCCGTGCGGATGGATGCGCTGGACGCCGCCCGCGTGCTGACAGGCGATGTGGCCTATCTCGACCCGCCGTACAACCAGCACAGCTACCTGTCCAACTACCACGTCTGGGAGACCATCGCCACCGGGGACGAGCCGGAGGTCTTCGGCGTGGCCTGCAAACGCGTGGATTGCAAGGAACGCAAGAGTCTCTTCAACTCCAAGCGGACCATCGGCGACGCCATGCGCCGGGTGCTCGACGCCCTCGACGTCGCCACCGTGGTGCTGAGTTTCAACGACGAGGGGTTCCTGGACCGGGAAGAACTGCTGGGCCTGCTCGAATCCCGCGGCCCGGTGGCCGTGGTCGAGCACGAACTGGACCGCTATGTCGGCTGCAAGATCGGCATCCACGGCCCCAGCGGCGCCCGCGTGGGCACGGTCGGACGCCTGCGCAACACCGAGATGATCTTCGTCGCCGGCCGCGGGTCCGAACGCCTGCGCACGCTGGAACCGGCCGCGGCCTAACTCGTGTCACCAACAGGTACGGTGGGAGCCCGACGACGGCCCGCCTCGTCAACGCTCAAGCATCCCGCGGAGCGTGCTGGCCACAAGCGATTGCAACCCCCGCGCCGCCACCGGCCGTGACCGGCCGACGCGCCACACCAGGGCGATCTCGCGCGACGGTGTGTCGTGCGTCAGCCGCAGGTACGCCCGTTCCTCCGAGCGATCCCCCGCCGCCGCCATCGCCGGCACCAGCGACACGCCCAGGCCCAGGCGCACCATCTCCAGCACCGTGGCCAGTTGCGTCGTGCGGCACACGATGTCCGGACGCACGCCGGCCCGCGCGCAGAAGCCCGCGATCTGCGCGCCCAGGCAGTGCATCTCGTGCAGGCTCACCGTCGGCTGTTCACGCAGGTCGTCCAGCGTCAGGCGCCCGATCCCCGCCAGCGGGTGGGCCGCGGGGGCGACCACCAGCAACTCCTCGCGCCCCACCACCTCGACCTCGACCAGTTCGTGGTCGATGGGCGTGCTGGTGATCGCGACATCGAGCTCGTGGTGGACGACCGCCTCGACCAGGCTGGCCGTCAGGTCCTCGCGGACCACCAGTTCGCACCCGGGAAACTCGGCCCGCAGGCCCGCCAGCACCGGGGGCAGCAGGTACGGCGCGATGGTCGGGATGGCCCCGATCGCCAGCCGCCCTGCGCCGGACTCGACCTCGGCCCGCAGGTTCTCCCGCGTCTCGGCCACCTCGGCCAGGATGCGCCGGGCCCGGGGCAGCAACGCCCGCCCGGCCTCGGTCAGCGCGATGCCCCGGCCCACGCGGTCGAACAGGGCAACCTCCAGCCCCTCCTCCAGCTTGCGGATCTGCTGGGACAGGCTGGGCTGGGCCACGCGGCAGCGCCGGGCGGCCAGGGTCATCGAGCCGGCCTCGGCGGCGGCCACGAAGTAACGGAGCTGATGGATTTCCATAGATGAATCCTATGGATTGAATCGGGCGAAAGTCTGATTCGCCTTTGGATCCCACTCACCTCTCTGGCTAGCTTTCCTGAAGTGATGTTCCTCCTCCCGGCCACCATGGTCCGGGAAAAACCATCCACACGGACGGAGATCTGATCCATGACCAAGCACCACAACGACAACGGCACCGGCAAGTGCCCCGTGCTCACCACCGCCGAGGGCGCCCCCATCGGGCGTCAGCACGCCCTGACCGCCGGGCCCCGCGGCCCGCTGCTGATGCAGGACACCGCCCTGCTCGAGCAGATGCAGCACTTCAACCGCGAACGCATCCCCGAGCGCGTGGTCCACGCCAAGGGCAGCGGCGCGTACGGCACCTTCACCGTCACCCACGACATCACCAAGTTCACCAAGGCCTCGATCTTCTCCACGGTCGGCAAGCAGACCGAGTGCTTCCTGCGCTTCTCCACCGTGGCCGGCGAGCGCGGGGCGGCCGACGCCGAGCGCGATGTCCGCGGCTTCGCCGTCAAGTTCTACACCGACGAGGGCAACTGGGACATGGTGGGCAACAACACCCCCGTGTTCTTCGTGCGCGATCCCTACAAGTTCCAGAACTTCATCCACACCCAGAAGCGCGACCCCAAGACCAATCTGCGTGACAACGACATGCAGTGGGACTTCTGGAGCCAGTGCCCCGAGAGCCTGCACCAGGTCACCATCCTCTTCTCCGACCGCGGCATCCCCGCGTCCTACCGCCATCTGAACGGCTACGGCAGCCACACCTACTCGTTCATCAACGCCCAGGGCGAGCGGTTCTGGTGCAAGCTCCACTTCAAGACCAACCAGGGCATCCAGACCTGGATGGACGACCACGCCGCCAAGGTGATCGGCGCCGACCGCGAGAGCCACCAGCGCGACCTGTTCAACGCCATCGAGAAGGGCGAGTTCCCCTCCTGGACGCTCAAGGTCCAGGTGATGAGCCAGAAGCAGGCCGACGCGTGGTCGGCCCGCACCGGCTGGAACCCATTCGATCTGACGAAGGTCTGGCCGCACGCGGACTTCCCGCTGCATGAGGTCGGCCGCCTGGAACTGAACCGCAACCCGGAGAACTACCACGCCGAGGTCGAGCAGGCCGCTTTCAAGCCCTCCGCCCTGGTCCCCGGCATCGGGCCCAGCCCCGACAAGATGCTCCAGGCCCGCCTGATGTCCTACGCCGACACCCACCTGCACCGCGTGGGCGTCAACCACCACCAGATCCCCGTCAACAAGCCCCGCTGCCCCGTCATGCACTACATGCGCGACGGACAGGGCGCCACCGCCGAAACCTACGGCGGCGCGCCCAACTACTGGCCCAACACCCGCGCGGGCACCCCCATGCCCCACGAAAAGTTCGCCGACCCGGCGTGGGACCTCGGCCAGGCGGTCGTGGACCGGTTCGACTCCACCGAGGACCACGACGACTTCACCCAGGCCGGCAACCTCTACCGGATGTTCGACGACGCCCACCGCGACCGCCTGGCCACCCGGATCGCGGGGGTGCTCGGCCACGCCCGCAAGGACATCCAGATGCGGCAGCTGTGCCACTTCTTCCGGGCCGACGAGGACTACGGACGCCGCATCGCGGCGAAGCTGGGCGTCGATGTCGGGGCCATGATGGCAGGGGCCGCCGCCCACTGACGCTGGATCCTCCTGAGAACGGTCCCGACGGGGCCGCAGCCGGGCCACTGCCGGGCCAGTGGTTGAGATTGAGTCTCAATCACCCGTGACTTTGGGGGTCCTTGGGCCAATCATGATCCGGGCCGGGCCAGACATGACCCCGCCCGGCTTTGACCACGATCCAGACCAACCCGATGGCGGTGCACCTGCCCCGGATCTCCCGCAGCCGGGTGGCCCGGTGCGGCCTGGCCGGCGCGGGCATCGGCTGCGTGGGCCTGGGGGCGGTCGGGGCCGTGGTGCCCGGGCTGCCCACCACGGTGTTCCTGATCATCGCGGCGTGGTGCTTCGCCCGGTCCTGCCCGTGGCTGACCGACAAGCTGATCCACAACCGGTTCTTCGCCCCGTTCGCCCGATACCTTGTTCCGGGCGCGGTCATGCCGCGTCGGGCCAGGATCATCTCGATCGGCGTGATGTGGGCGGCCATCGCGGCGTCTTGCTGGCTGATCATCGCCCGCGAGGCCCCGGCCTTCGTGCCGGTCACGGTGGTGCTCTCGGGCGTCGTCGGCACCTGGTTCATCGCCCGGCAGGGACGCAGGCACGACGTCAAATCCAGCGACACCGAGCGCATCGTGCGTCATCCGCTGGGTCGGACGGTGGGTCGGCAGGAGCGGGGGCATAAGAATCCCGCATGCACGATCACGACCGGCGCGTCCTCGAAGACACTCTGACCATCTCCTGCGCGGGCGTGGGCCTGGGCACGGCGCTGGCGCGCAGCGCCGAGATCGCCGCGATCTGCCGCGAGGCGGGCGACGCGATCGAGCACCCGGCGTGGGACCGCGCCGCCGGCATGATCGCCGCCCTGGGTCTGGAAGAGATCGCCGATCTTGTCCGCGTGGGCACCGCCCGCTTCCACCTGCTCAACAAGGCCGAGCAGCTCAACATCATCCGCGTCAACCGCCAGCGGGAGATGGACTGCCGCCCGGACCGCCCGCGTCCCGAATCGGTCGATGACGCCATGCTGCGTCTGACGAGCCAGGGCTTCACGCCCGAGCGGATCGCCGGCGTGCTGGCCCGCCTGGACATCCAGCCCACGCTGACCGCCCACCCGACCGAGGCCCGCCGGCGCACCGTGCTGGAGAAGCAGACCGACATCGCCGCCTGCGTGGTGCGTCTGCGCGACCAGACCATCACCCCCCGCGAACGGGCCGACACGCTGGCCCGGCTGGACCGCGTGATCTCCATGCTGCTGATGACCGACGACGTGCGGGTCAAGCGGCTCGACGTGCCGGACGAGGTGCGCAACGGGATCTACTTCCTGTCCACCACCATCTGGCAGACCGTGCCGCGGCTGTTCCGCGACATCGTGTGGGCCGCGCGGCGCACGCTCGGCGAGGACCAGAGCGCCGTGGTGGCCAACGACCTGCCGGCGGTGCTGCGTTACCGCACCTGGATCGGCGGCGACCGCGACGGCAACCCCAACGTCACCGCCGAGGTCACCCGGCGCACCATGGCGATGATGCGGGCGGCCGCCGTGGATCTGTGGGACGCCGAACTGGCCCACCTGCGCCACGTGCTGTCGGTGTCCACCCTGCGTGCCGATCTCGGTCAGGAGATCCAGGAGGCCATCGACCGCGACCACGCGTGGATCGGCGCCGACACCCACCTCGAACAGCGCAAGCACGAGCCCATCCGCGTCCGCCTCTCGCAGATGCGGGCCCGCATCGCCCGGGACGAGACCTACAGCGGCCGGATCCTGCTCGAGGATCTGCTCGTCCTCCGGCGCGCCCTGCGCCACGCCGGTCTCGTCGGGATCGCCGAGCAGGGGTTGCTGTCCGACGCCATCGTCCGCGCCCGCGTCTTCGGGCTGCACCTGGCGACCATGGACATCCGCCAGCACTCGGAGGTCCACGAGCACGCCGTGGCCGAACTGCTGGCGCTGGCGGGCGTCGCGGCCGACTACACGGCCATGGACGAACCGGCCCGGCTCGCCCTGCTGCGCCGCGAGCTGGCCAGCGCGCGACCGCTGACGCCCGTCGGCGCGGAACTGACCGAGATGACCGCCGAGGTGCTGGCCACCATGGGCGTGGTCCGCGACGGCGTGGACCGCGAGCCCGAGAGCGTGCGGGCGTGGATCATCTCGATGACCCACCGCGTCAGCGACATGCTCGGCGTGCTGCTGCTGCTCAAGGAAGTCGGCCTCTACCGCCCCAGCCCCACGGGCGGCGAGCCGGTCAGCCGCATCCAGGTGGTGCCGCTGTTCGAGACCATCGACGACCTCGATCGCGCCCCGTCGCTGATGGACGAGACGCTGGCCGATCCCGTGTTCGCCGCCCACCTGCGGGCCGTCAGCGGCGGGGAGGGGGGCCAGCCCGAGCAGGAGATCATGCTGGGCTATTCGGACTCGAACAAGGACGGCGGCTTCCTGATGGCCAACGCCGCGCTGCACACGGCCCAGCGGGAGGTGGCCGCGGTGTTCGCCCGGCACAACGTGGCGCTGCGCTATTTCCACGGCCGGGGCGGCACCATCGGGCGCGGCGGCGGCCGCGCCGGGCGCGCTATCCTGGCCGCGCCCCCCACCGCCCGATCCGGGCGCCTGCGCTTCACCGAGCAGGGCGAGGTCATCACCTTCCGCTACGCCCTGCCGGACATGGCCCGGCGCCACCTCGAGCAGATCGTCCACGCGTCGATCCTGGCCGAGGCCGACCCGGGCACCGCCGACCCCGACGCCGGCTTCGGCGACCTGATGATGCGTCTGGCCGAGCGGGCACGCCAGGCGTACCGCGCCCTGATCGACGACCCGCGCTTCTGGGCGTGGTTCGTGGCCGCCAGCCCGGTCGAGCACATCGGCGGCATGCCCATCGCCTCCCGCCCCGTGTCCCGCGCCACCGGCAGCGCGCTGACCTTCGATAAGCTCCGCGCCATCCCCTGGGTCTTCTCGTGGGTGCAGATGCGGGCGCTGGTGCCGGGCTGGTTCGGCGTAGGGTCCGCGCTGGCCGAGGCCACCGAGAGCGAGCTGCGCTCGCTGGCCGACGCCGCCGGTTCGCGCCCGTTCGTGTCCACGGTGTTCGAGAACGCCGCGCAGGAGCTGGCCCGCGCCCGCGTGCCCATCCTCAGCCGCTACGCGCTGGCCGGACCGGACGGCCGGGCCATGTTCGACCGCCTGCACGCCGAGTTCGAGCGCTCGCGTGCCGCCGTGCTGCGGGTGAGCGGCCACGAGAGCCTGATGGCCCACAGCCCGGTCGTCGGCCGGTCCATCCACGACCGCAACCCCTGGACGGACGTGCTGAACCTGGCCCAGATCGAGCTGCTGTCGCGCTGGCGCGGCGCCGACGACGACACAAGGAGCAGGCTGCGCCCGGTGCTGCAGTCGAGCATCAACGGCGTGGCCGCCGCGATGCAGTCGACCGGCTGAGCACGCCCCCGCCGGGGGGAGCGCGGAGACACGACCGGCGCCGCACCGGGCGCCGGGCTTTGCGGGAGTTCCGGCCGCGGGCCGACCCTTCCTACGCTCCGCCCATGGCGCACGAGGTCAACTTCGACGGGCTGATCGGCCCCACCCACAACTACGCCGGGCTCAGCCCGGGCAATGTCGCCAGCGCGAGCAATGCAGGCGGCGTGTCCAACCCCAGAGCCGCCGCCCTGCAGGGCCTGGCCAAGATGCGCCACCTGTCGGGCCTGGGCCTCAGGCAAGGGGTGCTGCCCCCCATGCAGCGTCCCGACCTGGGCACGCTGCGCAGCCTGGGTTTCAGCGGCCCGGACGAGCAGGTGCTCAGGGACGCCTGGCACGCCGACCCGACGCTGCTGGCCGCGGTGTGGAGCGCCTCGAGCATGTGGGCGGCCAACGCGGCGACCGTCTCGCCCTCGGCCGACACCGCGGACGCCAAGGTCCACTTCACCCCCGCCAACCTGGCCAGCAACTTCCATCGCTCGCTGGAGACCGCCACCACCACCGCCGCCCTGCGCCGCATCTTCCCGGACGAGTCGCGCTTCACCGTGCACGATCCGCTGCCGTGCCAGGCGCGCTACTCCGACGAGGGCGCGGCCAACCACGTCCGCTTCGCGACCGAGCACGGCGCGCCGGGCGTCGAGCTGTTCGTCTACGGCGTGGACGCGCACGACCCCACGCTGACCCGGCGCCGCTATCCCACCCGGCAGACGCGCGCCGCCTGCGAGGCGATCGCCCGCCGCCACCGCCTGGACCCCGCACGCGTGGTCTTCGCCCGCCAGCACCCCGACGCCATCGACGCCGGGGTGTTCCACAACGACGTCATCGCCACCGGCAACCGCACGGTGTTCCTCTATCACGAACAGGCCTTCGCGACCTCCCGCTCGCTGGTCACCGACCTGTCCGCGCCGCTGGGCGCTCGCCTGTGCTGCGTCGAGGCGCACGACAGCGACTTCTCGATCTCCGACGCGGTCTCCAGCTACCTGTTCAACTCCCAGATCGTCTCGCTGCCCGGCGGCGGCACCGCGCTGATCGCCCCGCTCGAGGTGCGCGAGAACCCGCGCGTCGCCGCGTTCATCGATCGGGTGATCGCCGATCCGGCCAACCCGATCGATCGCGCCGAGTACCTGGATGTCCGCGAGTCGATGCGCAACGGCGGCGGCCCCGCCTGCCTGCGCCTGCGGGTGGTGCTCACCGACGACGAGCTCGCACGCGTGCACCCCGGCGTGCTTTTCACGCCCGGGCTGGACCGTCGCCTCACGGCCTGGGTCGAGCGGCACTATCCCGATCGGCTCGCCGCCGACGACCTGGTGGACCCCGGTCTGGCCCGACGGTGCCTGGACGCCCTCGACGAGCTGACCGGGATTCTCGGACTGCCCGGCCTCTACCCGTTTCAGGGGTGAGGGCCGGCGCTCGGCAACGGACCTTCACCACCAATTTTCGGGGCTCCTGACCACCCGGGCTGATCCGCGCCGGGCGGGCGGCCGATCTCCGCGCTGAGCCCTGTCGAGGGCCGACTATCGTCCGTTCACACACAAGGGGCTGACCGTGTCCCACACGCACCACATCTCAACCGCCAACGAGAACCTCCGCGCCGAGCCGGGAGAACGCCTCGCCCGACCGTTCGTGCGCTTCGCCCAGCTCTCCTGCTCCGGCGGGCTGGTGCTCCTGGCCATGACCGTGCTGGCCATGGTGTGGGCCAACTCGCGGTACGCGCCGGTCTACGACGAGGTGTTCCACACCACCTACTTCGAGATCATCGTCGAGGGCGAGCATGGGGACCTCTCGCACGCCGACCCGCACGCCGGAATCACCGAGGACGGCCACGTCGAGGGATCGATCGCGTCGGCGGGCGAGGGCTCGCTCGGCGGACTGACCCTCGGCGAGCAGACCGGCCACGCCGGCGGTCACGAGGCCAAGGCCGAGCACGCGGGCGAGCACCACGGCCCGACCGCGCCCGAGGGCAGCTACCTGTTTCTCGGCCACGGCCTGACGCACTGGATCAACGACCTGCTGATGGCCGTGTTCTTCCTGGTCGTCGGCCTGGAGATCAAGCGGGAGATCGTCGCCGGGGAGCTGGCCTCGCCGAAGAAGGCGGCGCTGCCGATCGTCGCGGCGCTGGGGGGCATGATCGCCCCGGCCGTCATCTTCGCGGCCGTCAACTGGGGCGACCCGGCGGCGATGCCCGGATGGGGCGTGCCGATGGCCACGGACATCGCCTTCGCGCTGGGCGTGATGGCGATGCTGGGCAACAGGATCCCCACCTCGCTCAAGGTGTTCCTGCTCAGCCTGGCCATCGTGGACGACCTGGGCGCGCTGGTCGTCATCGCGGTCTTCTACACGGCCGAGCCCAAGATGGTCTACCTGGCCTACGCGTTCGGCATCATCGGCGTCCTGATGACGATGAACATCCTCAAGGTCCGCTGGGTCATCCCCTACCTGCTGCTCGGGCTGCCGCTGTGGTACCTGGTGTACATGTCCGGCGTGCACGCGACCATCGCCGGCGTGATGCTGGCGATGACGATCCCCGCGCACTCCCGCGTCGATCCGGTGCAGTTCTCCTACTCGACGCGCCGGGCGCTGGAGATCTTCGAGAACGCCGACGACGGCAGCGACATCAAACGCAACGCCGTGCGGCAGGCGGCGGTCTACGCCATGATCAAGAACGCGCGGTTCGTGCTCCCGCCGCTGCACCGGATGGAGACCACGCTGCACCCCTGGGCCGCCTACCTGATCATCCCGGTCTTCGCGCTGGCCAACGCGGGCATCCCCCTGCACGGCGGGCTGGGCGAGGCGGTCTCGGGCAAGGTCGCCATGGGCATCGTGGCCGGCCTGGTCATCGGCAAGCCGCTGGGCATCACCCTGGCCTCGTTCATCGCCGTGAAACTCGGCATCGCTTCGCTGCCCACCGGCGTGACCTGGCGGCACATCCTCGGCGCGGGCATGCTGGGGGGCATCGGCTTCACCATGGCCATCTTCATCGCCAATCTCGCCTACGAGACCGATCCGGCCAACCTCGAGCACGCCAAGGTCGCCATCCTGATGGCCTCCTGCCTGTCGGCCACGCTGGGCGCGCTCATGCTGGCGACGTGCAGGCCCGCCCCCGAGCCCGAGCCCGAACTGATCGGCCCCGAGGTGGGTGGCTATTACGCGGCCGGCGACCAGACGCACTGATCCGCCCCCACACACAACTGTTGCCACAAAAAGGGCGGCCCCATCGGGCCGCCCTTTGCGTTTGAACCATGCTCGACGGTCCCGTTGTCAGATCTCGGGCAGCGAGATCCCCGCCGCCGACTCGAACGCCGCTTCCTCGACCAGGTACAGTCCGAGCAGCCAGCCGGAGACGATGTACGGATCGACCTTGAACACGCCCTCGACCTGACCGAAGCCGGTGGGCGAGTTGCCCATCCGCTGCGCGCTGGCCAGCTTGACCTCGATGGCGTCGTAGGGCGTGGGCGGCACGCCGAGGCAGCACCCGTCCCAGGGGTTCTGCATCACGAGCAGCTCGGTGGTGGTCTGGGCCACCACGGGCAGCAGCGTGTTGCCCTCGATGCGGACGCGCTTGCCGTCGAGCAGCTTCAGCCACGCCGGCACCTCCGACTGGCCCTGGCGCGGGTTGAACTCGCGCTGCACCGACCGCAGCACCTCCCAGTCGAGCACGAACGGTCGCTGGGGCGTGCCGTCGCCGGGCACCACGCCCACACCCTCGACCGAGATCGAGCCGTCCGCCCGGACCTCGAACGCGGGGCCCGCCCGGGTCGCCGGCGCGGCAGGAGCGGGCGAGGGCTCCGGGGCGTCCGCCGCATCCGCGGGCGGGTTTGTGTTGGCCGCGAGCGCTGCTTCCATCATCGGATCGGCGGGCGCCGGCATGGTCGGAAGCGCCGTCGCCACCGGATCAGCGCCGGCGGGCGGCTCGGGCGCCGACGGCGCCACCTGATCCGCAGCGTCGGCCACGACCCCCAGCAACGCGTCCAGCGAGAACCCCGCGTCCGCGGCGGGGCGGATCGGCGTGTCGTCCGCGGCGGCCGCCGTTGTCGTCGGCGGCGGGGCGGAGAGATCGGCCGCCGGCGTCGCCTCGCCCGCGTCCGCCGTGCGGGCGGCCGGGGTCTGCGGATCCGTGTTGGTCCCAACGACCGGCGGCTCGGCTTCCGACGCGATCACCTGAGGCGTGGCGCCGGGCTGGGCCGGGTCGGCGGATCCGGCGGAAGGCGGAGCCGGACGGTCGGGCCGACGCGGCAGGCCCGCATCCGCCGGCGCCGCGGCCATGGGGCCGGCGGGGGACGACACGCGGGTCAGCTCCGCCCGCTCGCGCGACACGCGGAGCGTGAACAGACCGGCCGTCACGGCCGCCAGCACGAGAATCAGGGACCAGAAATACCGCATCGGGACCTCCGCTCAGTTCTACCCGCCGGACACGGGAAATGTTCCGCTCTCAGCCGATCGGCCGCAGGTGGCGGACGACCGGGGTGCGGTAGGCGAGCACCGCCGGGGCCACCCCCGCCAGCATCGAGACCGCCACGGTGGCCAGCACCATCGCCAGGTAGCCGTCCAGCGGCAGCCCGGGGCGGACCACCAGGCCCAGGCGGGCCTCGAGCACCCCCGCCACCAGCAGCCCGCCCGCGATGCCCAGCAGCACGCCCGCCGCCCCGCCCATCAGGCCGATCGCCGCCGACTCGGTCAGCACCAGGTTCGACACCCGCCACCGGCTGGCGCCCAGCACCCGCAGGACCGCCACCTGCTTGCGGCGCTGCTCCATCGAGTTGTACAGCGCCAGCATGATCGACACGCCGGAGGAGACGAACACGGCCGCCGCCATCGCCACCAGCAGCTGGTCCACGCTGGACACGATGGCGAACAGGCCGCGCACCGTGTCGGCCGGCTGGGCCACGGTCCAGTCCGGATCGCGCCGCAGCGCGCTGAGGATCTGCGTCAGGGCCGCGGTGCGCGAGCCGAGGCTGGCGTACACGCCGGTGATGCGGCGGTCGGCCTCGGTCAGATCGGCCGGGGTGGTCACGGCGTCCGAGCCCAGCTCGACGAGCCGCCGGTCGTGGGCGTGGAGCACCCAGGAGCTGTCCAGGTCGGTGAACAGCGCGCGGTCGTGCGGCGAGCCGGTCGGGCCGAGCACGCCGACGACCGTGTAATCGAACTCGGTGTGGACGTGCGTGCCCTCCTGGCGCGGCGCGCCGTGGGACAGGTTGATCACCGAACCGACCCGCAGACCCGAGACGCGGGCCGCGTCCGCGCCGAGCACCACCTCGAAGGCCCGCTCGAAGAGCCGGCCCTCCCGCACGACGAAGTCCTCCCCCGGCGCCGGCTGGAACCGTGTGAAGAACTCGGTGGTGGTCGCCATCACCGGCAGCCCGCGGTACGAATCGCCGAACGCGGTGGGGATCGCCCAGGCGAACGGGTAGGAGTCGCGCAGGCGCTCGAAGTCGGCCCAGGGGATGTCGGCCCCCGGCGCGTCGGCGTAGAACATGCTGTTGAGCACGCTGGTCAGCGGGCCCGACTCACGGGTGATCAGGATCTGCGCGTTGCCGGTGCCCCGCTCGAACGCGGCCCGCCCGGAGTTCTTCATCGACAGGAGCATCGTCATCAGCGCCACGGCCACCGCCACCGAGGCCACCGTCACGGCGGTGGAAAACCGCCGCCCCGTCATCGACCTGCTCACGATGGACCAGTCCGTCAGACCGTTCTGGAACGCCATGTCAGACTCCCGCCGCGGCCGGCGTCGGCGCCAGCGCACCCAGTGTTTCGTGCCGGTCGAACAGGCCGGTCAGTGACGGATCGTGGGTCACGCACACCAGCGCCGCGTCGTGCTCACGGCACGCCTCGCGCAGAAGCCCCACCGCCTCGGCCGCGTTCTCGGGGTCCAGGCTCGCGGTCGGCTCGTCGGCCAGCACCAGCGTCGGCCGGCAGGCCAGCGCCCGCGCCACGGCCACCCGCTGCTGCTGGCCCACGCTCAGTTCCTCGGCCAGGGCGCCGGTCCGCTCGATCCCCAGCCGGCGCAGCAGTTCTCCCGCCCGGCCCCGGTGCTCGCCCCGCGGCAGGTCGGAGAACATCATCGCCGCCAGCACGTTCTCCATCGCGCTGAACCCGTGCAGCAGGTGGAACGTCTGGAACACCATCCCGATGTGGCGTCCGCGGAACCGGTCGCGGGCCGAGCCGGTCAGCGATCGCATGGGCGTGCCGTCGATGACGACCTCGCCCAGGGAAGGTTCCATCAGGCCCGCGATCAGGTGCAGCAGCGTGCTCTTGCCGCTGCCCGACGAGCCGGTCAGCACCACCTGCTCGCCCCGGGCCACGTCCAGCCGCCGGACCCGCACGGTCGGCTCGGCCGCGCCGGGATACGCGAACACCAGATCCCGCACCGACAGCGCATCGCCGCGACGGTTTTTACCGGACGCCCGCACCGGATCGTGGGTTGATCTGCTCACTTCTGGCGGCTCCGCGCCCGGCGGCTTGACCGCCGCCGGGATTGTCCCGATACACCCAGGTCCCCCCTTCTCGGAGGATTGCGATCGTATGCCCCCCGCCCCCCTGCCCCCCAACGAACCCGAGCGGCTCGCGTCCGTGCGTCGGCTGGGCGAGCTGGGGCACGCGAGCCGGGCGACCGAGACTGTTCTGTCGATGCTCCGCGAGCAGATGCTCGTCAACCGCGCGTTTCTCAACATCGTCAACGAGACCACCCAGCACCCGTTCCTGTGCGACCCGACCGGTCCGCAGTCCTCGCCGCGGGCCGATTCGTTCTGCGCCCACGTCGTGCACACCGACGCCCCCGTGATCGTGCCGGACGCGACGCTGGATCCCCGCTTTGCCGACAACGGGTTCGTCACGTCGGGGCACATCCGCTTCTACTACGGGGCGCCGGTCTACACCCCCGAGGGCCATATCGCCGGCGCCCTGTGCGTCCACGGGCCCGACCCGCGGCAGCCCACCGACCTGGAGGTGCGCCTGCTCAAGCGGCTGGCCGACATGGTGACCGAGGAGCTGCGCCTGGCCCGCCGGTTCGCGGAGACCGAGCGGCACTTCCGCGACCGCCAGCTCCAGCTCGCCCAGCTCATCGCGGCCACCCCGGCCGCGCTGGCGATGTTCGACGAACGCCTGTGCTACCTGGCCGCCTCGGACCTGTGGCGGGAGCGTTGGCTGCCCGCGGGCTCGCCCGTGCTCGGCGTGCCGCTCTACGACCACGCCGGCTGGATGCCCGACTCGTGGAAGGACGCCCACCGCCGCTGCCTGCGCGGCGAGACCGTGTCCTGCGACGAGGACCGGCTGGAATGGCCCGACGGCCGCGTCGAGTTCGTGCGCTGGCGTCTGGTGCCCTGGCGCCGGGAGGACGGGACCGTCGGCGGCATCATCATCTTCTCCGAGAACATCACCGACTCGGTCCTGGCCCGCGCGGCGATCGAGCAGAGCAACGAGCGGCTGCGTCTGGCCATCAACTCGGCCCGGGCCGCCCTGTGGGACTGGGACGTGCCGTCGGACCGGCTCTACCGGGACCCGCTCTGGTGGGAGGTCCACGGCCACGAGCCCGGCTCGCTGCCCGACACCGCCTCCGCGTCCTCCGAGCTCATCCACCCCGAGGACCGGCCCGCCCTCGCCGCGGCGGCGTCCGGCATGCTCGCCGGCCAGGCCGACCATTTCGCGGCCGAGGCGCGGATGCGTGACGCCCAGGGCCGGTGGGCCTGGTACGCCATCCACGCGTTCGCGCCGGAGCGCGACGACCAGGGCCGGGCCACACGCGTCATCGGCCTGAACCTGTGCGTGGACGACCGCAAGCGCCTGGAGTTCCAGCGCATCCGCCACACCGAGGATCTGGCCAGCGCGAAGGTCGCGCTGGAGGAGCAGGCCGAGCGTCTGCTGACCGCGACCCGCGAGGCGCGCGAAGCGCGGCAGGCGGCAGAGCAGGCCAGCGAGGCCAAGTCGCGCTTC
>CAYNRF010000026.1:13997-24321 GCA_964399525.1 uncultured Phycisphaeraceae bacterium | reverse complement strand
GGCATCAGCTCGCTGCTGCCCCCGGGGTTCAAGCTTGAGCGCCACGAGATCACGCTCTTCGGAATCTGTGATCGCTGCTCGAAAGCCGGGTGAGCAGGCCGGCCGAGGCGATCCCGGCGCCGATCGAATCCACGCAGGGGCCTGTGGCGGAATGGCAGACGCAGCGGCCTTAAAAGCCGCGTCCCGGAAACGGGAGTGAGGGTTCGACCCCCTCCAGGCCCATTCAGATCCCCCGCAAGGACATCCCGATGCCGCTGATCGACCCCGGCAAGAAAGCCCCCGACTTCACCCTCCTCGACCAGAACGACGAAGCCTTCAAGCTCTCCGAACACGAGGACAAAGGCGTCGTCCTCTTCTTTTATCCCAAGGACTGCACCTCCGGCTGCACCCTCGAAGCCCAGGACTTCTCCGCCCTGCTCAAGGACTTCCACAAGGCCGGGGCCGAGGTCGTCGGCATCTCCATCCTCGGCACCAAGAGCAAGAAGAAGTTCGTCAAGGACGCGGCCCTCAAGCTCAGGATGCTCGCCGACGACCACGAGAACGACGACGAGAAGCCCGATCCCAGGGTTGCCCAGAAGTACGGCGTCTGGACCGAAAAATCCATGTACGGCAGGACCTACATGGGCCTGGCCCGCACCACCTACTTCATCGGCCCCGGCCGCAAGGTCGTGCAGCGCTGGGACGGCGTGAAGGTGCCCGACCATGCAAGGCAGGTCCTCGAAGCCGTCCGCTCGGCCGGGCTCAAGGCGGTGGCGTCGGATCCGCGGCGGTCCCGCTGATCGAGGCCGCCGGTCCCGGCTTCATCAACTGGCTCACCAGCGCGCCGGAGAGCATCAGCCCGCCCCCGATCCATTCCGCCGTGCCCAGGCGCTCGCCCAGCACCACCCACCCGGCCGCCGCCGCGAACAACGCCTCGGTGCTCATCAGGATCGTCGCGTGCGCCGGCGGGGCCGAGCGCTGGGCGGTGAACTGGAGCATGTACGCCGCGACCGTCGAGAACAGTCCGGCGTACAGCACGGCCCCCAGCGACCGCTCCATCCCGGCCGTCCAGACGGCCCCGCCCGGTCCGCCCCGCTCCAGCGCGGCGAACATCGCCAGCGAAACCCCCGCGGCCACCGCGAACTGAACCCCCACCAGCGCGGTCGGGTCCCGGCGCGGCGCCATCATCCCGATCAGCACCACGTGCAGCGCCCACGCCGCGGCCGAGGCGAGCACCAGCAGGTCGCCCACCGCCGGCCGGCCGCCCAGATCCGACGCGAACAGCACCATCCCGCCGAACGCCAGGGCCACCCCGATCACGTTGCCCCGCGTCGGCCGCTGCCCGAACCACCACGCCACCCCGGGCACCATGAGAACATACAGCCCCGTGATGAACCCGGCCCGCGACGCCGTGGTGGTCACCATGCCGACCTGCTGCAGGGCCGACGCCGCGCCGAGCACCACCCCGAGCAGCACCCCGTCGCGGAGCACCCGTGCGTCCCATCGCTCCCCCAGCCGGCGCAGCACCAGGTGGCCCATCGGCAGCAGCAGCACCGCGCCGATCAGGTACCGCAGGCTGTTGAACAGGTACGGCCCAATGTGCTCCATCGCCGACCGCTGGGCGATGAACCCCGTGCCCCACATCGCCGCCGCCCCCAGCAGCATGATGTCCGCCCGCAACGCCTGCCTGCCGATCACGGGGCCCCTTTCCGGGCGGGTTTCCGTCCCGCCTGAGCGTATCCTTGACCGTCCCAGGAGACGCCATGGACCCACTGCTCGCCGCACTCGCCGATTGGAAGCCCTTCCGCGCCCTCGTGGTCGGCGACTTCATGCTCGACCAGCTCCTCTTCGGCTCCGCCGACCGCCCCAGCCCCGACGCCCCCGTGCCGGTCCTGCGGGTCACCCGGCGCGAGGACCGCCCGGGCGGCGCGGCCAACCTGTGCCTGAACCTCATCGCCATGCACGGCCGCGTGACCGCCCTGGGCGTCGTCGGGTCGGACCAGGAGGCCGTGCTCATGCGCACCGCGCTGCTCCAGCAGGGCGTCGACGCGGGCGGCATCGTCACGGACCACACCCGCCCCACCACCGTCAAACGCAACCTGATCGGCCTGGCCCAGGGCCGCCACGCCCAGAAGATGTTCCGCGTGGACTTCGAATCCCGCGAGCCGATCGCCGAGTCGATCGTGGCCCGCATCATCGAGGCCTTCGAGCAGGCGCTGCCGCGCGTCGATGTCGTCTGCATCGAGGACTACAACAAGGGTGTCTGCACCCCGCTGCTCTGCCAGGAGATCATCCAGCGCTGCAAGGCCGCCGGAAAACCCTGCTTTGTCGACCCCGCCGGGCTCGAGGACTACAGCAAGTACCGCGGCGCCACGGCCATCACGCCCAACCGCACGGAGGCCGAGCGGGCCACCAAACTGCCCACCGACGACCAGGGCGCTCCCGAGCACAACGCCCGCCTCGCCGAGACCCTGCTGGCCGCACTGGATCTCGAAGCGGTGGTGGTCACCCTTGACAAGCAGGGCGCCCTCCTCCTCGTGCAGGGCGAGGACACGCCCGTCCCCGTCCCCACCGTCGCCCGCGAGGTCTACGACGTCACCGGCGCGGGCGACATGATGCTCGCCGCGCTCGCGGCCGCCCGCGCCAACCGGATCGGATGGGCCGACTCGGTCCGCTTCGCCAACGCGGCCGCCGGTCTCGAGGTCGAGGTCTTCGGCGTGGCGCCGATCCCGCTCGAGAAGATCCATCACGAGCTGCTCATCCGCCATTCGGAGCGGTCGGGCAAGCTGCGCACGCTCGACGAGTTGATGGTCCAGGTCAACGCCGCCCGCAAGGCCGGACGCCGGGTGGTGTTCACCAACGGATGCTTCGACGTCATCCACGCCGGGCACATCTCGCTGCTGGAACGCGCCGCCGACCTGGGCGATCTGCTCGTCGTCGCCCTCAACGACGACCACTCCGTCCGCGGCCTCAAGGGCGAGGGGCGGCCGCTCAACGACCAGGAGCACCGCGCCCGCGTGGTCGGCGCGCTGGGGTGCGTCGACGCCGTGGTCCTGTTCTCGGAGGACACGCCCCTGCGCCTGATCGAGACCATCCTCCCCGACGTGCTGGTCAAGGGGGGTGACTACACCCCGGAGACGGTCGTCGGGGCCGACCTTGTCCGCCGGGCCGGCGGGCGGATCGAGATCATCCCGCTGATCGAGGGGCTGAGCACCACGAACACCATCCGCAAGATGCAGGAAAGACCCCCCACGCCCGCCACCCCGGCCCCCCCGGACGCCGCCGCGGCCAGGGCGGTGCCCAAAACCCGCAAGGTCGAGCACAAGTAATCCCGTCCGCGGTCCGATATCGGGTGCATGACTACGCCCGCGACCGCCCCTGCGACCGTCCACGCCACGACCATCGATCCGTCGCACCTGCCCTCCCTGATCTCGGGACGCAGGACGGCGCTGGTGTTCCTGGACACCACGACGCCGGTGCCCGACAGTGTCGCCCGCCCGGGGGATACGGTGTACCTCGACGCCGGGCAGATCTGCGCCGGAGCGTGCATCGACCGGATCGAAACATTCACCGATCTGACCCCGCAGGACCTGCGGCTGCTCCGCGAGACCCACGGCGGTCGCACCGTCGGGGACGGTTCGGCCTGGTCGTCCCGGCCGGACGCCCGGTACGCCACGGTCGTCTGGCTCCGCGAGACCCGCCCGGTGCTCGAACGCGCCGCGATCCCCTCCGGGCTTCTCAGCCAGGCCCGCGACCCGTGGCGGTCGGCCGAAGTCGCACGCCCGGACACGCAGCGTCGCGCAGCCTGAGGTTCGTCGGCCAGAAAACAACAACGCCCGCCGATGGCTCGGCGGGCGTTGCTCGTTCGTGGCCGGTCGGTCAGGAGGCGGACTTGGCGGCGCAGTGGGCGCACTGCTGGCCGTCCTTGCACTCGCCGCACATCTTGGCCTCGGATCCGCTGGTGCAGGCGCCGCCGCACGAACCGCAGCAGGAGCCGTGGTCCTTGCAGTCGCTGCAGTCGCCGCACTTCTGGGCGCCGGTGCAGCCAACCAGACAGGCGGCCATCAGGGCGGCACAGGTCATCATCGCTCGTTTCATGACAATCGCTCCGATCGTTGAGGTGAACCGCCGCCGGGCCCGGGGTCGGGGATGCGCCCGGCGGTGGGGTGCATTGTGCCCTTCGGCACGCGGCGGGTCAACCGAGCAAAAGATCCGATTCATCCCGAAACAAAAAAAACCCGCCGGAGCGGCGGGCTTTCGGACGCGTTGCTGCAACGCGGTTCTCAACTTCGTGACGCGGAGGCAAACTGAGAACTCAATCTCAGCATCACGCCGATCACGAAACGTGCTTGAGGCCGCGGCGGCGGTCGCGCAGACGGCGGCTCTTGCCCACGCGGTCGCGCAGGAAGTAGAGCTTGGCCCGGCGCGCGTCGCCGCGGCGGACGACCTCGATCTTCGAGATGAAGGGCGAGTTGAGCGGCCAGGTCCGCTCGATGCCGATGTCGTCGACGACGCGGCGGACGATGATCATCTCGGTGATGCCGCGGCCCTTGCGCGAGATCAGCGTGCCCTGGAAGATCTGCGTGCGCTCTTTCTCGCCCTCGACGATGCGGGCGTGCACGTTGATCGTGTCGCCGATGTCCATGCGGGGGAACTCGCCGCTCTTGATCGCGCCGGCGTTGACCGACTCGAGAATCTGCTGGTGGCCCATGTCGGACTCCTTGGGACCCCGTCAACCGCTCGCGGGACGGGGAAGATGTGCTGCAGGAAAACAATCAGTTCAGGTGGGATCCAAACGCGAAGGCTCACTCGGCGGCGGGCGCGGGCTTGGAAGCCTGCGCGGCCTTGAGGGCGGCCTCGGCGTCCGCGGCGGCCTTCTCGGCATCCGCAACCTTGGCCGGCGCGACGGCCAACTTGGCCATGTTCACGGCCTTCTTCGCGGCGTTGACCTGCTCGGGCGTCGCGTTGCTCTCGGCCTCGACGGCCTTGGCGGCCTCCTCGGCACGCTTGACCGCCGCGCGGCACTTGCCCCGCTGCAGCGCCGTCTCGCGGTGCGCGAGCCACTGCGCCTTCATGTCGCCCTCGAGCAGGCCCGCGTTGCCGAGCATGTCCATCACGGTCTCGGACGGCTGGGCGCCACGCTCGATCCAGGCCTTGATCTTCTCGGCCTTGAGGACCACCTGCTTGCCGGCGTCCGGGTCCATCGGGTTGTAGTGGCCGAGGTTCTCGAGCACCTTGCCGTTGCGGCGGGTGCGGATATCCACCGCGTTGATCCGGTAGAACGGGCGGTGACGACGGCCAAGACGCTGCATTCGGATGCGAACCATGCCGGCTCCCTTCGATGGGCCACGCGCCGAGTAGGCGACGAGGCTGATGATCCCAACCCGCGGTCAGACCGACGCTTGCGTCGGGTGGTCCAAAGCCGGCCCGGACCTTCCGGGCGGCCGCGTACCGCGGGGTCGGGATCATTGGCCGCCCGCCCGCTCCGGTCCAGCCGACCCGCCGACGGCCCCGGGTTCCTCGCCGCGGCAGGAGCCGCCCCTACCCTCGACCCATGAGAGCAATCGTTGTCACCAGGCAGGGCCGGCCCGTCTCCCCGAACGTCGAACTGCGGACCGACTGGCCGGAGCCGGCCAACCCGGGCCCCGGAGAGGCCACGGTGCGGACGATCTGCTCGGCCTTCAACCACATGGATCTCTGGGTCGGCCGCGGGGTCCCGGGTCTTTCGCTCGACTACCCGCGTGTGTCGGGCTGCGATGCCTGCGGCACGGTCGAAGCGGTCGGGCCGGGTGTTGACCCCGCCTGGGTCGGACGCCGTGTGATCTACAACGCCGCCGTCCGCATGCCCGAACGCGTCCACCCGGACGACCCGCCGACCTCGACCCTCGCCCCCGAGTACGAGCTCATCGGCGAGCACCGCTTCGGGGCCCACGCCGAGAAGTTCAACGTGCCCGCGGCCAACCTGGCCGGCGTGGGCCGGGCCGACGCCGCCGAGGCCGCCGCCTTCGGCCTCTGCGCCCTGACGGCCTATTCCATGATGGTGACCAAGGGCGGCCTGCGCCCCGGCCAGTCCGTGCTGATCACTGGCATCGGCGGCGGCGTCGCGACCAGCGCGCTGGCCATCGCCCGCCACCTCGGCTGCCCCACGATCGTGACGAGCCGCCACCAGCGCAAGCTGGACGAGGCCCGGGCGCTGGGGGCCGATCACGGGCTGCTCGATGCCGGTCAGGACTGGTCCAGGGAGGTCCGGACCCTGACCCGCAAGCGCGGGGTGGACATGGCCGTCGACTCGGTGGGCAAGGCCACCCATCTCAACTGCATCAAGTCCCTTGCCCGCGGCGGCGCCTACGTCACCCCGGGCTGCACCACCGGCCCCGATGCGACCACCGACCTGGCCCGGATCTTCTGGAACCAGCTGCGGATCCTCGGCTCGACCATGGGCAGCAACGCCGAGTTCGCCGAGGTGGCCGCGCTGTTCCGCGCCGGGGCGGTGCGGCCGGTGGTGGACACCGTGTTTGCGCCCGAGCAGGCCGCGGAGGCGTACCGCCGATTGGAAGCCGGCGAGCAGATGGGCAAGGTCGTGATCCGCTGGCGGGAAGGCTGACCCCCGCTCCGACACTCCCTCGGGCGCCAGACAAACGCCGCTCCATCAGTGAAAGCAACAAGCCCCCGGTTTCCCGGGGGCTTGTCATGGACGGATCGGTCAGGGCGTTGCACCGCCCGGGACCGGATTACTCGTACTGGTTGGTCGCCTCGGTCTCACGCACGGGGGTGGTGAGGTTGTCCGAGGTCATCTCGGTGCCGAAGCGGACGTCGCCCTCGCCGTCGGCCTTGACGGTGATCCGCCAGACGGCCTGCTGGCCGACACCCAGGCTGGGCAGCGGCGCGAAGGTGACGGTGCGGCCGTTCGCCGAGGCGTTGGTCGCGCCGGTCGCGGAGACGAAGCTCTGCTCCGGGGCCAGGGTGACGGTGATGCGGACATTGGTGTCCGGCGCCGAGCCCTGGTTGGTCACGGTGACCACATAGGTGGTCTGGCCGCCGACCTCGACGGGGTCGACGATGTCGACCACTTCGAGCAGGATGGCGGGGATGCCGCGCACCGTGGTCGAGCAGGACTCGGTCACGGTGGTGGCGCAGGCCGCGTTGACCGACGCGTTGGTCGCGTAGGCCTGGGCGTTGGAGCCGGAGAGGGTCACGCTGAAGCTGCGCTCCGCGCCGGGGGCGATCGAGCCCAGGCTCCAGATCACGCGGCCGTCCTGGATGGTGCCGCCCTCGGTCGCCCGGACGATCTGGGCCCCGCTGGGCACGTTGATCGCCGCGGTCGCGTCGTTGGCCACGCCGTTGCCGGCGTTCTTGACCGTGTAGGTGTGGGTCACGTTGCGGCCCAGGAACTGGTCGTTGCCGCACTCGGCGGTCAGCTCCAGCTTGGGCTCGGTGATGATGGTCGTGGTCTTCTCGGCGGCCGCACGCAGCTCACCCGAGGTGGCCGAGGCGGGCGACTCGAAGGTGCCGGTGCGGCTGGCCTCGGCGCGGACCTCGAAGGCCTTGGACTCGCCCGCGGCCAGGGTGCCCACGGGGATCCGCACCTCACGCGTGCCGTCGGACAGCGTCAGCCCGACCGGCAGGGTGTCGGAGATGACCACGTCGGCGGCGGGGCCCGAGCCGGTGTTGCGGACCACGTACCGCAGCACGATCGGGTCGCAGCGCAGGGCGTTGGCGGTCGCGGTCTTGGTCAGGGCGAGCGCCGGCTCGACCACGGTGGTCGTCGCGCACAGGAAGTTGTTGTAGGAGACGGCGATGCAGTCCGAGGCCGTCCCGACCTGGGCCGCGTTGCCGGTCAGCGTGATGACCTTGGTCTCGTTGGGGGCCAGCGTGCCCAGCGGCCACGCCATCCCGTTGCCCGAGGAGCTGCCCGCCGGATCCGACGAGGTGATCTCCAGGTTGTTCGAGCTGGTCATGGTGACCAGCACGTTCTGCAGCTCACTGCTGGTCAGGTTGGTCACGTGATACGAGTAGGTGAAGTCCTCGCCGCGCCGCACCTGGGTCGGCATGACCTGGTGCAGCAGCACCGCGCTGGTGCGCACCTCGCCGGTCGGGAACGCCATCATCGAGGCGGCCTCGCCCGGCCCCAGGGTGGGGCGGTAATGGCCCCAGATGTCCGAACCGGTCGGGTTCGCGTTGATTTCGTCGGCTTCGTTGGAAACGGGCTGCTGCTGGGTACAACCCGTCAGTGCCAGTCCCAGCAGGCCGGCGGCCGTCAGGGACACCAGGGAGTTCAGATGACGCTTCATCGCTTTTCCTATCTCTTCAGAGGTCGACTTACCGCGTGGTTTCACCCCCACGACCGGGATGCGAGATCTCAAGTGTAGTGCTTTTTCGGACCGGGACAATCAGGATTCGGCTCCTGAGAGGGCCGCGGGCTTCCCTGAGGAAAATCGTGGCGCAAAATGAAGGCGAAACCTGGACGTTCTCCGCACCCGCCCCCACGGGCCGGTTCCGGGCCACCGACCATCAGAACACGCTCGAAAGCAGGGTTCGGATGGACTCCTCGCCCGACCGCCACCCCATGCCCAGCTCCGGGATCACCACCGGGATGCCGCAGGCGGCGGCCCACGATCCGAGTTTGGTCAGGTCCTTGGCGGTCATCACCACCGCCTCGGCGTCGGACCGCCGGAGCAGCGCATCGAGCCGTCGGACCGTGCCAGGTGCAAAGGGATCGTGGTCCGGGAGGCACCACGAGCCGACCACCGCGGCCCCCGCCCGGTCGAGGCCACGCAGGAACGCCTCCGGATGCCCGATGGCGCACACGCCCAGCACCCGCCGGCCAGACAGCCATGCGACCGGTTCGGGGGCAGATCCAACACGCCGGAGCCCCGTCCATCGGTGTTCGGCCACCCCGACCTCCGCGCCCTCCGGCAGCCAGCCCCGCACCAGCTCCTGCAAGAAGACCAGACGATCGGCGTCCACCAGTTCGGCGTGCGTGAGCACGCAGGCGTGGGCCCGGGACAACGCCGCGGGCGGCTCGCGGAGGTACCCCAGCGGGAGCAGCGCGTCCCGGTCGGGCGCCCGCGACGCGTCGACCAGCACGATGTCCAGGTCGCGGGCCAGGCGCCGGTGCTGGAAGCCGTCATCGAGCACGATGCAATCGATCTGCTTGCCGGCATCGTCACGAAGCAACGCCGAGACGGCCCCCGCGCGATCCGGGTCGGCGAGCACCGGAACCCCGGGCATCATCAGGCGGTGCTCCTGTTCCTCGTCCCCGGGCCGGCCGCCGGCCGCCTTGTACCCCCGCATGGCGATCGCGGGCCTGCGGCCCGCTTCCTGCAGCGTGGCCACCACCCAACGCACCATCGGGGTCTTGCCCGTCCCGCCCGCGGACAGATTGCCGACCGAGACGACCGGGCGTTCGACCGTCACCACCCCCTGGCCGCGATCCCATCGCCGATTCCGCCGGGCGACCTCCCACGCGTACACCCGCGAAAGGGGACGGGTCAACCACGCGGGCAGCGGGGTGGGCGACCGCTGCGGTCTAGCGGAGCGCATCTTCGTCCTCTCCCCCGCCCGCCCTTCCCCCGCCGTGCAGGCGACGGAAATCCTCCCGAAGCCGCCTGGATTCGGCCCGGTGCAGGCGGACTGTGTTCATCGCGTCGAGCATCGCCAGCATCAGGATCGCGCCGATCAGGGCGGTGACGGTCATCCACACGATCATGTAGGTCCCGACGCGGGCCGGCGTGGCGATCCCGAAGGCGTACGCCGTCAGAGGTATGGCCGCCATGATCACCCAGCCGGTCGCGATCCGGATGCGGCGTCTGGACTCCGGCAGCGCCCCCCTGGGGGCCTCCCGCAGCGCGACGATGTGGGCCGCGGTGGCCAGCAAGGCCACAGCCGCCAACGGCAGGACGAGCCAGCCGGGCGCCAGCGATCCCGCGGCCAGCGTCGGCCCCGTCATGACGCGACCCCGTGGGCGGGCGGCCTCGGCGGGGGTGCGAGCGCTGGGTGGGTACGGGCGGGGCTCATGGGCGGTGTTTTCCCGGCCGATGCGTGCCCATCGACCGTCCGGATGGTATCAGACGCCCCCCTACACTGCCGTCCCATGATCGACCTCAAGGCCCTGCGTGACAACCCCGCCCGCTTCATCGACGGCGCCCGCAAGAAAGGCGTGTCGGTGGACATCGACCGCCTGCTCGCCCTGGACGCCTCCCGACGCGAGCTGATGATGAAGCAGGAGTCGCTGCGGGCCGAGCAGAAGAAGCTCTCCAAAGAGTCCGGGCCGAAGCTCGGCCAGCTCATGGGCAAGCTCAAGGCCGCCACCGACGTGGCGCTCTGCGATTACCTGATGGAGCAG
>CAYNRF010000026.1:0-13987 GCA_964399525.1 uncultured Phycisphaeraceae bacterium | reverse complement strand
GACGCCCTCGAAGCCGAAGTCGAATCCATCAAGGCCGCCCCCACCCGGCTCAAGGACGAGATCCAGTCGCTCGACGAGCGGATCGCCGCGATCGAGCCGGAGCTGCACGAGATCCTGCTGCGTGTACCGCTGCCCCCGGACGCCGATGTGCCGGTGGGCACCTCGTCCGAAGACAACATCGAGATCCGGCGCTGGGCCCCGGCCGGCTGGGACTTCGGCAAGTCCTTCGAGCAGAACAAGGGCTTCAAGGCACGGACCCACTTGGAACTGTGCGCTCTGCACGGGCTGGTCGACTTCCCCCGCGGCGTGAAGCTCGCCGGATCGCGTTCCTACATCCTCACCGGCGACGGCATGCGCCTGCACCAGGCCATCCTCCGCTACGCCGTGGACGTGATGACCAACGAGAACGGATTCACCCCCATGTCCGTGCCGGTGCTGGTGCGTGAGGAGGCCATGGTGGGCACCGGCTTCTTCCCGGCCGGACGCGAGCAGGCCTATCAGATCAACGAGGCCGATCGCGGCGGCGGGTACGACATGTTCCTGACCGGCACCGGCGAGGTGGGCCTGATGGGCATCCACCAGGATGAGATCCTCGACGAGGCGACGCTGCCGCGCCGGTACGTCACCGTCTCGACCTGCTTCCGCCGCGAGGCCGGCGCGGCCGGCAAGGACACCGCCGGGCTCTACCGCATCCACCAGTTCGACAAGGTCGAGCAGGTGGTGATCGACGTGGCCGACGAGCAGAAGAGCCGCGAACACCACAAGGCCATGATGGGCTATGTCGAGACCCTGCTCCAGCGGCTGGGCCTGCCCTACCGCCTGCTGCAGTGCTGCACCGGCGACCTGGGCGTGAAGAACGCGGACATGGTGGACATCGAGTGCTGGATGCCCGGACGCGGCGAGGTCGGCAAGGACGGCGTCCCGACCGGCGACTTCGGCGAGACCCACTCGGCCAGCCGGCTGTACGACTACCAGTGCCGTCGCCTCAACATGCGCTACCGCCCGGGGGGCGATACGGGGCAGGGCGCCACCGCGTTCTGCTTTTCGCTCAACAACACCGTGGCCGCTTCGCCCCGCATCCTGATCCCGCTGCTGGAGATGCACCAGAATGCGGACGGATCGGTCCAGATCCCGGCGCCGCTGCGCCCGTACATGAACGGGCAGTCGAAGATCGGCTAACCTCTGCCGGCCCGGCGGCGCGGTCCGCCCGCGCCCGCAACCTGCGCAGGCCGAACGCCTGCGCCCACTCTCAGACAGGGACCACGCCATGCGATCGATGGACCGTCGCGAAGCGTTCAAGCTCCTCGCCACCGCCCCGCTGACCGCGTCAGCGCTCGTGTCGTGCGCCGCCTCCGGCAACGCGGGCGGGAATGCCACGCGACCCGCCGCCGTCGTCGGACGCGAACCCGCCCGCGAGTTCCGCGGCGTGTGGGTCGCCTCGGTCGACAACATCGACTGGCCCAGCAAGCCCGCGCTGCCCGCCGAGGTGCAGAGGGCGGAAATCGACGCCATCCTCGACACCGCGCAGCGGCTCGAGCTCAACGCGGTCTTCCTGCAGATCCGCCCGACCGCCGACGCGCTGTACCCTTCTTCCATCGAGCCGTGGAGCGCGTTCCTCACCGGGCGTCAGGGCCAGGCCCCCCGCCCGGCCTACGACCCGCTCGCCTACTGGATCGCACAGGCCCACGCCCGCGGCATCGACCTGCACGCCTGGGTCAACCCGTTCCGCGCACGTCATCCCAAGAGCATCGGGCCGGACGACGCATCGCACGTCGCCAACATGTTCCCGCGCCTCGTGCGCCGGCACAACAACTACCTGTGGATGGACCCCGGCGCCGCGCAGGCGCGTGAGATCACCATCCGGGTGATCGACGACCTGCTCACCCGCTACGAGCTCGACGGCATCCACATGGACGATTACTTCTACCCGTACCCCAAGGCGGGCGAGCCGTTCCCCGACGCGGCCATCTACGAAACCTACAAGCGCAACGGCGGCACGCTGACGCTCGAAGACTGGCGGCGGGACAACATCAACCGCGTTGTCCGCGAGGTCAACACGCTCGTGCAGCGCCGCCGGCCCGGCGCCCTGTTCACCATCAGCCCGTTCGGCATCTGGCGCCCCGAGCACCCGCCGGGCGTCAAGGGCTTCGACGCCTTCAACGGGCTGTACGCCGACAGCCGCCGCTGGCTGGCCGAGGGCTGGTGCGACGCCATGATCCCCCAGCTGTACTGGCCCATCGCCTCGCCCGGGCAGCCCTTCGAGCCGCTGATGAACTGGTGGATCCAGCAGAACACCGCCAGGCGCCACCTGTGGCCCGGGCTGTACCTGACCCGCATCCTCCCGGCGTCGGAGGGGCCGGACGCCGGCTGGAAGCCCGACGAGATCATCGCGCAGATCCGCCTGATCCAGCGGACGCCGCAGGCCGGCGGGTTCGCGCTGTTCAGCATGGTCGGCATGCTGCAGAACCGCCGATCCGTCTCCGACCTGCTGGCTTCGGGCCCGCTCGCCGGCCCGGCCCTCGTGCCCGAGAGCCCGTGGCTCAACCCCCCCAGGCCCAGCGCCCCCACCGCCGTGATCGCCCGGGAGGGCGCCGACCTGCGGGTCGAACTGACGCCCGGCACGGGCGGCGCGGCGACCCGGCGCTACCTCGTGCAGACCGAAGACGGCGATGCCTGGCGGGGCTGGGTCCTGCCGGCCGGGGACGGGGCGGTCCGCACCACGCTGACGCCGCCCGTCCCGCCCGCGCCCGGCATGCCGGTCACGGTGACCGCCATCGGCCCCAACGGAGCCACGGGCCGGTCCGTGCGCGTCATGCTGTAAGCCGCCGTGCCCGCCCTGCGCACCATCGCGTCGGGTCCGTTCCCGTGCCCGTTCACGGCCGCCGCGACCGACCGCGGCGTGTGCCTGCTCGGGTTCGACGCGCCACGCTGTCTTGATCCCGTGCGGGCCGGGCTCGAGCGCGTGTTCGCGGAACCGTTCGGAGCACGCGATCACCCGCTGCTCGACCGGCTCGAGCAGGAGCTCGGGGCGTACTTTGCGGGCTCCCTGACACGATTCACCGTGCCGCTCGACACCCCGGGCACCGATTGGCAGCGGCGCGTGTGGGACGCTCTGCGTGCGATCCCGTTCGCGGCGACGACCACCTACGCCGGGCTGGCCGCCCGGCTGGGCAGGCCCGGCGCCGCGCGGGCCGTCGGGATGGCCAACAGGTCCAACCGCGTCGCGATCCTCGTCCCCTGTCACCGCGTCATCGCGTCCGACGGCGGCCTTCACGGATACGCCGGCGGCCTCGACCGCAAACGCGCGCTCCTCGATCACGAGGCCCTCCACGCGGGCCAGCGACTCTTCGGTGCGATCCCCGACAGCCGCGGCGTGGACCTGCCCGGCCCGGACCCGTCATCCGGGAACTCGGGCGCCAACCCCGGCCCGGCATCCCGCCGCCGCCGCCGGGGGCATCCGCACCTGCCATCCGGACGTGGGCGATGAGCCGCGACAAAACGGCCTCGGGCCATTGCTCGACCAGTCTGACCCCGATGCGGCAGGCAGGGAGGATTCAGGCGCCGCTGCGCTCGTCCTCGGAGGGCAGAGGCTCTCCGGTCAGCTCGTACCGAACCCGTTCGCCCAACAGCCTCTCGAGGCTCGACGGTCCCTGCCCGAGCGCCTGCACGCGCACCTTGGCCTGGTCGACCGTCAGCCCGCCGTGACGCACCAGATAGGCGGTGTACAGCACCATGACGCGCCCGCCACCGGCGCAATGCACCAGCACATGCTCGCCATGCTCGTGCAACGCCAGAGCAAACCGGTCGACGTCATCCGGACTGAAACCATCGTCGCCCCCGAGCGGCAGATGCACGTACGCCATGCCCAGCTCGGCGATCAGACCCGGCTCGTCGAACGGGAGCCCGTCCATCTCCCCCTGTGTGCGGCAGTTGATGACCGCACGCACGCCTTCGGCGCGGAGCCTTCGGAGTTGGTCCGGCGTGACCTGCCCGGCAAGCAGCATCGAACCGCTGCGATACAGCTCCACGTCCGAAAGTGTCACCGTCGGCTCGGACACAACTGCCGCTTCCTGAGCCACCGTTTCGGTGTTTGCGCAGCCGCCCAGCATGAACACCCCGAGTCCGATCGTCAACCCTGTGAGCACACATCGCATCGCAAACTCCTCTGCGTGAAAACGCGAAATCGCAACAGATTCCCCTGCAAATCCGGCCTGCCCGGACCACCCGTCGCATCGTACATCGATCTATCACAAACTCAAATCTCTTCGTGTGCCAGATCGCTCCATCGCTCCGTCGCAGACCTCTCACCTGCACCTACGCCAGTCCGAGTTCGGACTGCTCTTGCCGGATGCGTTTGAGGTCCCGCCGGATCCAGTCCAGCAGGTTCCAATACAGCACGATCGCCACCAGCGGGCCGAGCCCGATGCACAACGCTCCGACCGTGAACAGCAGCGGCCCGAGCCACATGAGCGTCCTGGCACGCCGCCAGGCCCGCCAGTTCGGGATCCGCGGGCACAGCCACTTCAGGTACAGCATCGCGGCAAAGAAACTGACAGCCCAGGCCACAAACCCGATCAGCGACAACACCACCAGGACCACCGACGCCGCCGAGACCGTGGTGGGCACGGCCCCGGGCGCCACGCCCGCCGCGGGAAACGCGAACTGCGCGACCCCGGTCACCAGCGTGACGAACGCGTTGATGATGACCGCGACACGGACGACCACCCGCGCCTGGGAGCCGTCGGAACGACCCGTGAACGCCGGGTCGGGGGTGCTGAACTCAAACCAACCCCACGCGATCATGACGGTGCCCACCAGGGACATCAGCGTCAACGCCAGTTCCAACGAAGCCATGTTGACCCCGTTGACGCCCAGAAAGATCGCGCCCGCAAAGCCGCCGATGATCATGAGGAACTGGGCGATGATGCCGGCCAGCACCAGAAACACACCCCGGTGCAGCAGCGCGAGATACTCGGAAGAGCTGTTCCGCAGCAGGTCATCGGTCAACGACCGCTCGAGGGTAAACCCGCACTCGGGGCACACGCCGGCAGGGTCCAACCCCTGCAGGGCGTACCCGCATTGCTTGCAGTGAGCCCCGGGCGGGGTCAGGGCGGGCGCGGCGGCGGCTTGGTAGGGTTCTTCCATCACTTGAGATTAGCAAACGCCCCGTCCGCATGGTGGGCTGCGTTGCCCCCACCCACCCCCACCCACCCCCATCCACCCCCCCACCCCGGACGGCGTTCAGAACCCATCAATTCGTGCATTTCGGATGCCGTTCCGCCCCAAATGCCTTGCCGCGTCCCAGAACCTGTGGTCCATTCCATGCAGTGTCTCCCCCGGATCCTCGGTCCGGAGGGAGTGATACCCCAACCGCTGGAGAGAGGACCCCACACCATGCGGCATCTGCTTCTGACGACCCTGCTCGCCGGCCTGACCGGCGTCGCCACGGCCGGTGGACCGACCATCGTGCTCGACGACTTCGATTCGGACCCCAACGACGAGGCCGGCGGCCCCCGGTCGGTTTCCACGCTGATCGTTTCGAATCCCTTCAACCAGCCCGCCACCTTCCAGGTCGACACGGCCTTCAGCTTCGACGGCATCGGCGGCGCGGCCATCTTCAACTCGGGCATCGGTGTCGAGCAGGAAGGCACGATCCTCTGGGACAACGACGGCGCGGGCCTCGGGCTCGACGTCGCCTCGCTCGGGATCATCGGGTTCGAACTCGACTTCCTGATGATCGATCAGGACTTCACCTACATCATGGAGATCAGCAGCGCCGACGGCGCGCTGTCCCGCTTCGCCTCGTTCGCCGCCGGCGGCGCCCGCACGGAGTCGATCGGGCTCGGCGACTTCGACGTGTTCGGCAGCTTTGATGCCACCGCGGTCCAAAGCGTGCGCATCACGTTCAACGTCTCCGATGCGCCGACGGCATCGCTGGACTTCATCCTCACCGAGTTCCGGGCGGTTGTTCCCACGCCCGGCTCGCTCGTGCTGCTGGGCCTCGGCGGGCTCGCCGCGGTGCGGCGCCGTCGCTGAACACGAAGCCGATTTCTTCGCCAGACCCCGGGACAGCCCGGGGTTTTTTCACGGCTCGACCGCGTCACCAACCGGAGACGCAGCCCCGTCCGACCAGAACCGCCACGGCGCCGGATCGGCCATCGCCGACTCCGGAACCAGACGTTCGCGGACCGCCCGGACCAGCGTTGCCAGGCCGAGGCCGGACACCGCGCTCGTCCGAACGTCCGCGGCGAAACGGGTCGGAGCCAGGTCGGCCCGGGTGGCCACCGTGAGCCGCGACGGGTGCGTTGCTCCCGGCCCGATCGGGCCCGCCGAGGACGCGTCCGCGCAGCGGACAACCAGATCGGCCCGCCGCACTTCGGCCCGCACACGGTCGGCGTCGTCGCCGTCCTGCGCCGTGATCCCCGGCGTGTCGACCCACCGGACGACCAACCCGCCCAGGTCCACCAGCACGCCGACGGTGTCCCGCGTCGTCCCCGGCCGGTCGAACGCCAGCGCCACGGACGCGCCGGCCAGGGCGTTGAGCAGCGACGACTTCCCGATGTTCGCCGCCCCGACGGCGACGACGACCGGCGGCACCAGCAGCCGGTTGAGCAACGCTGCGTCCGCCAGCCGATCGCCCGGCCGCCACGCCGCCCAGCGCCGCGGCTGATCCAGCAGCAGGTCGATGGCCAGCGGGCTGCCTGCCCGGGCGAGGGAATCGAGCATCCGGGCCGTCAGGTCATCGGCGGCCTCCGGAGCTCCGCCGGCGGCCTCGGCACGGGACAGCCCCAGCCGCTCGAGCGCGACGGCGATGCCGCGGACGATCGCCCGCCCGCCGTGCGGCATGATCAGCACCGTCTGCCCGTCCGGGCGGGCGACCAGGGCCTGGTCGAGCCCGAAGACCCGTCGCACCGCCGCTCCGCCCTCCGCGACGGCCCGCACGCCCGCCAGATCGAGGAACGCCGAGGATTCACCCGGGCCCGTGACGACGCGGACCACCGCCACCGCCCCGGCCGACGCGGGCGTCTCGATGGCATAGCGGGCGTTCATTCGTCCTGGTCGGACCCGGCCTCGAGGAGCAGCTCGCAGGCGTGGAGCTGCAGATCGGGAACGAACGACTCGACCAGCCCGTCGGCCTCCAGCACCCCGATGTCGCCGCCGGTGGCGATGATCCTCGGATACGCCTCGTAGTACATCGCGTACCGCTCGGCCAGCCAGCGCACAGCGCCGCACACCATGCCCGTCACGCCCAGTCGCATCGCGTCCGGCGTGCTCTTGCCGAAATGTGCGTCCGGGGGCGGAAGCTGGTATTCGATCTGGGGGAGCGCATCGGTCTGCTCGTGCAGGGAGCGCAGCATCATGCCCAGCCCCGGCGCGATGGCCCCGCCATGGAACACACCCTCCCCGTCCACAAAGTCGACGGTCAGGGCCGTGCCCAGATCCACGACCACGCAGGCCTGACGCGACATCGCGAACGCGCCGATCGCGCACAGCAGGCGGTCCTGGCCGACGGTGCGGGCCCCGGCGTCGGAGAGGCTGTGCCGGATGGGAACTTCCAGATCGCGCCCGAATCGCTGCACGATCAGCCCCTCGCTGCTCAGCGCCCGCTCGATCGCTTCGGCGGCCCCGCGGTGCACCGAGGACATCACGACCACGGGGTTTTCCTCGCCCTCGGACCGCTCGGCGAACGCGACCGCGGCGGACGCCAACCCGGAGGCGTCGACCGAGGCATGGACAGCCGACTCGAGCAGCTCGCCGCCGCGGTGCAGGCCGATCCGGGTCCGCGTGTTGCCGACCGCCACGGAGATCATGGCCGCCGATCCGGGCTGGGGCGGGACGGAGCGGGCAAGGTCGTGTCGGCCGGCATCGGTCATGGGCACAGCGTATGCGCCGCGGCCGGGCCCGCAACGGGATACGCTCCGTCCCGCGGGCCCAGCTCCGCGCCGTCCCGCCCGCTCCCCTCACCGACTCTTTCCGCCCCGACCCGAGGTCCGATGGCCCGCTGCACGGCAGATCCCAACATCCAGCGTGTGACCCTCGACGGGTTCGCCTTTCCGCTTGGGGTGTACCCCGTTGAACAGATGACCCCGCTGGCGGGCTACACCACGGACTTCGAGCCCGCGGACACCGACGAAGACGACACCGACTGGGAATCCTGGCCCGACCGCTACGTCTTCGACATCGTGGTGCCGAGCAACCGTCTGGGACCGCTCTGGGATCAGCTCTTCGCCCTGATGCCCGGCCGCGTGTTCCCGATCCTCGACTTCATCGGGCACGACGCGTTCCGGGAGGTGGACCCGTACATGGCCTACGAGCCGGTCGGGAAGGAACGCGTCACCGACGCCATCCGGCGTTTCCGGGACTTCTTCTTCGAGGACGGGATGGTGGGCTTCGGCGTCGTCTCGGACGAGCCTTTTCTCTATCTGTTCGTGGACGAGCACAAGATTCTGACCGTGCGGGCCGAGCCCGATCTCAAACCCCTTGTTGAGGGGGTGCTCCGGGCGTTCGACCTTGAGCCGCAGGACGAGCCCGCCGGGGCCGACGCCGCCGCCCACGAGCACCGCGGCGTGCTGATGGCCCCCAAGGACCGCCCGGATCTGCTGACGGCCGAGGAGGTGGTGGAAGACCTGCGTGACCGCTGGCGGCTGCTGCTCAACATCGACCCCGAGGCGAATGTGGATGATGACGGCAACGATCTCGGGTTCACGGCCTGGCGGTGCATCGTGCGGTGCGCCAGCGAGAAATCCCCGGACGATCGCTACGCAGAAGTCCTGTGCGTCGCCGACCGGCTCCGCCGCGCCGAGGAGGTCGCCATGGACGCGGGGCTGGGCCTGGTGGGGGATCCCGGGGAATGGTCGGATGTGGTCGTGGTCGCCGCGGACCGCCTGTCCCCCGAAGCGCTGGGCGAGAATCTCGCGGCGGCCGGCGTGCGCAACCGCTTGCCACGCAAGCGATTGAATGCCGAGACCACCCTGAGCGCCCGCTGGCTCGAACCCGCGTGAGCCCCGCGTCCGTCGGGAAATGCGCCCGGACGCACGCGAGCGCGGAACCGCGCGGACGCGGCCGACGAATCGGCGCAGCGACGCTCGCGTGAACCGGTCGGCCCCGCTTCCGACCCGGGCGAGTGAAGGGGCAGCAAACTCTCCGCCGGACGGATTTGCGATTCCGGGCGTTCCCCGATATCGTCCGTCCCTCCGGAGGTGCCGATCCTGCGACAGGCCCCGCCCGGAACCCGCAGCGATCCACCGGGATCGACCGATTCGGAGAGATCAACCACGACCGCGGCGTCGGTCCCAACTCGGCCGACGCCACACCCACCCGACCCCAGATCTGGAGTGCACCGGATGTCCCGCACGACCAACCGTTCCGTCTGCTCGCTCCTTCTCGCCGCGTGCGCAACGGCCTGCTCCGTGTGGGCGGCCCCGTCGCTTGCCGGCACGCCGGAAGCCCCCGCGGCGGAGCGGTCGATCCGCCCCGACCGCGTGCTCGATCACGCCGCCTCGCTGATCGCCGAAGGCAAGCTCATCCGCGCCAAGGCGCTGCTCGACGCGCTCGAGAACGCCCCCGCCTCGGCCGCCATGGGCGACGAGGCCGGCAAGCGGCTGTTCACCCTCCGCGCGGGCGTGGACCGCCAGATCGCCGCGGCCGACCGGTTCGACATGAGCCTGCAGCGCGCGGAAATGGCGCTCAGCCAGGACAACCTCACCGAGGCGGAACGCCACGCCTCGGCCGTCGTCCGGGCCGGCCAGGCCGAACTGGCCCAGACCGAGACCGCCCGGGCCCTGCTCGATCTGGTGTCGCTGCGTCGCACGGAAATCGCCCCGCAGGTCCCCGAGGCCCTCGCCCTGGCCGAGCAGTCCTTCGCCGACGGCGACTACGCCGCGGCCAAGGAGCTCCTCGAGCGGGTCAACCGCTCGGGCGTCGCGCTCGATGCCGACCAGCAGAAGACGCTCGCCTCGGCCCGCTCACGCATCATCGAGCTCGAACTGGCCCGCGGCACGGCCTTCGAGACCGCTTCGTTCAGCATGCTCGCCCCCGAGAGCGGGATGAACAAGGAGTGGCTGATGGGCGCCTCCCAGGACGGCGCCCGCGGGTCCGGCTCGTACGTCGCCGATCAGCCGGCCGACCAGCCCGCCGATCAGCCCGCGGCCCGCCCGATCGAGATCGAGGTGGTCGACCCCGCCGGCGCGCAGCCCCAGCCCCAGAGCGTCGACCTGATCGAGGCCGCCCGCCGCTTCGAGGCCCAGACCCTGATGGGCGAGGCCGGCCGGGCGTATGACGAGCGCCAGCTCGGCACGGCGCTCGAGAAGTACAGCCGCGTGCTGTCCGAGTTTTCCGCCTACCTGACGCCCGAGCAGCGGACGACCGCGGAGGAGCGTCGTTCGGAGCTGCAGGTCTCCACCCGCGCCCAGGGCGGGCCGGACGGCGCGCTCGATCGCGTGGCCGGCGATCTGCAGCTGGCCCGCGAGCGGGCCATGGCGACCTTCAACAACCAGATGGAGCAGGCCGCCGAGGCCGTCGCCCAGGGCGACACGAGCCGGGCCCGCAACCTCGCGGCCCAGGCCGAGCTGACGCTCAACCAGTCCCGCGACCTGATGCCCGAGTCCGAGTTCGAGGCCCGTCGCGCCGATGTCGACGCCCTGCTGCTCCGCGTCGCCACCACCGAGGAGACCCTGCGGATCGAGAATCAGCGGATCCGCGACGAGGAACTCCGCCGCCAGCAGGAGGAGATCCAGAGCCAGCGGCTCGCCGAGCGCGACGAGCGCATCCTCGCGGCCATCGACCGCGTCCGCGCTCTCCAGCAGGAGCTCAAGTACGAGGAAGCGCTGGAGGTCGTCGAATCCATCCTCTTCCTGGACCCCAACAACCCCTCGGGCCTGCTGCTCAAGGAGATGATCGAGGACACGATCATCTACCGCCAGTACCTGCACCTGCAGCGCGACAAGGGCCTGGGCGCCGCCAAGCTCTCCATCGAGGCCCAGCGTGCGATGGTGCCGCCGGAAGAGATCATCGCCTACCCCGCCGACTGGCCCGCCATCAGCTTCCGCCGCGGCGAGCCGCTCGAGTTCGTCGAGTCCGAGGCCGACCGCGCCGTGCTCGACACGCTGCGCAGCACCAGCCTGCCGGTCGAACTGAACAACAACGCCTTCGAGGACGTGGTCGGCTTCATCTCCAGCACCGCCCGCGTGGACATCGACGTCGACTGGGACTCGCTGGCCGACATCGGTGTGGACCCCGACACCCCCGTCACCCTCCGCCTGCGCAACGCGACGCTCGAGACCGTGCTGGACCGCGTGGTCGCGCGGGTGTCCGACCGCACGCTGCCCGCCGGCTGGGCGGTGCAGGACGGGATCATCACGATCGCGTCGGACGAGGTCCTCCGCCGCAACACCGTGCTTGAGATCTACGACATCCGCGACCTGCTCTTCGTCGTGCCCCGGTTCGACGACGCCCCCGAGTTCGACCTTTCCAGCGCGCTCCAGTCCTCCCAGGGCGGCGGCGGCGGCACCAGCCCCTTCCAGAACGCCGGCCAGCAGCAGGACGACCTGCCGTTCGAGGACCGGGTCAACGAGATCGTCAACCTCATCCAGACGACCGTCGATCCCAACGGCTGGGTCGACAACGGCGGCGAGACCAGCTCGATCAGCCAGCTCAACGGCAACTTCGTGATCACCACCACCCCGCGCAACCACCGGGCCATCATCGGCCTGCTCGGCAAGCTCCGCGCCGTCCGCGCGCTGCAGATCAACGTCGAGGCCCGCTTCCTGACCGTCAGCCAGGACTTCTTCGAGCAGATCGGCTTCGACCTGGACGTGTACTTCAACGCCAACAGCGCCGAGTACCGCATCGCCAACCAGATCGATCCCTCGCTGCTGCCCAGCGACTACTTCGACCCGATCACGGGCCAGCTGCGGCGCAACGTCTCCGGCGGCGGCCTGTTCCTCAACGCCGACGGCGAACTCGTGCCCATCACCCAGCCGGTGCTGGGCCCGGGCAACAACGGCGGCGGCCTTTTCGGCGATGACCAGTGGTCCATCATCGGCGCCCGCCAGAACTCATTCGGCCTGACCGAGAGTCTCGCCTCCGCCAGCGGCTTCGCCAGCGAGATGCTCGGGCTCAACCCGGCGCTGGGCATCACCGGTCGCTTCCTGGACGACATCCAGGTCGACTTCCTCGTCGAGGCCACCCAGGCCGACCGCCGCTCCGTGATCCTCACCGCCCCGCGCCTGACTTTCACCAACGGGCAGCGGGCCTTCATCACGGTGGCCACCAGCCAGACCTTCGTCTCCGACCTGACCCCGATCACCTCCGACGGCTCCGTCGCCTTCGACCCCGAAATCGACGTCGTCTCCGCCGGCGTGGTGCTCGACCTCGACGGCGTGGTCTCGGCCGACCGTCGCTATGTGACGCTGACCGTCCGCACCGCCCTCTCCCAGTTCGAGTTCGCCGCGGACCGTGAGTTCTCCGGCGGCGCCGGCGGCGGCGGCGGCGGCATCGGCGGCGGCCAGGCCGGCTCCGCCGAAGGCTCCATCCAGATCCCCGTCGTCACCGCGACGGAGATCCGCACCACCGTCACCGTGCCCGACCAGGGCACCGTGCTGCTCGGCGGCCAGCGGCTGGTCGAGGAGGTCCAGGTCGAGACCGGCGTGCCGGTCCTCTCGAAGATCCCGGTCCTCTCCCGCTTCTTCTCCAACCGCATCGACGTCAAGCAGGAGCAGACCCTGCTCATCCTGCTCAAGCCCACCATCCTGATCCAGAACGAGGAAGAGGAAAAGAACTTCCCCGGCCTGCTGGACCAGCTCGGCATCCAGTAATCCCCAGCCGGCGCAGGCCCCCGCGGGCCACACTCCGCACCCCGGACCGTCACGGGCGTCACCCTCGAGGCGACGCCCGTTTTTCTTGCCCCGCTCCCGGTCCCGGCCCGGACCCGACCACCGGGAGGTTCTATAGTCGTTGCCCCGCCAGGCCCCATGGCGGAGACCCGGAGATGACCCCCATGGCACAGGCTGAGTCGAGGCTGCGTGTCTCGGACCGAGACGGGATCACGACGGTCGAGTTCGTCGACCGCAACATCCTGGACGAGGCGAACATCCAGGCCATCAGCGAAGAGATCACGTCGCTGATCGACCGCACCGACGCGCCCAGGCTGCTGATCAGCTTTGCCAACGTCGACCACCTGTCCTCGGCCGCGCTGGGCGCCCTGATCACCATCAACCATCGCGTGCGCGACCGCGCCGGCCAGCTCCGGCTGGCCAACATCGATCCGCAGATCTACGAGGTCTTCGTGATCACACGGCTCAACAAGCTCTTCCAGATCCACGACACCACCGACGAAGCCGTCGCCAGCTTCTCCTGAGCCCGCCCCGCCGCGGCCCCCGTCCCGCTCCCACGCCTCCCCACAGCATGACCGGCAACGACACCGTCATCCCGGGCGCCACATGCGTTGAGTTGCGCCGTGATCGCGCCGAGATCGACGCCCTGATCGAGCGCGTGCTCGGCGAAGCCCGGCAGAGCGGATTCCCCGACGGCTCCGTCTTCGCCATCCGGCTCGCGCTCGAGGAAGCCATCACCAACGCCTTCGAGCACGGCCACGAGCACCTCGCCGACGCCACGGTGCGCGTGGATTTCCGCGTCGACCGCCAGCTCGTCGACGTGGCCGTCGAGGACAAGGGGCCCGGCTTCAACCCCGACGCCCTGCCCGATCCGACCGCCGAGGAGAACATCTCCAAGCCGTCCGGCCGGGGTGTCATGCTCATGCGGGCCTACATGACCGAGGTGCGTTTCAACGACTCCGGCAACCGGGTGCGACTGACCTATCGCCGCCCGCACTGATCCGCCCCTGCCAACCCCCCCCACTCCCTTTTCGCGCCCGGCCAAAACGGGGCACGTGAAGAGGGGGAATCGCAGCAAGAGCCGTCGACGATGGTCGCCCGAACAGGCTGCGGCGGCCGACACCCGGATTTTCCGCCAGCCCAGCGTCCGCCCG
>CAYNRF010000025.1:0-24397 GCA_964399525.1 uncultured Phycisphaeraceae bacterium | reverse complement strand
AGCCGGAACCACTGCTCGGCGAGCATCCAGTCGCGGTTGCGGGCGTGAGACCGCCCCACCCCGATGGCCGCCCGGGCGACGTGCTCGTACTCGAGCGCGGACGGCTGAACGCCGTCGAGCCGGGGCAGTTCGCCCTCGGCCCCGAGCAACCATCCGAACCAACGGAGCGTGTCGGTCGAGATCGTTCGCTGCTCGAGGATGCCCAGCGTCAGGCCGGACCAGCCGGCGTAGTACGCGGCCAGCGAGCGATCGCGGCTCACGGCCCGCAGCTCCGAGCCCCCCGGGTCGCTTTCTCCCGACCGGGCCCTCCGCTGGCTCAGGGCCGCTTCGGTCACGGCGGCCTGCGCCATGGCGCGGAGCCGCGCGTTCAGCGGCTGCAGCCCGGTCGCCAACCGCTCCCGCTCGGCGTCCGCCAGCAGCCCGAGCTCGTCCAGCTCGGCCGCGCGCTCGATCGGGAGGTAGCGGTCGAGCAGGAGCGTCAATCGGAGTTCGACCGCGGCCGCGTCGCCCGCTGCGTCGGCCAGCTCCCAGGCCCGCTCCGACAGCGCCGCCCGCTCGGGCGATTCGGACGGTATCTCGCGCAGCCGGCGTGCATACAGACCCGCAAGCCGATCGACCAGCGCCGCCCGTTCCGCTCCGTCGCCGGCCTGACGCAAGAGGTCGAGGAGGTGGGCCTCCAGGACATCGTGCATCCCGGCCTCGGCCAGCGCGGCCTCGGTCGGCTCCGGCGGCGCCGGGAGCGATCCGGCCGCCGCCGCGCAGACGACCGCAACGAGCAGGATGGACGGATTACTCGCCACGGGGCACGTAGCTCCTCTTCTCGAAGCCCGCGTCCCGCGCGGCCTGCAACGCCGCCGCAATCGCGGAGATCGGGGCATCGGGCGTGGCGCGGACCGCCACCCCCGGCTCACGCGGCAATCGTTCGAGCACGCCGCGGAGCGACGCCTTGTCCCGCACCACGACCTGCCCGATGACGAACCGAGCCCCCTGCGCGTCGGTCGAGATATCCACGATCTGGGGCTGCAGCTCGACGGACCGCACCCCGCCGCCCTCGGTCTGCACGGCGGCCGGCAGCCTGCGTTCCTGCTGGGAGAAGTCGGAGGTCACGAGGAAGTACACCAGCAGCAGGAAGACCACATCGATCAGCGAGATCAGCGGCAGAGCGCCGAGCCGTCGGGGGCGTCCGAGCGACTTGCGGGCGAAAGCGATCACGAATCACCCCCGGCCCCGCCGTCCGGCTCGACCGTGCCAAGCCGCCAGGCACGAACTCCGATCGCCGCCAGACGCGACAGGACCCGGTCGAGGTCGCGCGCCGGGGCGTTGCGGTCCGGACGGATCAGCACGTCGAATGGTTCGGCTTCGGTCGCCGCCGACAACCCGGTGCGCGCCAGCCGCTCCAGTTCCACGATCGATACTTCGCGCGAATCGACCAGCAGTCTTCCGTCGCCGGCGAGGTCGATGATCATGGCCGGCTCGCGTCGGGTCAGCTCCCGTTCGCCCGGTTCGCGCGGCAGGTCGATCTCCGTCCGGCGCAGATCGCCGAACTTGGAGGTGAGCATGAAGAAGATGATGAGCTGGAGGACCACGTCGATCATCGGGGTCAGATCGACGTTCATCATGTGCCGTGATGTGCCGCTCCTCCGGCTCATCCGGCTTTCACCTCGGCCCCGGACGCTTCCAGCGGGGCGATCATCGCGTCGATCGATTCTCCGATCTCCGTGCTCAGATGGTCGATGCGGTTGCGCAGGAACGTGTACGCGGCCGTGCAGGGGATCGCCACGATCAGCCCCAGCACGGTCGTGATCAGGGCCTGGGAGATGCTGCCGGCGAGCTGGTCGGGCCTGGCGGGTCCTTCCGCCAGCATGATGGCGTCGAAGGCGCCCACCATGCCGATGACCGTTCCCAGCAGGCCCAGCATCGGGGCCACCGACGCCACCAGACCGATCCCGTCGGTCAGACGGTACAAACGGTCCACCTCCAGCCGCCCCGTCTCCTCGACAGTCGTCCGCAGTTCGAGCATGCCGAAGGGCGACCGTGCCGCCCGGGCGAGCGACGGACCGAGCACACGCGAGAGGAAACTCGGGCGTTCTTCCGAGGCGCACCGGGCGATCGCGCCGTCGACATCCCCCCCGGCCAGCATCCTGGCGAGTTCCTCGGCAAGATCGGGCGGCGCCAGCGCGTCGCGCCGCAGCCGCAGCCACTGCGCGACGATCATGCCGATCGCGGCCAGGGAGATCAGGATGATGATCAGCCCGACCGGGCCGCCGCGCGCCACGTAATCGAGCAGCGAACGTGAGGTCTCTGTCTGCGCGAGCGTCGTCATCATGGGCGGCGCGGTCATCACGGGGTCTCCTCCAGGCTCTCGCCGTCGGGGCGGGGCTCGTCGCCGGCGGCCGTGGCGCGGGGCGAGGTGGTTCGGGCCAGCCCGGCCGCCGCCGCCGCGTTCATCTCCCGGACCGACCGCGCGTGGTCGGACCGGCCGGTCCGCTCGAAGTATTCCGCGGCCAGGCCGGCCGCGAGGTCCGCCAGCCCGGGCGCGGTCCTCTGGTGCAACAGCACGACGGTCAGCAGTTCCGCCGCCCCGGCGTCCGCGTCCATCCGGTCCGGCTCGCCCAGCAGCGAGACGCCCAGCCCAAGGTGCACCCAGGCGGCCTGCCAGTCCGGCTCCGCCGTCCGGGCCCGCCGCCGCAGCGCTTCCCGCGCCCCCCGGCGCCCGGCCGGATCCGGATCGACCTGGGCCCGGACCATGTCCCACACAAGCCTGACACCCGGATCCGCCCGCAACCGGGTCGCAGGCCCGTCGGAGGCGGCGTGCAGCGCGGCCAGGGCATACAGGCGGGCGAGTTCCGACGCCGCATCACCATCCGACGAGTTGGACACAAGCGGCGTCAGCGTCGCCGCGGCCCGCGCTGCGTCCGCGGGGCTCCACACCGGCGGGATGGACGGGGCCAGCCCCGTCGGTTCATCGATCCACGGCGGCGCCGGCTCGGCGCTGCGACCCCACGCGACCCACGCCTCGGCCGCGCCGGCACGATCCCCCCGAAGCACGCGGCAGAACGCCAGCATCGACCCGATCGAGCCGGTGGTCGGGCCGGCGCCGCCCAGGTATCGGCCGGCGATCGGTTCGAGCAAGGACTGGGCGCCGCTCACGTCCCCCCGTGCCAGCCGGCGGCGCGCCCGAGCCACGGCGTCGGAGATCGCGCGGAACGGCTCGGCGTCGCCCCATTCGCCCTCGAACCGCTCGATGTCGCCCCAACCGACCACTCTGCGGACGGGCACGACACCCGCCGCCGGATCCGGCGCGATGTCGATCTGCAACCCCTGCTCGGTGACAGCGAACGACCGGCCCGGCGGGGCCTCGTACCGCGTCCCATCGCGCAGGACCACCGGGGACGCGAACAGGATGAGCACGACGCCCAGCGCCGCCGGCATCATGGCCTGCCCCCACCACCGAGGGTGCCGACGCGGAGGTAGCGGCCGCCGGACTGGGCGGAGATGTTCTTCATCATCGCTTCCACCCGTCGGAGCGCGTCCCCCCCGCCCGCGTCGCCGAACAGGATGCAGTGGATCGGAACGGGGCGTCGGCCGTTGAGCTGGCGCAGCGCCGCCGCGAAGGCAGGACCGTCCGCCACCTCGCCGTCCGACATGAAATAGATCGCGTCCGCCTTCGGATCCAGCGAGAACACCGCCTCGAACCCTGGCAGCGGTTCCGTCCCGCCGTTGGGGGAAACGATCGCGAGAGCGTCGGAGGTCAGGCGCTTGTTGGAAGGCGACGACTGGGACCATGACGCCACGCCGAACAGGGACTGCGAGCCGGAGCTGAACAGCTGGATGTGGAACTGAGTCTCCGGCTCGAGCGCGCGGATGCTCCGGGCCAGTTCGGCCCGGGTCAGCTCCCACCGGGTCAGCTCGTTGTTGCCCGGCGAGTTCATGGATCCGGAGATGTCCACGATGTATGCGAACCGCCTGCCCTTGGCCTCCAGCCCGAAGAAGCTGCTGCCCTCGCCCGAGCCCGCGCCGGCCGAACCGGTCTCGGGGTCCAACGAGGTCAGCCCGCCCCCGCCCGGGTCGAGCGCCGGAGCGATCGACTCCGACAGATCGTCGACCGACCGGTCCTCGGCCCGGTCCGCCAGCAGGTCCAGCCGGACCGGCGAATCGGACAGGCTCGTCTGCACCGCCGTCCGTTCGGTCTGGAGCACGGGGCTGTTGTCCTGCGCCAGGCTGGCGTCGTTGAGGACCGCGAACTCGACGCCCTCTTCTCCCGCGCTGCCGCCGGCATCACCAAAGTTGAACCGGACCGTGACGAGCGCGGCGATCAGCACGATCAACAGGTGGATCAGCGCCGAGCCGCCCAGCCCGTAGAGGGTCGCCCGCTCCAGACGCGTCCACCGACGCCCGGCCGGCCGGAGATCCTGGTCCGTGATGGTCGGGGATGGGTCGGCCATGGTCCTCCACATGATCGGCCGGTCCGAGATCCCGCGTCCAACCGCCAGACGATTCGCTCCAGGGCTCGGCACGGTTCGGCCCCGGTTGACGATCCCACCGGTTCCGGGTTGAATCGGAGGCCGCCCTAGGCTTTCCCGCAACGGTTCCTCGATCCGCCCCGTCCCCACCCGTCCGGAGTCACGCCATGCCCACCGCCACCCAGCACGCCGCCGCGACGGGCATGGCCCGACGTCCCAAACCGGAGCGGGTGCTCCTCAAACTGTCGGGGGAGGCCTTCTGCAAGCCCGGGGGCTTCGGCATCGATACCGAGGAGCTCGGGATCATCGCCTCGGAGGTCCGGGACGCCGCCTCGGCGGGCGCCCAGGTGGCCGTGGTGGTCGGTGGCGGCAACATCATCCGCGGCGCCGATCTGGCCAAGTCGGGGGATATCCAGCAGGCCACCGCGGATTACATGGGCATGCTCGGCACGGTGATGAACGCCGTCGCGCTGCGGGAGAAGCTCATCCAGATCGGCACCGACGCCCGGGTTCTCAGCGCGCTGGACATCCGGGCTCTGGCAGAGCCGTTCATCCGCGGCCGGGCCATCCGGCACCTGGAAAAGGGTCGGGTGGTGATCCTCGCGGCGGGCACCGGCAACCCCTTCTTCACCACCGACACCTGCGCGGCCCTGCGGGCGACCGAACTGCAGTGCGACGTGCTGCTCAAGGCCACCAAGGTCGACGGCGTCTACACCGCGGATCCCAAGAAGGATCCGACCGCGACGCGCTTCGACCGCCTGACCTTCGGTGAAGCCCTCGCCCGCCAGCTCCGTATCATGGACATGACCGCTCTGGCGATGTGCCAGGAGCAGAACATCCCGGTGCTCGTGTTCGACTTCAAGCAGCACGGCAACATCCGCAGGGTCATCGAGGGCGAGCCGATCGGCACCCTTGTCACCCGGGATCACCCGCCCGCATAAGGCGGGCCGAACGGTTCGGGCACGACGCGGGGCGGTGCCGGCATACGATGCCGCCCGGGCGATCAGCCGCCCTGCCGAGATGGAGAACGCGCCATGAGCACCGACCCCGACACGATCCTGCTCGAAGCCGAAGAGTCCATGCAGCGGGCTCTGGACTATCTGTCCAGCGAGCTCCGCGGGCTGCGGACCGGGCGCGCCAGCACGGCCCTGGTGGACTACGTGAAGATCGACTACTACGGCTCACCGACCGACCTCAAGGCCCTCGCCGCGATCTCCGTCCCCGAGCCGACCCAGATCCTGATCAAGCCGTTCGATCCGAGCGCCCTCGGGGCGATCAAGCAGGGTCTGCAGCAGGCCAACCTCGGGGTCAACCCGATGGTCGAGGACAAGGCCATCCGCATCATGCTGCCCATGATGTCCGCCGAGCGACGCGAACAGTTCGTCAACCAGGCCAAGAAGGCGGGCGAAGAGCAGAAAGTCGTCATGCGCAACGCGCGGCGTGACGCGAACAAGGCCGCCGACGCCCTCACCAAGGCGGCCACCAACCCGGTCTCTGAGGACGAGGTCAAGAAGCTCCACGAGGAGATTCAGGACCTGCTCAAGAAGTACGAGGCCCGCATCGACGACGCGGTGACCAAGAAAGCGGCCGAGATCCGGGAGATCTGACGACTTCACTCCGGCCCGCGACCAGGAGCGTCGGGGGGAGGGAGGGGGGCGTGGGGCGGGGGCGATGCCGACGCGGCGTGATCGCGGGCGGGTCTCCGCGTGGTCCTTCGACACCAGCACGCACCCCGGGACCGTGTCGTCGGCCGTGAAGACCCCCAAGACCCATCCGCTCGAACTCTACCGCTGGGCCGTCCAGGACCCGGATGTCCACGCCCCGTTGCTGGATCTGATCCACGCCCGCGTCCGGGGACCGCACGCGGCGCCGGCCCGCATCCTCCGCGAGGACTTCGCCGGCACGGCCGCGGACTCGATCGCGTGGCTGTCGCGGTCCGCAGGCAGGCGTGCCTACGCCATCGACCTTGACCAATCGACGCTGGACTGGGCCCGGTCCCGGGCCGCCCGCCTGCTGGGGAGCGACGCGGAGGGGCTGCGCTGCGTGCGGGCGGACGTCCGGTGCGTCCCGTCCGACCTTGTCCCCCCGGCCGACATTCTTTCGGTGCTCAACTTCAGCATCATGTACCTGACGACGGGGCCGGAACTGATCGACTACCTGCGTGCGGCGCGGGGCGGGCTCGGGCCGGGAGGCGTGCTGGTCTGCAATCTCTTCGGCGGCCCGGCCAACCAGCGTCCCGGGATCGTGGCGCACGCGGTGCACCCACGCCCCCGGTCCGCACGCGAGCCGGCTCCCGATCCGTTCGAATATTTCTGGGAGATCCGCGGCTTTGACCCCCTCACGGCGGTCGCGGACTGCAGAATCCACTTCCGACTCCCCGGCCCGGCGGGACGACCGGGCCGGTTCCTGGGAGACGCCGTCCGCTATGCCTTCCGGCTCTGGACCCCGGATGACATGATCTCCGCGTGCCGGGCGGCCGGGTTCTCCGATGCCCGGATGTGGCGTCACACCCACGATCCCTCCGCCGCGGCGGGAGGGGTGTATCTCGGCCCCGCCGACCCCGCCAGCCTGGCAGGACGCGAATCCTGGACGGCCTACGTCGTCGCCACGGCGTGACGGCGCGATCCGGGCCCGGCTTCCGCGTGGAGGTGGTCGCCAGACCCCTTTCAAAGGATCCGCCGTGAATCGCACGCGACCCTTCACTTCGTCCTTCCTGCGCCCCGGCACCGCCCCCGCCCCTGGCCGGACACAGCCCGGCGTGCGACCCACGCGCCCCCGGTCGGCCCGGCACGCCGCGGCTCGCGCCGGGAGACAACGCGGCATCGGGTATACTCCCGAACGCGGCGGCCTGACGGCTCGCCCTGCGTGTGGACCGACGATGAGCGACGAGAGCGCGGACATCACCCTCCTGCTGCGCGCCGCGGCGTCCGGGCGTCGGGAGCACGTCGACCAGTTGATGGCCGTCATCTACGACGACATGCGCCGGCTGGCCAATGTCCACCTGCAGGCTGAACGGCCCGACCACACGCTCCAGCCGACCGCCCTGGTCCACGAGGCTTACTTCAAACTCGTCAACCAGCACTCCGCCCAATGGTCCGATCGGCTCCACTTCTTCGCGGTGGCATCGCAGATCATCCGACGGATTCTCATCGACCACGCCCGCGAACGCCGTGCCCTCAAGCGCGGGGGAACGGCCTCCCGCCTCTCGCTCAGCGACCGCGACGTGGCCGCACCCCTGCGAGACGAGGAACTCCTCGCCCTCGACGAGGCGCTCGCCGAGCTGGCCGAGATCGATCCGCGCCAGGCCCGCATCGTCGAGCTGCGGTTCTTCGGCGGCTGCACCGTCGAGGAGACCGCCGAACTGCTCGGAGTCGGACCGAGAACGATCGATCGAGACTGGCAGGCCGCCAAGGCCTGGCTGTTCTGCCGGATGACCGATGGCGGGTCGACCGATGGCGACTGAGCAGGCCCGCCGCGCCCACCAGATCTTCACCCGGGCGCTGGACGTATCGCCTCCGGACCGCATGTCGTTCGTCCAGCAGATCTGCGACGGCGACGACGCCCTCCGCGCCCGCGTGCTCCGGCTGCTGGGCACCCTTGAGACCATCACCACCTTCCTCGAGTCGCCCGCGATCCCGCCCCCGCGACGCCCGGAACCGATGGCCCCGGACATGGTCCCCGGATACCGCATCCTCGGTGTTCTCGGATCCGGCGGCATGGCCACCGTGTACCAGGCCGAGCAGGAGAACCCGCCCAGGCCGGTGGCCCTGAAGGTGATGCACCGCACCCTCGCCCACACCTCGGCGGTGCAGCGGTTCCGATTCGAGGTCGAGGTGCTCGCGCGCCTCAGCCACCCGGGCATCGCGCCGATCTACGAGGCCGGCACGTTCCGCGACCCCAGCGGCTACGAGATCCCCTATTTCGCGATGGAGTTCGTCCCGCAGGCCCGTCCCCTCAACCGCTTCGTGCGCGACGAACAGCTCACGCGGCGAGCCCGCCTGACGATGTTCGCCGCCATCTGCGACGCCGTTCAGCACGGGCACCAGCTCGGCGTGATCCACCGCGATCTCAAGCCCGGCAACATCCTGGTGGGCGCGGACGGCCGGGCCCGCATCATCGATTTCGGCATCGCCCGTTCCGTGGATCCCGGCGGAGAGCCCATCACCCTGCAGTCCGACGCGGGACAGCTCCTCGGCACGATGCACTACATGAGCCCGGAACAATGCACCGGCACGCACGTGATCGACACGCGGGCCGACGTGTATGCCCTCGGGGTCATCCTGTACGAACTCGTCACCGGCCGGACCCCCCACGACTTCTCCGGGGTGACGCTGCACGAAGCCCTGAGCATCATCCAGTCCCGGACGCCGCCCCGGCCACGGTCCACCGATCGGTCGATCGATCCGGACCTCGACGCCATCATCACCACCGCCATCTCGATCGCCCCCGAGCACCGTTGCCAGGGCGCCGACGCCCTGGCGGCTGATGTCCGCGCCTATCTGGCCGACAAGCCCGTCCAGGCCCGCCGCCAGAGCGCCTGGCGCCAGGCCCGGCTGTTCACCCGACGCCACCGCACCTTCGTCGCCATGCTGATGCTGCTTTTCTCCAGCGTCACGGTTCTTTCGGTCGGCATCGGCGTGCTCGGATACCTCGGCTGGAAGGAGTCGCGCCAGCGGATCCTCGCCGAACAGCGGGCGCTGCTCGAAAGCCGGACGGCCCAGCGTCAGGCCTACGCCGCCGGCATCGCGGGCGCGTTCCTCGCGTACCAGAGCCGCGAGGTCTCGCAGGCGCAGGAACGCCTCGAGGAGATCCCCGAGCCCATGCGCGGATGGGAGTGGAACTTCGCCCAGGCCCTGGTCGATACCGGAGACCAGACGCTCGTCGCCTCGAACGATCAGATCACGGCGCTCGACCTCGCGACGCAGTCCCGACGCATCCTGGTCGGCTTCGCCGGCGGCTCGTACAAGGTGATCGACGCGGATACCGGTGAGACGATCGAGCAACTCGACCCGACGGATCAGACGCGGTGGACCAGCGCCGCCCTCTCCGCCGACGCCCGATCGGTCTTTCTGGGCGACGCGAGCGGCCGCCTGAGCGTCTGGAGGATCGGCGAGGAGACCGCGCCGGCGGAGCAATCCGCCTTCCCCGCCGGGATCGGCCGGCTCGCCCGGACCGGCGAAGACGCCCTGCTGGTCGCGACCGAGGACGGATCCTTGACCGTCTGGTCCCCGTCACGCCCCACCGCCGAGCGCCCGACCCGGCGCTTCACACGCGGCATCGCCGGCCTGGAGGTGTCCGGGGACGGCCGCTCGGCCGTCGTCTGGAGCTCCCAGGGCAACGTCACCGTCGTGGACACCGGCACGCTCGATGAGCTGGCGGTGTTCGACCTCGAAGCGCGGGCCAACGCAGGCTGCCTCTCGTCCGATGGCCGTCTCGTCGCCGTGGGCGGACAGTTCGGACGCATCCGCGTCTGGGACGTCCGGACCGGCTCGCTGGAGCTTGAGAACGAGCGCGGCCCGCTCATCAGTTCGATCCGCGGTCTCGCGTTCGATTCCGATGCGTCGACGCTCTACTCCGGGCAGATCGATCGCAGCCTGCGGGCCTGGTCGCTCGACGACGGGCGGCAGACCTGGTCGCGGGTCCGCCACCATGAGGCCGTGTCCTCGATGCGCCTGGATCCCGGTTCCGGCCGTTTGCTGTCCGCATCGCTCGACGGCACCCTGCGGGCCTGGCCGCTGGATACGCCGCCGGGCAGTTCGTCGCTGCAGATCATCAGGGCGCACGCCGACCACGCGCTGTCGGTCGACTTTTCGCCGGACGGTTCAATCCTCGCTTCCGCCGGGCGGGACGATGTCGTCCGGTTGTGGGACCCCGAACTGCTCATCGAGCTGGCGAGCCTCCGCGGGCATGAGGGCGACGTCTTTTCTGCGCGATTCTCGCCCGACGGCCGGCGGATCGTCTCCTCCGGCGCGGACGGCACGGTCCGGGTCTGGGACATCCAGGCCGGAACGAGCCGCACGCTCAGCCCGGTCAAGCGGGGGACCGTCTGGTCCTGCTCCTTCTCCCCGGACGGCCGCCTGATCGCCGCCACCGGCGACGATGGAGTGGTCTTGGTCTGGGACGCCCGGACCCTCGGCCTGCTCCATGAGTTCGTTGCCCACGATCACCGCTCGAACTGCCTGGCCTTCAGCCCGGACAGCGGGCTGATCGCCACCACGTCACGGGCCGGCGAGGTGGCGGTCTGGTCCAGCCTCGACGGATCGCTCGTGCATCGACTCGGCGGCCATGATTCGGACGCGTTCTCCTGCCGCTTCACCTCGGACGGATCCAAGCTGTTCACCGCCTCACGCGACCAGACGATGCGCATCTGGGATGTGGCGACCGGCGCGGAGATCCGCAGCGTCCCCCACCGCGGGCAGTTCCTCACGAGCCTGAGCATGTCCGCCGACGGCACCCGCATCGCCGCGGGATCCTGGTTCACGGAGATCTCGATCGTCGACACCCAGAGCGGCGACGTATTCCTCAAGTTTCCCGGCTCCAACTCCGCCATCCGTTCGGTCTGCTTCTCGCCCAACGGCGAGTTCCTGGTCTCGGCCGGGCACGACGGCGATCTGTACTCGTACGACGCGAGGCCGCTGGGCGTCCGGGTGCTGGCGCGGGCCGAAGCCCAGGCGCGGCTCGATGCGGCCCGCCTGCAGGTCCGACGCATGTCCGATCCGTCCGGCCGCTTCTCGATCAACCTCGATGCTCCCGGCCTGACACCCGATCAGCGGGCCTGGCTGTTCAAGGCACGCCTGCTTGAGAAACTCGGCGCAGAGCCACGCGACCGGGACGCGGCGCTTCCCCCGATGCCCGTCCCGAGGTCAATCACCCTCGACGCACTCGATCACGACGCCGGGGAATCGGGCGCCCAGCCGCTCTGATCCCGTCGGTCCGAGCACGCAGGCCGCGCTGGCCAGCGCATCGGCCAGCCAGCCGTGGTCCGCGACCACCGTCGCGGCCCGCCGCCGGGTCAGACCCAGGCCGGTCCGGGGGTCCACGATGTGGGAATATCGAACCCCGTCGATGTCGACAAACTGCTCCAGGTCGCCCGACGTCGCGACCGCGGCGTTCTTCAAGCGAAAGGTCCGGATCGCTCCGATCCCGTCGCGGATCTCGACCCGCCAACCATCCGGCTCGTCGGGCGGCGGATCGCCCGCGACGACATCGCCGCCGAAGTCCACCAACGCCATCGGCAATCCTGCGGCCCGGAGCGCCGCGATCGCTGCGTCCGCGGCCAGGCCCTTGCCGATCCCTCCAAAGTCCAGCCCCATGCCCGATTTGCGCAACCGGACCCGGTCCGGCTCCATCAACTCAACCCCTCCGAACCCTACCACCGCCCGGGCGTCGTCGAGCGCATCCGATTCGGGCAATCTCCCAGCACGACGCGACGCGCGCCAGAGCACCGTGAAGGGGCCGACGGTGGGGTCAAATGCCCCGTCCGAGGCTTCGAAGACCGCGCGGCTTCGCTCCAAGGCTCCGAACAGGTCAGCGGAAACCTCGTGCCATGCACCGGCTGGCAGACGCGCCAGCCGGGACGACTCCGAGTCCGCCCGGTAGTCGCTCAGCACCGATTCCAGCACCGAGATCCGGTCAAACGCCGCGCCGGCGGCCTCGGCCGCCCGATCCTCGGATTCCGCGTACAACACGATCCGGCAGCGCGTACCCATGAGCACCCTTGCGTACTCATGCCGCTCCAAGGTACGCTGCTCGTCCCGGGAGGACTGGGCGGGCGGCGGCGTCGGGACGCACCCCGCCACCGGAGAGAACCCAAGGAGCAACCCGAGCATGCGTGCGAGCCGAACCATCACCGGACTCCTTCTGTTCCTGGCCGCCGTGCCCGGCCTGGCGGAGCCCGCCGTGACCCCGACGCCCGGGGCCGAACGCGGCGCAACCCTCGAGCAACGCACCATCCGTGTGCCCGGCACCACCGTCTCCCTCGAACTGATCCGCGTTCCCGCGTCCGACGACGGCGCCATCGGGCCCATGTGGGCCCTCCGCACCGAGGTCCCGTGGGAACTCTACGACATCTTCACCTACCGCCTCGACCAACCCGACGCCCAGACCGCCGACGCCATCGCACGCCCCAGCAAGCCCTACGTCCCACCGGACCGCGGATTCGGGCATCAGGGCTTCCCCGCCATGGGGATGACGCGGCAGGGGGCCGAGGACTTCTGCGTCTGGCTCTCGCAGGCGACCGGGATCGCCTTCCGACTGCCCACGGCCGCCGAGTGGACCCACCTGGCCGGGCCCGTCCCCTCGGACCTGGACGCCGCCGCCTGGACCGCCGAGAACGCCAATCACACGACACACCCCGTGTCCCGCAAGGCCGCCAACATCCACGGCCTGCACGACATGCTCGGCAATGTGTCCGAATGGGTGGACACCGACACGCGGCGTCCGGTCGCCATGGGCGGCAGCTACCGCGACCCCGCCGACGCGTGCCGCCCGGACGCCACCTTCGAACAGGAACGCTCCTGGAACGCCAGCGACCCGCAGATCCCCAAGAGCCGCTGGTGGCTCGCCGACTGCTCCTGGGTCGGCTTCCGCTTCGTCTCCACCGACACCATCCCGCAGGACACGACCCATGACCAATGACCGCCACTGGACGCGCCGCGAGTTCAACGCCGCCAGCCTGATGCTTGGAGCCGCCGCCCTCGCAGGCGCCTCCGGCCTCGCCAGAGCCTCCGCCCGCCAACCCGAACTCGACGAGAAGGCGATCCTCAAGGTCGGCGTCATCGGTTGCGGCGGGCGCGGCACCGGGGCCGTGATCCAGGCCCTGGCCGCCGACCCGAACGCCGTGCTCTGGTCCATGGGCGATCTCTACCCCGAGCGTCTGGTCCCCTGCCTCAACCTCGCCACCGACAACGTGCGCGAGCACGCAGACGATCCCGAGGCCGCGGTCAGGCACCAGCTCCGCGTGACCCCCGACCGCATGTTCTCCGGATTCAACAACGCACAGACCGTCATCGGCTCGGGTGTCGACGTGGTGCTCCTGACCGCGCCCCCCGGCTTCCGCCCCGAGCACCTGCGCCTCGCGGTGGACGCGGGCAAGCACGTGTTCTGCGAGAAGCCGGTGGCCGTCGACGGTCCCGGCGTGCGCTCGGTGCTCGAATCCGCCCGCATCGCCCGTGAGAAGAGCCTTTCGCTCATGTCCGGCTTCTGCTGGCGCTATCAGGACCAGGTCCGTGAGACCATGGCCCGACTCCACGAGGGCGGCATCGGCGACCTCCGCGCCATCCAGACCACCTACAACACCACCGGCTGGATCAAGCCCAAGCCCCGCCAGGGCGCGTGGACCGACGCCGAGTTCATGACCCGCAACTGGCACTACTTCCACCCGCTGTCGGGCGACCACATCGTCGAGCAGGCCGTCCACGCCATCGACTGGCAGGCCTGGGCCATGCAGGATGCGCCCCCCGAACGCTGCTGGGCCGTCGGCGGACGCCAGACCCGCCCCGATGTTCCCGAGACCGGCAACGTCTACGACCACTTCTCCGTCACCTACGAGTACCCCGGCGGCGTCCGCGCCTACCACATGTGCCGCCACTGGGAGAACACGCCCTCCGACAACTCCGCCCTGTTCATGGGCTCCGACGGCGTCTGCACCATGCAGCCGTGGCAGCAGAACCACACCATCGAAGGAAAGACCCCCTGGCGGGGGACCGCCAAGTCCAACGACATGTACCAGCGCGAGCACGACCTGCTCTTCAAGTCCATCCGCGAAGGCTCACCGCTCAACGACGGCGAGTTCATGGCCCACTCCACACTGCTGGCCATCATGGGACGCATGGCCGCCTACACCGGACAGACCGTCACATGGGCGCAGGCGCTCAACAGCACCGAGGACCTCAACGCCGCGCCCTGGGCCTTCGGCGAACGCGCCACTCCCACGCTGGCATCCCCCGGAAGGACCGCGCTGACATGAGCACCCCGATCCCGAGCCAATCCATCGACCGGCGCACGTTCGTCGGGCTGTCCGTCGCCGGAGCCGCCGGGCTCGCATTGACCGGCCGTGCTCTCGCTGTCCAACCCGCTGCTTCGACAACACCCATTCCGCCGCCGACCCTCTCCGATCGCTGGATCCGCATCGCCGTCAAGATCGGCATGGTCAACACCGGGTCCACGCTGGCCGAAAAGTTTGCCGCCGTCAAGGCCGCAGGCCTGCACGGCATCGAGCTCGACAGCCCGGGCCCCTACCAGGCCGACGAGGTCCGCGACGCCAGTGAACAGACCGGCATCGAGGTCCACGGCGTCGTCCTCTCCACCCACTGGTCCAAGCCCTTCAACCACCCGGACGCAGGCGTGCGCGCCGAGGCACGCTCCGCCCTTGAGACCGCCCTCCGTGACGCCAAAGCCTTCGGCGCCACCACCGTGCTGGTGGTCCCGGCGGTCGTCAACCAGTCCATGCCCTACGCCCAGGCCTACGACCTCGCCCTGGACGCCATGCGGGCCGCCGCCCCGCTCGCGGACGAACTCAACATCTCCATCGCGTTCGAGAACGTGTGGAACAACTTCCTGCTCAGCCCCCTCGAGGCCGCCCGCTTCGTGGACGAACTCAACGAGGGCCGATCCCGCCGCACCTTCGGCTGGTACTTCGACGTCGGCAACATCGTCAACTCCGGCTGGCCCGAGCAGTGGATCGACACTCTGGGCGACCGCATTCTCAAGCTCGACATCAAGGACTTCAGCCGGCGCAAACGCGACGACGAAGGCCTCTGGAAGGGCTTCGGCGCGGACATCGGCGACGGCGACGCCGGGTGGGACCGCGTCGTCGCCTCCCTGCGCCGCGTCGGCTACATCGGCTGGGCCACCGCCGAGGTCGGAGGCGGGGGACCGGACCGCCTGGCCGACATCGCCGCCCGCATGAACCGCGTCCTCGAACAACCCTGACCCCCCTCCTCCCCTCCCTCGCCTCCCCTGGCCATCGCCGGCTCGAACCCCGACCGCTGACCCCGCAGAGGATCCACGTATGAACGCCCGTCCCGCACGCCCGTCCGACTGGTCCCGCCGCGACTTCATCAAGACCGCCGCCGGCACCAGCATCGCCGCCGCCGTCCTCCCCTCCTTCGCCTCCGGCTGGACCAACGGCGGGGCCGACACCGTCCGCGTCGGCGTGATCGGCTGCGGCGGACGCGGCACCGGCGCAGCCTTCAACGCCCTGGAGGCCCACCCCTCCACCCGCATCGTGGCCCTGGCGGACCTCTTCCCCGACCGCCTCGACGGCGCACGCAACTACCTGACCAACTCGGAGGACTTCGCCGACCGCGTCGACATCGGCGAACGGGCCTTCACCGGCTTCGACGCGTACCAGCAACTGCTGGCCCTCAAGGACGTGGACGTCGTTATCCTCGCCACGCCGCCGGGGTTCCGCCCGATCCACTTCCAGGCCGCCGTCAACGCGGGCAAACACGTGTTCATGGAAAAGCCCGTCGCCGTCGACCCCGCCGGCGTCCGCACCGTCATCGCCGCCGCCGAGCAGGCCAAGGCCAAAGGCCTCTCCGTTGTCGCCGGAACCCAGCGGCGCCACGAGCGCTGCTACCTCGAAGCCATGCGCCAGATCAGGGACGGCGCCATCGGGGACGTCCATTCCGCCCGCTGCGCGTGGAATCAGGGCGGCCTCTGGGTCCACGAGCGCAAGCCCGAGTACACCGACATGGAATGGCAGTGCCGCAACTGGCTCTACTTCTGCTGGCTGTCCGGCGACCACATCACCGAACAGCACGTCCACAACCTCGACGTCATCAACTGGGCCTTCGGCGCCCACCCCACCAGCGCCTACGGCATGGGCGGGCGACAGGTCCGCACGGACGAGAAGTACGGCGACATCTACGACCACTTCGCCGTCGAGTACGAGTACGAGGGCGGCCGCCGCTGCCTGAGTTTCTGCCGCCAGCAGGACGGCACCGACGGACGCGTGGAGGAATCCATCTACGGCACGCGCGGGACCCTGACCAGCCGGCCCGGCTACGCCGTCATCCACGGCGAATCCGCGTGGCGCTTCGAAGGCCAGAACGGCAACCCCTACGCAGACGAACACGTCCACCTGCTCGCCTCCATCCGCGGAGACGGCCCGTACTACAACGAGGCCCGCCAGGTCGCGGAATCCACCCTGACCGCCATCATGGGCCGCATGAGCGCCTACACCGGCAAACGCGTCACCTGGGAGCAGGCCATGAACTCAACCCTGGACCTCTCGCCCCCGGCCTACGCCTTCGGCGACCTGCCCGTCGGCCCCGTCCCCATGCCCGGACGCACCCCGCTCGTCTGAATCAACCCAGCGCCGCACTTTCCACACCAGCCCCACCCGAGGAACGATCTTCATGGACCGCCGCACCTTCATCGCCAGCGCCGGAGTCATCGCCGCCGCCTCCGCCGTGCCCGCCACCGGCGCCGCCGCCCGGCCCATGCGGGCCCGGGCCGACAAGTTCTCGATGCACTTCGCACCCCACTTCGGGATGTTCAGCAACCTCGCGGGCGGTGATGATGTCGCCCAGCTCGAGTTCGCCGCCGAACAGGGCTTTACCGCCTGGGAGGACAACGGCATGGGCGGCCGCTCCGTCCAGGACCAGGAAAAACTCGCCAAGGCCATGGAACGCCTGGGCATGACCATGGGCGTCTTCGTGCTCAACATGGGCACCGCCTGGGGCCCCCACTTCTCCCGCAACCGCGACGACGACCGCGCCAGGTTCCTCGACGAGGCCCGCGCCGCCGTCGACGTGGCCAAGCGCGTCAACGCGAAATGGACCACCGTCGTCCCGGGCACCCGCGAGCCGCGCATCCCGCTCGAGTACCAGACCGCCTACGCCGTCGAGTCCCTCCGCCGAGCCTGCGACATCCTCGAGCCCCACGGCATCGTGATGGTCCTCGAACCGCTCAACCCCCGCGACCACCCCAACATGCTGCTGGCCGAGATGGGCCACGCCTACCAGATCTGCCACGCCGTCAACAGCCCTTCGTGCAAGATCCTTTGCGACATCTACCACCAGCAGGCCACCGAGGGCAACCTGCTCGACAACATCGAACGCTCCTGGGACCAGATCGCCTACTTCCAGATCGGCGACAACCCCGGCCGACGCGAGCCCACCACCGGCGAGATCAACTACCGCAACATCTTCGCCCGCATCAAGGCCAAGGGCTTCACGGGCGTGCTCGGGATGGAGCACGGCAACTCGCGCGGCGGCAAGGAAGGCGACCAGGCCGTGATCGACGCCTACCGCGCCTGCGACCCCGTCTAAACTCATCTGCCCTTCACCCGCACCGGACCCCCGACCCGCCCCACCCCAGGAAGGACCCGCACACCATGCGCACGACCCTGTTCGCCGCCGCCGTCGCCGTCACCAGCACGCTCGCCGCCGCCCAGTCCCAGCCCGAATGGACCGACCTGTTCAACGGCAAGGACCTTTCCGGCTGGACCACCGCCGGCGAGGAAGGCTCCTGGGGCGTCAAGGACGGCGAACTGGTCACCCTCAAGCCCGGCAAGGGCTGGTGGATCCGCACCGACCGCATGTTCCGCGACTTCGAGCTGACCCTCGACTTCTGGATGCCCGAGGGCGGCAACTCCGGCGTCGGCCTCCGCGGGACCTCCGGCGGCGACCCCGCCTTCACCGGCTTCGAAGTCCAGATCCTCGACACCGCCGGTCAGGACCCCACCGTCCACAACTGCGGCGCGGTCTACGAGGCCGTCCCCCCCGCGGAGATGGCCGTCTACCCCCACGGCCGCTGGAACACCTACCGCATCCGCCTGGTCGGTGACGTCCTCGACGTCTGGCTCAACGAACGCCGCATCCACAACGCCACCCGCCTCGACGGCCGCGGCTACTTCCGCAGCGAGGACCAGCCCCTCCCCCTCGACGCCCGCGCCACCACCGGCTACATCTCCCTGCAGGACCACGGCCACGCCTTCCGCTTCCGCAACATCCGCATCAAGGATCTCTCCACCGACCCCGAGCCGACCGGCATGAAGCCCCTGATCAACGGCGCCGACTCCGAGGGTCTGCCCGCCGGCTGGTTCCAGGAGGACGCCGGGACCTGGACCGTCGAGAACGGTGCCATCGTCGGTCGCGGCGGGCCCGGCCACCTCTTCACCCGCGACACCTTCCAGAACTTTGAAATCCGCGGGCTGGTCAAGGTCAACCAGCGCGGCAACTCCGGTCTCTACTTCCGCGTCAAGCCCAACCCGGCCGCCAACAACCCCTGGCCCATCGGTTACGAGGCCCAGATCGACAACCACGACCCCCGCAACTTCACCGGCTGCGTCTACGACGCCGCCTGGCCCGCCCGCATCAAGGCCCCCATCACACGCGACAACGCCTGGTTCGACTACCGCGTCCGCGCCGAGGGTGACCGCATCCGCACGTGGATCAACGGCGTCCCCATGGTCGACGCCTTCCTGAGCACCCACAGCGCCGGCCACATCGCCGTGCAGGGCCACCACGACGGCAACGAGATCATGTTCAAGGACCTGCGGATCATCGAACTCGACTGATCCAGGCCGACACCGAGTAGGCTCACGGCACGCGGACCCCGGGTCCGCGTGCTGTTTTTACACCCGGCTCCAACCCCCGATCCGCCCGCTCTCCACGCACGCCTCCAAGAACCGCACACCCAAACGCCCGTCCTCCGCCCCTGGCACCTCGCCCGCCAGCGGCCCCGGGGCACGCCCGTCCCGCCTGGCCGCGATGGCCTCGCCCACACCGCGGTACAGGTTCGCGAACGCCTCGATGAACCCCTCCGGATGACCGCCGGGCAGACGCGACGCGCTGCCCGCCCGATCGCTCAGCCCTCCGCTGCCGCGACTGAGCACCGTCTTCGTGCCGTCGAGTTTGGTCACGGTCAGTTCCTCCGGCCGCTCCTGCCGCCAGATCAGACCGCCCGTCTCGCCGTACACCCGCAGCGACAGCCCGTTGGCCTCGCCCACGCACACCTGCGAGCAGGTCAGCGATCCCTTCGCCCCGCCCGACAGACGCAGCAGCACCGCCGCGTCGTCGTCGAGCACCCGCCCGGGCACGAAGCTTGTCAGCTCGGCGCACACCGACTCAACCTCCAGCCCCGTGACGAACCGGACCAGCTGCTCCGCGTGCGTGCCGATGTCGCCCAGCGAGCCGCCCATGCCGGCCCGCTTCGGATCGGTCCGCCACGCCGCCTGCTTCTGCCCGGTTTTTTCGAGATCGGTCGCCAGCCAGCCCTGGTGATACTCGGCGAACACCTTGCGGACCTTGCCCAGCATGCCGTTGCGCACGAGTTCGGACGCGTGCCGCACCATCGGATACCCCGAGTAGTTGTACGTCACCGCGCACAGCACGCCCCTCGCCGCCGCCAGATCCCGCAGCTCCGCCGCCTGCGCGCTCGTGACCGTGAAGGGCTTGTCGCACACCACATGCAGCCCGACTTCCAGGCACGCTCTGGCCGCAGGATAGTGCATGTCGTTCGGCGTGACGATTACGACAAAGTCGACGCCGTCCGCCCGCGTGCTCTCCGCCCGGGCCAACTCCTCGAACGAGCCGTACGCCCGCGCCGGATCCACCCCCAACTCCGCCGCCGACGCCCGTGACCGCTCCGGCGTGGACGAGAACGCCCCGGCGACCAGCCGTGCCGTACCGTCGAGCGCGATCGCCATCCGGTGCACCGCGCCGATGAATGATCCCTGGCCGCCGCCGATCATCGCGTAGGTCAGTCCGTGCGTCACGCGTCAGCCCCTGTCCTTGTCGAACGCCGAGTCGAACGCCCTCCCGGCCGCCGGGAAGTCCAGCCCCCGCACAAACTCCACGGCCTCGGCCGCCCCGTGCTCGCGGTCCATCGCGCTGTCCTCCCACTCCACGCTCAGCGGCCCGCCGTACCCGATGCGGTTGAGCGCCCGGATGATCCCCTCGAAGTCCACATCCCCGCGCCCCGGCGAGCGGAAGTCCCACCCCCGCCGGTGGTCGCCGAAGGTCAGGTGCCCGCCCAGGATCGAGTTGGTCCCGTCGAGCCGGGTGGCCGCATCCTTGACGTGCACGTGGAAGATCCGCTTCGGGAACCGCTCGATCAGCTTGACCGGGTCGATCCCCTGCCACACCAGGTGCGAGGGGTCGAAGTTGATCCCGAAGGCCGGATGGTTGTCCACCGCCGCCAGCGCCCGCTCCATGGTGTGGATCTCGTAGGCGATCTCGGTCGGGTGCACCTCCAGCGCGAATCCCACCCCCTTGGCGTGGAACGCGTCGAGGATCGGCCGCCACCGGGCCGCGAAATCGGCGTACCCCTTGTCCACATCCGCCTGGCTGGTGGGTGGGAAAAAGTAGAGCTTGTGCCATACGGGCGATCCCGTAAACCCGTTGACCACGCACAGCCCCATCCGCTTGGCCGCCTCGGCCGTGTCGATCATCTCCCGTGCCGCCCGCTCCTGCACCCCGTCGGGCGTCCCATCCCCCCAGACGCGCGCCGGAACGATCGCCCGATGCCGCCCGTCGATCGGGTCCGACACCGCCTGTCCCACCAGGTGGTTGGAGATCGCCCAGCACTTCAGCCCGTGCTGCGCCAGTAAGTCCTGCCGCCCGCGGCAGTAAGCGTCTTCCGACAACGCCCGGTCCACCTCGAAGTGGTCCCCCCAGCAGGCCAGTTCCAGCCCGTCGTACCCCCACGCCGCCGCCTTCTCGGCCAGCAGCTCCAGCGGCATGTCGGCCCACTGGCCGGTAAACAGGGTCACGGGTCTGGGCATGCTCGCCTCCTGGATTGCTGAGCCCCACACCCCACATCGGGGCAGACGGGGCAAAGGCTTTCTGGTACGCTGTCGGGCCCCGCGACTCCGCGGACGAACAGGCCCCGCAGGATACACCACCATGGCACCATCTGGTCAGCGTTCCGGCCCGGTCATCGCCACCCAGCTCTCCGCGATGATGTTCCTGCAGTTCTTCCTCTGGGGGGCCTGGTACGTCACCATGGGCCCCTACATGAACGCCGCCGGCATGGACGCCAAGCTGATCGGCTGGGCCTACACCGTCGGCCCCATCGCCGCCATCGCCTCCCCCTTCTTCCTGGGCATGATCGCGGACCGCTTCTTCGCCACCGAACGAGTGCTGGGCGTGATGCACATCCTGGGCGGCATCTTCCTGTGCCTGGCCCCGATGGCGGCGCAGCAGTCCCCCACGCTCTTTGTCGTCATGATCCTCCTCCACATGCTCTGCTACATGCCCACGCTGGGCCTGTCCAGCTCGCTGGCGCTGCACAACATGACCAACGCGGAGAAGCAGTTCCCGCTGATCCGGGTCTTCGGCACCATCGGATGGATCGCGGCCAACGTCGTCATTTCCCAGCTGGCCTTCGACCGCTCACCAAACATGTTCCTCGTCGCGGGCGGCTCCGGTCTGCTGCTCGGGGCGTACGCGTTCTTCCTCCCGCACACGCCAGCGCCCGCGCGGGGCAGCGCGTTCTCCGCCCGTGACGCGCTCGGACTCGACTCGCTCGTGCTCCTGCGCAACCGATCGTTCGCGGTCTTCTGCGTGTGCTCGTTCCTGCTCTGCATCCCGCTCTCGGCCTACTACGCCTTCGCCGGCACCTTCGTGGGCGACATGGGCGTCGAGCGCATCGCCCAGACCATGTCGTTCGGGCAGATGTCCGAGATCTTCTTCATGCTCGTCATGCCCATCTGCTTCGCCCGTCTGGGCGTCAAATGGATGCTCGCCATCGGCATGCTCGCGTGGGTCGTCCGCTACGCGCTGTTCTCCTCCGCCGCCGACGACCAGATCAAGTGGATGGTGCTCGGCGGGATCATCCTCCACGGCATCTGCTACGACTTCTTCTTCGTGACCGGACAGATCTACGTCGACAACAAGGCCGGCGCCAAGATCCGCAGCCAGGCCCAGGGCTTCTACGTCCTTCTGACCCAGGGCCTGGGCATGCTCATCGGCGCCCAGGTCGCCAGCCGGCTGGTGGCGCACTACACCGGCGAAGGCGGCGTGGTGGACTGGAAGACCGTGTGGTTGTACCCCGCCGGCTTTGCCCTCGCGGTGCTCGTCCTCTTCGTCCTGCTTTTCAAGGATCCCCGATCCCCGTCACAAACACCGGAGCTCACCCCATCCACGCCCGGCGGACCGGATCACCCACATTCCGCTTGAACCTGCCGGCCTCTGGCCGGTAAGTTATCCTGTCGGGATTCCCGCCCTGCAGGGTTTGCCCGAATCGACCCAGCAGACCCCCCCAACACCCCCACCCCCACCCCCGCCCCGCCTCGGCCCTCATCAAGGCCGGATTCTCGGAAGGAGCCTCCCATGACCCAGCCCGACCGTCCCCACCCCGCTCCCAGCCGCCGGCAGTTCCTGGGCGCGACCGCCCTGGCAGGGGCCGCCGCGGTGCTCGGCGCGGCCGGCTCCACGGCCCAGGCCCGACCCGCCAACCGCGTTCTTCCCTCCGTCAAGGCCGGCCGGGTCCGCCCGCCGGGCGCCAACGAGACCATCCGCATGGCCGTCATCGGCACCGGCGGCATGGGCCACGGCCACGCCAACGCGTTCATGAACTTCACCGAGCGCGGCCAGGAGAACGTTCAGGTCGTCGCCATCGCCGACCCGTGCGACGAGCGGCGCATGTCCTGTCACAAGTCCTGCACCGAGAAGCAGTCCGGCGTCGACGTCCAGCAGACCCGCGACTACCGCGAGATCCTCGAGCGCGACGACATCCACGGCGTGCTCATCGCGTCCCCCGAGCACTGGCACGCCCAGCACGCCATCGACGCCCTCGAGTCCGGCAAGGACGTCTACTGCGAGAAGCCCATGACCCTCGAACTCGACGAGGGTCTTGAGGTCCGCAAGGCCGTCCTCAAGCACCCCGACCGCATCTTCCAGGTCGGCACCCAGATGATCATGCTGCCCAAGTACCAGGCCGCCCGCCAGGCCATCAAGGACGGCAAGATCGGCCCCGCCGTCTGGTCCCAGACCTCCTACTGCCGCAACTCCACCACCGGCGAATGGAACTACTACGGCATCAACCCGGACTGGAAGCCGGGCGTCAACCTTGACTGGGAAGCCTGGTGCGGCCGCCTCGGCCCGCGTGAGTGGGACCCCAAGGTCTTCGCCCGCTGGCGCCGGTACAAGGACTTCTCGACCGGCATCATCGGCGACCTGCTCGTCCACGTGATGACGCCGCTCATCTTCGCGCTCGACGCCGGCTGGCCCACCCGCGTGGTCGCCACCGGAGCCCACGTCGTCGACCATGACATGGAGAACTTCGACCAGGTCAACCTGACCATCCAGTATGGCAACGGCCACACCATGGTCGTCGCGGGATCCACCGCCAACGAGGTCGGGCTCGAGACGATGATCCGCGGCCACAAGGCCAACATCTACCTCGGCGGACGCCACTGCGACATCCGCCCGGAGCGCATCTGGGTCGACGACGTCGACCGCGAGGAGATCACCTGCCCCGACATCGGCAACGACCAGGACCAGCTCCGCCTCAACTGGCTGTCCTGCATGCGCACGCGTGAGCCGGCCGCGTCCAACATCGACCTCGCCTCCAAGGTCATGGTCGCGGTCGACCTGGCCGCGAAGTCCATGTGGACGCGCCACGCCTACGACTTCGATCCCGAGACCCTCCGGGCGCGGCAGGTCTGATCCGGTGGGCGACACCCGGACCATGCGGAGCTTCGAGGCGATGGGCACGCGGTTCGAGTGCGTGCTCGCCGCGTTCGACCGCGCGGTCCTGCCCACCGAGGCGGCCGCCATCGCCGAGGAGGTCGAGTTCCTCGTCCGTGACTGGCACCAGCGTCTGACCGTGTTCGACCCGGTCTCTCCCGTGTCGGTGGTCAACGCGCTGGCCGCCGATCAGCCCGTCAGCGTCGACCCCGAACTCTTCGCTCTTCTGTCGCGCTGCCTGTCCCACGGCCGCGATACCTGCGGCCGGTTTGATATCGCCGTGGGTTCGCT
>CAYNRF010000024.1:16145-24597 GCA_964399525.1 uncultured Phycisphaeraceae bacterium | reverse complement strand
GACCTGTGCGCCGAACCGCGCGTGGTCTCGGAAACCTTGGCCTGGCGGGCCGGTCCGGCGGGCGATCTCGGCGGCGGTCCATGTCATGCGGGCGGCGTGGACGAGCCGGCGGGGGCCCGCGGGCCGCGGCTGCCAATCGGGGCCCCTCACTGGGATGAAACCCTTGCTGTCCGTCCCCGCCGCGTAGGCCGGGGCAACTTCCGCCCAGAGGACGCGGGCGAGTTCGTTGCGCAACCGGGCCGGCTCGATGTGGGCTTGAGTCGCTGTCTCTCGCACGCCCGACTCCGTCGCTCCGTCTGGGAGCGAAAACGATTGCTGTGGCTGGAACGAGGACCGAGAAACCCGGGCCGCCCCTCCAGAACGGCGACGATACCACGAAGCAAGCTGCGGCGGAAGGCCGGTTTCGAGGCATCAGCCAACGAAAATGGCATGCAACAACATTTCCCCGGGCAAAGTGCCCGGAGGGTCTTGCATGGCGGCACGAAACCAGTACGATGCGAAATCGTTTGCTAGGTCTGTTCGGAGAGGGAACAGGATGCCGAAGCGGCCCCAGATCAACCCGACCGCTGGAGAACGCGCCGTCACGCTGCGGGACGTGGCGGATCGCTCCGGGGTGGCCGTCTCGACCGTCTCCCGTGTCCTGAACAACCAGACCGAGGGGTTTTCCGTCCGGTCGGAAACCCGCGAGCGGGTGCTCGACGCGGCGAAAGCGCTGAACTATCGGCCCGACCCCATCCTGCGGTCGATGCGGGCCAAGCGGACCAATCTCATCGCGATTCTGGGGATCTCCGACTTCGGCACTTCGGTGCTGGGTTCAACCGAGCAGGCGTTGAACGCGATGATGAACGCGTTGCTGGAGAAGGGTTACCAGCTCTGCACGCTGCCGCGCTCGCTGAAGGAAGACCTGTACCAGCCCCCGCGCTGGCGGGTGGACGGCGCGGTGGTCATCGACTGCCTGGAGGCCGGCCGCTTGGCGCCGCTGGACGCGTCGGGGATTCCCTATGTGTCGCTCAACGGGGTGGCGGGGCGGAACGGGGTGTCGGTGGCGGTGGACGACGAGTCGGGCACGCGGGAGGCGCTGCATCACCTGATGGTGCTCGGGCACCGGCGGATCGCGTTCGTCATGCCCGACGAGCACATCAAGCCGCACCCTTCGATCCAGGCGCGGTTCTCGGCGTATCGCAGCGCGTTGCAGCAGTGGGGCATCAGGCCGCTGTCGGCCGAGCTGCCCAGCCCGGCCCGCGCGATCGATGTGATCTCCGAGCAGGTGGTCCGGGGCGGCGCGACCGCCCTGCTGGTCTACCACCACGTCATGACCGTCAAGCTGCTGCGGGCGGCACGGGTGGCCGGGCTGAGCGTGCCGCACGATGTCAGCATGGTGTGCTTCAACGACACATTCCCGGCGGCCGACCTCGTGCCGTCGCTGACCGCGATGGCGCTGCCGAGCGAGGAGATGGGCCGCACGGCCGCCCGGCTCCTCGCCGAACGCCTCGACGGCCGGCGGCACACCGCGGACGAGGTGCTGCTGACGGAAAAACTGGTCATCCGCGAGTCGACCGCGCCGCCGAAAGGCGGGTCGTGACCGACGCGTCATCAGGCGTGCCATCCGAGGGAAACGGACATGCGACAGAGCAGAGCATTCACACTCATCGAACTTCTCGTCGTCATCGCGATCATCGCGCTGCTCATCGGGATCCTGCTGCCCGCGATCTCCCGGGCTCGCTCGACGGCGCAGAACGTGCTCTGCCTGAGCAACGTGCGCCAGCTCGGGATCTCGCAGAACATGTACGCCCAGGACAACAAGGATCGCTTCGCCGCGATCGAACGCCAGCAGGCGGGCATGGCCCAGCCCTGGTACGGCTGGATCGAGACCTGGCAGAAGAACCTCTACACCTACATCCCCAAGCTGCAGGATCTCGACGGGCCGCAGGCCGGTTTCGCCGCGTTCGAGAAGGGGTTCGTGTTCAACTGCCCGATCCGGACCGAGAACGAGTCGGACTACACGGACCAGTTCTACTGGGAGAAGGAAGTCTACAGCTACGCGCTGAACCACTATATGACCGTCCCGTACGAGCCTTCGGGCACCCAGTACCCCGGCGCGGGCGGGGCGGGCGGCCGTTTCCTGGGCGAGTGGGACTACAAGCGGGACGCGCCGCCGCAGCCTTCGGGGATGATCATCCTCGGCGACTCGATGGAGATGCACCGCCAGACCATGTTCGCTCTCAACCACCAGCCCACCAGCACGAACACCAGCTGGCTCACCTTCCCGGGCTTCCGCCACGGCGCCAAGGACGCCGACCGCACATTCGCCAACGGACGCAGGCCGTGGGCCCACGTCAACGGCAGCGGCAACAAGGAGACCACGGCCCCGGCGAGCGAGCTGTTCGGCCAGGCGAACATGCTGTTCGGCGACGGCCACGCCAAGACCGTCGAGCAGGACGATCTCTACTTTGACATCGAGAACGACCCGAATGACGGCGGCATGTGGCTGTGGCGGGGCCGGCGGACGGGTTCCGACGGTCTCTGGCGCCGCGGATGGCGCGACACGTTCTGAACGGATCAAACCGCCGCGCGAGGGATCGAGCGCGGCCATCGTGTGCAGTGATGAGGGAACGGCCCCGAACTTCTGGAGACGCGACGGGCCCGTACACAAAGAGGAGATTTTCATGAGCATCAACACCCGCGGCATCGTGGCCATCCTGAGCGTCAGCGGAACGCTCGCACCCTGTGCGCTCGCCCAGGAGGGCACGCTCACGCAGGACCAGCTTCTCACCATGAGCTCCCCGTTCGGCAGCGGGACCATCGGCTCCGTCAGCGCGAGCGGGTCCGGGGTGCTGCTGGCGGGCAATCTCGGGGACGAGGCGGGCGATTTCTCCCGGCTCGTGGTCGGGGCGGACTTCTTCGGGAGCCCGCTGGATTTTTCGCCGTTCGACTCCATCGCGGTCAAGGTCCGCGTGACGGAGCGGAACGTGCCGTTCCTCAGCGGCACCGCGTTCGTGCAGACGCCGGACGGGGCCGGCGGGTTCGGGTTCGACCAGGGCGTCAACACCCAGCTCCCGCTCGGGCAGACCACGCTGATGACCGTGCCGCTGGGCTCGGTGGCCAACACAGACCAGCTCTCCCGCTGGGGCATCCAGTTCTTCGGGCCCGGGCCGCTCTTCCCGGGCGAGGAGCCGGTGCAGATCTACTTCGAGCCGACGACGCCCGGGACCTGCTCGGTCGCGGACTTCGCGGCGCCCTTCGGCACACTGAACTTCTTTGACGTCTCGACGTTCATCAGCGTGTTCAACCAGGGCTGCCAGGCGACCGGCTCGATCGGACTGAACCCGTACTCGCTCAGCCAGGCCCAGCTCGCGGAGATGAGCGCGCTGGTCGGGACGCTCAACTCGTCGGCGCCCGCCGGCACGGGCGTGGACTACAACTGCACGCTGATCGACGGCGGAGGATTCACGCAGTTCTCGCTGGCCTACGGCCTGCCCACCCCGCTGGACCTGAGCGCCAACGACACCGTCGAGTTCCTGATCACCCTCAACGCCGGGGACGGCCTGGGGTGCCGCATCGTGGTCAAGGACGGACCGTCCTTCACGTTCAACGCGGGGGATGTCAGCGGCCTGTCGGTCGGAACGCCCACGCTGGTGTCCCTGGATCTCTCCGGCGTCGCGATGCCCAACGACATCCGCGAGATCAACATCGACTTCTTCGGGGCGGCGATCGGCGATCTGAACTCCACCGAGTTCGACGTGAGCATCCGTCCGGTCGATCCGACCTGCGGCCCGGCCGACCTGGCCGCTCCGTTCGGCGCGCTCAACTTCTTCGACGTGTCGGCGTTCATCGCCGCGTTCAACGCCGGCTGCCCGTGATCCCTCATCGCCTCTGAGGTCTTGCTCCTCGAAAGGCTGAACCGGGGGCGTGCGAAAGCACGCCCCCGGTGATTCGTCCGAGATCCGCGATATCCAGCGCCCCCCCGCCCAACCGAACTCCCAGGTGATTCATGTCCCAGGCCCGGCCGGTAACCCGTCCCCGACCCATCGTTCGTACGCCACTGCATTCGGGCTGGACGGTGCGTCCGTTCGACGGTTCCTCCGGACCTCTGCCCGCGCGCGTGCCCGGTTGCGTGCACACCGACCTGCTCGAGGCGGGCCGGATTCCCGATCCGTTCCATGGCCTCAACGAGCTGGAGGTGGCGTGGGTCGGACGGACGGACTGGCGGTACCAATCACAGTTCCGCATCGACTCAGGTCCGGTCACGGGCGAACGACTCGAACTGGTCTGCGACGGTCTGGATACGTCGGCCACGATCCGCCTCAACGGGAATGTGCTGGCCACCGTCTGCAACATGCATGTCCGCCACCGGTTCGACATCGCCCCGCTGGTCCGGGAAGGGCTGAACGAGCTGATGATCGACTTTGAGGCCCCGATGGGCCTCATCGAGCGGCTGGCGGCCGAGCACGGCGAGCTTCCCCATGAGGGCGCCGGCTCGAATCCCTCCCACCCCCACAACGCCGCACGCAAAATGGCGTGCGCCTTCGGCTGGGACTGGGGCCCGGTGCTGCCCAGCGTGGGGATCTGGCGACCGATCGCGATCGAACGCTGGTCACACGCGCGGCTGGGCGACACCCGCCCGCTGGTGACCCACGCCGATGCGACCTCGGCCCAGATCGAGGTCCGCCCCCAGATCACCTTCGCGACGGATGATGCGGTCACGATCGCCTGCGAACTCTCCAGGCCGGACGGGCGTCTGATCGCGGAGACCTGTTCGGAGTTCCGACCATCGGATCAGAGCGCGGTGAGGCTGCGGGTCGATTCCCCGCAGCTCTGGTGGCCTTCCGGCCATGGCGAGCAGCCGCTGTACACGCTGCGGACGCGCCTGCTCGTGGACGGCCAGGAGGTCGATGGGCGGGTCGAACGGGTCGGGCTGCGCACGGTGGAACTGATCGATGAGCCGGATCCGGCGGAGACGCCGCTGGGACGCGGGCGGACGCTGCACTTCCGTGTGAACGGGCGGAGGATCTTCTGCAAGGGAGCGAACTGGATCCCCGACGATCCGTTCCCGGCCCGGATCACGCCGGCCCGCTACCGCGAGCGGGTGATGCAGGCCAAGCGTGCCAACATGAACATGCTCCGCGTTTGGGGTGGCGGGATCTACGAGGATCGCGCGTTCTACGAGGCATGCGACGAACTGGGCATCATGGTCTGGCAGGATTTTCTGTGCGCCTGCTCTGCGTATCACGAGCATGAGCCGTACCGGTCGTGGTTCGAGGCCGAGGCGAGGGACAATGTCTCCCGCCTGGCGGGTCATGCGTCGCTGGTGCTGTGGTGCGGGAACAACGAGTGCCTCGAGGCCGTGCCGCACTGGGGGCCGTTCCAGGCCCTGCGCGACGATCCGTCGATCCCGTGGGGGCTGCACTACTACTACACCATGTTCCCCGCCATCGTCGCGGAGATCGACCCGACCCGGCCCTACATCCCCGGCAGCCCGTTCACGCCGGGCGAGGTGGACAAGCCCCGCATCGAGCACTCCGGCGATGTGCACATCTGGGATGTGTGGAACGGGGCGGGCGACGCCAAGCGGTACCTGACCCACGCGCCACGGTTCGCCAGCGAGTTCGGCTTCCACGGCCCCCCGACCTGGCCGACACTCAAGCGGGCGATCCCGGCCGACCAGCGCCGGTACGACTCGCCGGCGATGGTCCACCACAACAAGCATGCCGGCGGCCAGCCGCTGGCGAACACGCGGATGGCCGACTATTTCGAGCCGCCGGCCGGGTTCGATGACTGGCTGTATCTGGCGCAGGTGGTGCAGGCCCGTTCGCTGGCGCTGGGGTGCGAGTGGTTCCGGGCGTTGTCGCCCTGGTGCTCGGGAGCGCTCTACTGGCAGTTCAACGATCTCTGGCCGGTGTCGAGCTGGGCGGCGGTGGACGGCGAGGGCCGGCCCAAGCCGCTGTGGTTCGCGACGCGGAGGTTCTTCCGCCCTCGCCTGCTGACGATCCGTCCGGCGGCGCCGGTGATCGACACCAACCTCCCCGGGCCGATGGCGGCGTATCTGCACAACGATCATGCCGAGACCTGGTCGACGCGGGTGCTGGTCGAGCGGCGCGACCTCTCCGGCGGCGTGATCGAGACGCTGCTCGACCGGTCCGTGTCGATCGAGCCGGGGGACTGCCTGCGCATGCCGCTGGAGGACGATGCGCCGGACTCGGGCGATCATGGGGGCCGGTTCCTGGTGGCCACGGCCGGCCCGGACCGGGCCTTCTGGTTCCCGCGGCCGGACCGCGAGATTCTGTACCCGGTGGCGAAGCTTGACTTCCAGCTCGAGCGGGACGGCGAGCGGCACGAGCTGCACATCAAGGCCCACTCGCTGGTTCGGGATCTGTGCTTTTTCCCGGACCGCATCCACGAGGACGCCACCGTTTCGGACCAGTTGCTGACGCTGCTGCCGGGCGATGAGGCGACCCTGTGGATCCGCTCGCCCCGCCCGCTCGAGCTGCGTGAGCTGGTGCAGCCGCCGGTGATGCAGACTGTGAATCGCTTTGGACGGATCCTCGGTTCCGAGTAAACTGCCATCCATGACTTCAGACCGGAAAGCCATGACCATGCGTGCCAAGCCCATGCTCGTCGCAGTTGTGATGGCCGGCCTGGCTTCGGTCGGCTCCGCCCAGCTGATCGACGACCCGGTGGATCCCAACCTGACGCCCGAGACACGGTCGCTGTTCCTCGCCCTGCACGAGCTGCGGACGCGACCGGCGATCGCCTTCGGCCAGCATCTGACGGACTGGGCCTCGTCCACCCAGCCGACGGGGTCGGTGGCGGTGTCCGACTGGGAGGCCGTGACCGGCACGCGCCCGGCGATGCACGAATGGGACTGGATCGTGCTGCTCAACGGCCCGACGGGGAACTACACCGTCAACCAGAACGCGGTGCAGCGCGTGCGGGCGCAGTATACCGAGGGTGGGGGCGGGGGGATCATCGGCATCGCCTGGCATCTGGGCAACCCAGCGCTCGAGGGCCAGCCGGGTAACACCTACAACTCCCACGCGCAGACGCCCGTGGTGCCCCGCCTGCTGCCCGGCGGAGACCTGCACGAGCACTACCTCAACAACTATCTGTCCAAGATGGGCGACGCGATCGCGGCCATGCAGGTCAACGGCACGCCCATCCCGATCATCATGCGTCCCTACCACGAGCCGGGGTGGATCGTGTTCAACGGCCAGGGCCAGGCCACGGACGGCTTCTGGTGGAACTGGTCCACGCCCGACGAGTACAAGGCCCTTTGGCGGATGACAGTCGAGTATTTCCGCGACACCCGCGGCCTGCGCAATCTGCTGTGGGCCTACTGCCCGAACTGGCCGAGCAGCCAGGCCTTCTACGACGAGCGGTACCAGCGGGAGTGGATCGACATCTGCGGGGCGGACCAGTACCGCACGCCGCAGGATCCCAATCCTGACTTCGCCACGCCGATCTCGTTCGCCATCGCGCGGGCGGAGGCGGACGGCAAGATCGTGGCGTACACGGAGATGGGGGCCCAGAACATGGCGTCGTCCGGCACGGCGGCGCACCAGTTCTGGCGGGGCCGGGTGTACCAGGACCTGGCCGAGGTCGCGGATCGGGTTTCCTACGCGATGACATGGGCCAACTGGTCCTGGGACCAGTTCTACATCCCGCACGCCAACTCGCCCGCGGCGTTCAAGCAGGATTTCACGGACTTTCTGGCGACGCCGGAGATTCTGCATCTGGACGAGATGCAGGCCCTCATCGGCGATCTGTACTCGGGAGACTTCCGCTGCTCGGCGGCCGATCTGGCCGCGCCGTACGGGGTGCTGAACTTCTTTGATCTGTCCGCCTTTGTCAACATCTTCGCCGCCGGGTGCGACACGACGCCGCCGACTCCGCCGGCGCTCTCAACATCCGATCTGCTCACCATGACGACGGCGTGGACCGCGGGAGGAACCGTGGCGTCGGTCCAGCCGGACGACGACGGCGTGCGGATCTCGGGTACGGCCGGGTCGGCGTCGTTCGCCGCACGCTCCACACGGACGTTGAACCTCTCCGGCGTGGACAGTTTCGCAGTCGACATCGAGGTGTCGGCGTCCAGCATCAGCAGCATGCGCTGGTTCTTCCAGACCGGATCAGGATTTGCCTGGAACGAAGCGAACATGTTGACGCTCACGCCCGGGGGAACCGTCCGCGCGGTGATCGATCTGTCGGGCATCCCGAATCGCGGCGATATCCGGGCCTGGGGTTTCCAGGCATGGGGTGCCCCGGCGGGCAGTGCGGTGCAGCTTGGCGTGACCCCGGCGGCGGGTGATGCCGGCACCGGTGGCCCGTGCAGCCCGGCGGATCTGGCCGAACCGTTCGGGACGCTCAACTTCTTCGATGTTTCGACCTATCTGGGCATCTTCCAGACCGGCTGCCCCTGAACGAGGGGCCGGCATGTGCCGGGGTGGCGGGCGGC
>CAYNRF010000024.1:0-16045 GCA_964399525.1 uncultured Phycisphaeraceae bacterium | reverse complement strand
TGTACCGGATCGCAGCGCGGGCGTGCGCACGCGTGCACCGCAGGCGGGCCGGGGAGCCGGAGCACATCGGCTCGCTGGATGGGGCGCTGCCGTTCGGGGACGACCGGATGCCGGCGGTGCCCGCGGAGGGCGATCCGGTCAGGGTGGTGTTGCAGGCCGAAGCCCGTGAACGGGTTGAGCGCGCCATCGTGTTGTTGCCGGACGAGTTCCGGGTGCCGCTGGTGCTCAAGGACATCGCAGGCTTCTCCGTGGCCGAGATCGCGGGCGTGCTCGGGCTGGAAGAGGGGACGGTGCGCAGCCGGGTGCATCGGGCGAGGCTGAAGCTCCGTGACGCCGTGGAATCTGGACTGCCCCGCGACCCGCGGCCGCCGCCGCCGCCCGCGTATCCGCTGCAGACCTGCCTGGACCTGCTCGAGGCCAAGCAGGCCGCGCTGGACCGAGGGGTGGCGTTCGAGTCCTCCGTGATCTGCGACCGGTGTCGGGCTGTCTTCGGGACCCTGGACATGGCCCACGCGATCTGTGAGGATCTCGGACGGGACGGGATGCCCGGCGAGGTGCGTGGCCGGTTGCTGGCGGCGATTCGCGACCAGGCCCGTTCGGAATCCGAACAGAAAAATTGAAATCGTTCGGGAGCGGCGTCACGCCGCGTGTCTCTAACCTCATGAAGGGCCGCCAATCCCCGCCGAAGACGCGGGGCGAGACGGGCCACGCACGGAGGTTCGGCGATGTTCATGCGGATGATCTACGACGAGAAGCTGGCCCAGGCGGCCTACCTGATCGGCTGCCAGAAGACCGGCGAGGCGGTGGTGATCGATCCCGAGCGGGATGTCGATCGGTACATCGACCTGGCGAAGGCCAACGGGCTGCGGATCGTCGCCACGGCCGAGACGCACATCCACGCGGACTTTGTGTCCGGCTCGCGCGAGCTCGCCGAGCGGGTGGGCGCGAAGGTGTATGTCTCCGACGAGGGCGACGCGGACTGGAAGTACCAGTGGCTGGACAAGAAGACCGGCGGGGGCTCGTACGACCACCGGCTGCTGAAGGATGGCGACTCGTTCCGGATCGGGAACATCGAGATCAAGGCCATCCATACGCCGGGACATACGCCCGAACATCTGGTGTTTCTGGTGACCGATCACGGTGCGGGGGCGGATGCGCCGATCGGGGTTGCCACGGGGGACTTCGTGTTCGTCGGTGATCTGGGGCGGCCGGACCTGCTCGAGTCGGCGGCCGGGCATGTCGGCGCGATGGAGCCTTCAGCCCGGCGCTTGTACAAGACGGTGCGCAAACTCGACACCATCCCGGACTTCGTGCAGGTCTGGCCCGGCCACGGCGCGGGCAGCGCGTGCGGCAAGGCGCTGGGCGCGGTGCCGACCAGCACCGTGGGCTACGAGAAGCGTTTCAACCCGGCCATCCGCGCGGCGGGGAGTGAGCAGGCTTTCATCGATTTCATCCTCAGCGGCCAGCCCGAGCCGCCGCTGTACTTCGCCAACATGAAGAAGGTCAACAAGGTCGGCCCGAGGGTACTCGGCGGCGTGCCCAGGCCCGAGCGACTGACCGTCGACGCGATGCGGGCCATCGACACGCGAGCCGTGGCCGTGGCGGACACCCGGGACTGGAACGCGTACAAGACGGGTCACATCCCGGGTGCGCTGTCCCTGCCGCTCTCCAAGTCGTTCAACACCGACGCGGGCTCGCTGATCATGACCGACGAGCCGATCGTGCTGATCGTGGCCGAGGAGCGGCTGGACGAGGCCGTACGTGATCTGATCCGCATCGGGCTGGACACCATCCGCGGCTGGTTCGACCCGGCGGACATGGCCCGTTACGCGGACGCGACGCACCCGCTGGACACCGTAAGGGAGATCGGCGTGGAGGAGGCGACCGAGCTGGTCGACCGGCACGCCGTCCGTCTGCTCGATGTCCGGCGTCTGACCGAGTTCGAGGAAGGGCACATCCCCGGCGCGACCAACATCGCCCACACCCGGCTGGCGGCCCGTCTGGACGAGGTGCCCGCGGGCGACGCTCCGCTGCTGGTCAACTGCCGCAGCGGCATGCGTTCGGCGCGGGCGGTGTCGCTGCTCAAGCGGCACGGGCAGGATGTGATCAATCTCAAGGGCGGGTTCCTGGCGTGGGAACAGGCCGCCCAGAATGTCAGGAACTGAGGGGGTACCATCGCATGTCGACCGCCACCACCACGGATAAGAACACGGACCTGATCGATGTCGCGCCGGATCTACTGGAGCAGTGGACGAGGCAGGGGGACACGGTCATCGTGGATGTGCGCGAGGACTTCGAGCACGCCGAGGAGCGGATCGAGGGCGCCGAGCTGATGCCGCTGTCGAAGTTTGATGCGGCCGCGCTGCGTGCCCGGCACGGCGGACACAAGGTCGTGTTCCAGTGCCGGTCCGGGCGTCGCTCGGCCGATGCCGCTGGCCGGTACGGCGCACCAGGCGAGAAGGTCTTCCATCTGGCCGGGGGCATCGAGGCGTGGAAGGCCTCCGGGCGGCCGGTGATCAAGCCCGCGAAGGGACGGCTGCCGGTGATGCGGCAGGTGCAGATGGTTGCGGGATTCCTGGTGGCTCTGGGCGTGGCGCTGGGCGTGCTCGTCAATCCGTGGTTCCTGGCCCTGTCGGCGTTCGTCGGGTGCGGCCTGATGTTCGCCGGCGCCACGGGGTGGTGCGGGATGGCGATGCTGCTCGGTCGCATGCCGTGGAACAAGGGCTGCGGGGCGTCCTGCTCGGCCTGATGTGCTGAACTTCGCCGAACGCGGCAGAGAGCGACCGGACCATGATCTTCGCGTTGATCGGGGCGCTGGCGGTGGGCATCTCGCTGGGCCTGTTCGGGTCGGGCGGGTCGATCCTGACGGTGCCGGTGCTGGTGTATGTGCTCGAGCATCCGGACAAGGTGGCCATCGCGGAGTCGCTGGCCATTGTCGGGTCCATCGCCCTGCTCGGGGCCATCCCGTACGCCCGCGCGGGGATGGTGGAGTGGCGGACGGCCATCCTGTTCGGCCTGCCCGGCATGGTGGGCACCTACGCGGGCGCGTGGCTGGGCGGTCTGGTGGCCGGATATGTCCAGCTGCTGGTGTTTGCCATCGTGATGCTGCTGGCGGCCCAGCGGATGTGGAGCCGGTCACGGACCAAGACCAGGGCCACCCCCGGCGGCGAGATCCCGCACGAGCCCGACATCGTCAAACGCCCGGTGCTGCGGATCGGGATCGACGGGCTGTGGGTGGGGGTGCTGACCGGCTTTGTCGGCGTTGGGGGCGGGTTCCTGATCGTGCCTGCGCTGGTGCTGCTTGGCGGGCTCCCGATGCGCCGGGCGGTGGCGACGAGCCTGGTCGTGATCGCCCTGAAGTCGGCGGCGGGGTTCTGGAAGTACCTGGACGTCCTCGCCGGCGCGGGCTCGGGCGTGGACTGGACGGTGATCGGGCTGTTCATCCTCGTGGGGTTCTTCGGGAGCCTGGCGGGCAAGGCGATCAGCGGGCGGGTGAACCAGACCGCGCTCCAGCGTGGGTTCGCCGTGTTCCTGGTGGTGATGGCGCTGTTCATCCTGACCCGGGAAGGGCTGCCGCTGATCCGCGGGGCGCAGGACGTCCAGCCCGACGCGGCCGCCGGCTCTGCCTGACGTCGCCTGCGCGGGCGGGCCCGGGGCCGGCGGCGCGCGCCCTCGCCGGTGCGATACCATGCCTCCCATCCCCGGCCGCCGGCCGGACGCGGAAGGTCGGGAGGCGAGCATGGACGGTCGGACAGACCATGAACCGATGACGCAGGAGTCCGAGCCGAGATACGGGCGGGTCCACCGCCTGCTCGAGATCCTCACGCTGATCAAATCGGGGGCGGCGACCACGCCGGCGGAGCTCGCCTCGGCGTGCGGCGTGGCCGTGCGGACGATCTACCGGGATCTCCAGCAGCTGGAGGGCGCCGGTTTTCCCATCCCGTTCAACACCGCCGCCGGGCGGTACGAGGTCAAGGCGGATCGGTTTCTCCCGCCGGTTCAGCTGACACCCGACGAGGCGCTCGCGATCTCGGTGCTGTGCGGCGAGATCGCCAGACGCGAGCAGATCCCGTTCACGGGCGCCGCGTGGGGCGGGCTGACGAAGCTGATGGCCGCCCTGCCCGCGGGCCTGCGGGACGAGGTGTCCGCCGCGGCCGACGCGGTGTACATCCGGACCGCCCGCGCCGCGCCCGGGGACGGATTCACGGGCGTGTACGAGCAGGTCCGCGAAGCCATGGCGCGACGCTGCTCGCTTGTCTGTCGCTACGAATCGCTGAATCCGGAGAGCGCCGGTGCGGAGGAGTTCGACTTCGATCCCTACGCCCTGTTTTTCTCGGTACGGGCGTGGTACGTCGTGGGGATGCACCACGGCCGCGGCGCCGTGCGGACGCTGAAGATCAACCGGTTCTCGAAGGTGTCGATCACGGGGCGTCCGTACACGATCCCGGACGGGTTCACGATCGACACCCATCTCGGCAACGCCTGGCGCATGATGCGCGGGGACGAGGACCACCGGGTCGTGATCCGGTTCGATCCCTCGTTCGCGGAGACCATCTCGGACACCATCTGGCACCCGACGCAGGAGATCGAGAATCTCCCGTGCGGATCGGCCGTCTTCCGGTGCACGGTCTCGGGGCTGGACGAGATCGTCTGGTGGGTGCTGTCGATGGGTCCGCACTGCGAGGTGCTCGAGCCGCAGGAGCTCCGGGATCGCGTGCGCGACAAAGCGCTGGCGACGGCGGAAACGTACCTCCGACGGGCCGGCGCGGACCATGGATAACGCGGTACGGAGCGTGGATCGGAGGGCGGCATGCAGACCCGGTGTCTGATCGACGGCGTGTGGACCAGCGCGGACGACGCGGGGACGTTCCCGGTGCTGGACCCGGCGACCGACGGGCTGATCGCCGACGTGCCCGACATGGGCGAAGCCGAGGCCCGTCGCGCGGTCGCGGCGGCCGGACGCGCCGGGGCGGCCTGGCGCGCGCGTCCGGCGCCCGAGCGCGGCCGTCTGATCGCCGCGCTCGGGGAGCTGCTGCTCCGGGACGAACAGCGGTTGGCGGGGATTCTCACCGCGGAACAGGGCAAGCCGCTGGCCGAAGCGGCCGGCGAGATCCGCTACGCGGCGTCTTTCCTGGCCCATGCCGCCGGCGAGGCCGTGCGCCTCGGGGGGGAGATCATCCCGGCGAGCACCCCCGACAAGCGCATCCTCGTCCTCCGTCAGCCCGTCGGCGTCGCGGCGATCATCACCCCCTGGAACTTTCCGGCCGGCATGATCACGCGCAAGCTCGGCCCGGCGCTGGCCGCCGGTTGCACGGTGGTCATCAAGCCCGCCGAGCAGACCCCGCTGACGGCGCTCGCCATCGCGGCGTTGTGCGTCGAGGCCGGCATCCCCGCCGGCGTGGTCAACGTGGTGACCGGAGACGCGGCGACCATCGGGAAGACCCTGCTCTCCGATCCGAAGGTCCGCAAGATTTCCTTCACCGGGTCCACCGAGGTCGGCCGGTTGCTGATGCGCGGGGCGGCCGAGAACCTGCTGCGGCTTTCGCTCGAGCTCGGGGGCCACGCCCCGTTCATCGTGTTCGAGGACGCGGACCTCGACCGCGCAGCCGCCGCGGCGGCGGCCTGCAAGCTCCGCAACGCCGGGCAGACCTGCATCTGCGCCAACCGCTTCCTCGTCCATGAGTCGATCCACGACGCGTTCCTCGACCGACTCACGCGGCTGATGGGCGGGATGCGGATCGGTCGCGGTACGACGCCGGGCGTGAGCGTGGGTCCGCTGATCAGCGACGCGGCCGTGCGGAAAGTCGAGGAGCACGTGGCCGACGCCCAGTCCCGGGGCGGCCGGGTCGTGCTGGGAGGACGCCGCCAGCGCCCGGACGGGCTGGCGGACCGGTTCTATGCGCCCACGGTGATCACCGGGATGACGCCCGCCATGCGGCTGTGGCGCGAGGAGACGTTCGGGCCGGTCGCCCCTGTCGCGGCGTTCCGGACGGACGACGAGGCGCTGAGCATGGCCAACGACTCCGAATACGGGTTGGCGGCGTACATGTTCACGCGCGAAGGGTCCCGGATGGTGCGCGCAGCCGAGGCGTTGGAGTACGGGATCGTCGGCGTCAACGACGCGGCGCCCTCCACCGCCCAGGCGCCGTTCGGCGGCATGAAGCAGTCGGGCCTGGGGCGCGAGGGCGGCCGGTGGGGCGTGGAGGAGTTCAGCGAAATCAAGTATGTTTCGCTGGGGATCTGAGCCGGCCCCCGGGGCGGACCGCTACGCTCCTTGGCCGCAGGAGGGGCCCCCGGACCCATGAAGTTCATCGTATCCCAACTGATGACCCTGACCCGCGAGCGCAAGTCGCGCCGCAACCTCAAGGTGCTGGCCAAGTTCCTGCTCGTGCTGCTCGGGATGATCACCACCTACAGCGTGCTGTTCCATTTCCTGATGGCCCTGGAGGGCCAGCAGCACTCGTGGCTGACCGGCCTGTACTGGACGCTGACGGTGATGTCCACGCTCGGCTTCGGCGACATCACCTTCCAGAGCGACCTGGGCCGGGCGTTCTCGATCGTGGTTCTGGTGTCGGGGACGGTGTTCCTGCTGGTGCTGCTGCCGTTCACGTTCATCCAGTTCTTCTACGCGCCGTGGATCGAGGCGCAGGCCCGGGCGCGCACGCCGCGGGCCCTGCCGGAGGACGAACGCGGGCACGTGATCCTCACCCGGTACGACCCGGTGACGGAGTCGCTGATCGGCAAGCTCGAGCAGTTCGGGCACGGCTACGTGGTGCTGGTGCCGGAGCTGGAGGTCGCCCAGAAGCTGCACGATCAGAACATCCGGGTGATGGTCGGCGATCTCGACGATCCGAAGACCTACCAGGCCGCCCGCGTCGCCGGGGCGGCCATGGTGGCCACAACGCTGACCGACGCCCAGAACACCACCGTCGCCTTCACCGCGCGGGGCGTCTGCGAGACGACCCCGGTTGTCGTCACCGTGGACGACACGGTCTCCGCCCAGATTCTGGAGATGGCCGGCGCGACCGCGGTGCTGCGGTTCCCCGACATCATGGGCCAGGCGCTGGCCCGCTGCATTTCCGGCGGCGATGCCGTCACGCACGTGGTGGCGCGGTTCGACAACCTGCTGATCGCCGAGGCCAACGCCGCCCGCACGCCGCTGGTGGGCAAGACCCTGCGAGAGAACCGCCTGAGCGACCTGGACGTGAACGTGATCGGCGTGTGGGACCGCGGGCAGTTCCGGCACGCCCGGCCCGACACCATGATCGGCCCCAACACCGTTCTGATGATGGTCGGCTCGGCCGAGCAGCTCCAGAACTACGACGAGCACTTCGCCATCTACGGCGTCTCCGGAGAGCCGGTGGTGATCATCGGCAACGGCCGGATCGGGCAGGCCACCGCCGCCGCGCTCGCGCAGCGGGCCATCGACTTTCGCATCATCGAGCAGAGCCCCCGCCGCGTGACGATTCCCGACAAGACGATCGTCGGCAACGCGGCGGATCTCGAGGTGCTCGAGCAGGCAGGGCTCTCCCGGGCGCCCACCGTGGTGATCACCACCCACGACGACGACACCAACCTCTACCTCACGCTGCACTGCCGACGCCTGCGGCCGGACATCGAGATCATCGCCCGGTGCACCGTCGACCGGCATGTGGCCGCGCTGCACAAGGCCGGGGCGGACTTCGTGCAGTCCTACGCGTCGATCGGGGCGACGAGCATCTTCAACCTTCTCCAGAAGAGCCGCGTCGTCACCGTGGCGCAGGGCCTCGACGTTTTCCGCGTTCCGGTGCCGGACGACGTCGCCGGCAAATCCATCGCGGACTCGGGCATCCGCGAGAAGACCGGCTGCACGATCATCGGATACCGTGATGGCAAGGGCCTGCTGCCCAACCCGGGCGCGGGCGTGGTGCTGGAGGCGGGCCACGAGATGGTCGTGATCGGCGACTGGGCCTCCCGGAACAGGTACTTCGAGATCCACGGCGAGCGTGATTAGCCTTCGCGAGTGGTGGAACCGGGATTGGCCCGACCCCGCCGTGGCTCCTTCACCGGCTCGTCGCTGGGTTGCTCCTCGGGATAGCCCTCGGGGCACGGCCTGTCCCCCGTGCCCTCTCGGCTGTCCTCGGTGGGTGTCGGCCGGCATCGGTTGGGGCTCGGCGGCACGGGCGTGGGCGGGTCCTCGGGCTGCGGACCGACTGCTTTGCCGGGCTGTCTCACGGGATTGTCCTGGCTTCGTTTCATGGCTGTTCATGGCTCGCTGGCGGGCGGTGGATCAATCCATGGATAGATCACCGGGATGTGACCGGGATGAAGCCAGGCACAAAGGCGCTTCATCCGTCCTTGCCGGCCGTCTGCTTCTGGTACGCTGCGGCGATGAAGTTGCTTGCGCTCGCCGCCATGTTGTGCCTGGGCTCCACCGGGGTCCGCAGCGATCCCGTCGAACCGGGCGTGACCCTTCGGATGTACCGCCTCGAGACGCCGCCCGAGCGCATCCCAGGGATCGCGGCCGATCAGACGCCGAATCTCGATGAGCGACGCGACGCGATCGATTTCGGACCCGACGGCTTCGGGGATGTGCCGGCTCCGTTCGTGACCCATGTGCTCGGTGAACTGGTGATCGACGAGGAGGGACCGCACACCTTCCGCCTGACCAGCGACGACGGGGCGCGCCTGCTGATCGGCGGCCGCCTTCTGATCGATCACGACGGACGCCACAACGCCACCCCGCGCGAGAGCCAGCCCGTCCGCCTCGAAGCGGGTCCTCACCGGCTGCTGATCGAGCACTTCGATGCGGGCGGATCCAGAGCCCTGCGGCTCGAGTGGAAGCGGCCCGGATCCGAGTCGTTCGAGATCATCGGCCGTGCCCATCTGCGCACCGAGTCCGATCCCACCCGCGTGACCTCGCCCGGATTCAAGCGGATCGAGGACGGCCGCCGCCCCGGCGACGGCGCGCCCCTCGCTGGGGTTCATCCGTCGTGGACCCTCTCGGACGTCCGGCCGCCGGGGTTTGAGCCCAGGGTCGGTTCGATGGCTTTTCTTCCGGACGGCAGGCTGGTGGTCGGTCTGTTCGATCCTCTCCAGCGTGATGAGATCCAGCTGCCCGACATCGAAGCCAAGCAGCCGGACGCGCTCTACGCCCTCGGCAATCTGAATGCCTCCGACCCCGCGGCCATCACCGTCACCCGCATCGCCGACGGGCTGTACGAGCCTACCGGCCTCTGCGTCGTCGACGGCGTGCTGTACGTCGCGCACCGCCGGGAGGTCACCCGCCTGCTCGATCGGGACGCCGATGGGTTTCTGGAGACCCACGAGACGGTCGGCTCCGGCTGGGAGGGCTGGAACTACCACCAGTTCGCCTTCGGCCTGCTGCACAAGGACGGCCTGTTCTACACCGCCCTTTCCACCGCCATGGCCCCGCCCGGCTGGGAGGGCATGGAGCACAACGCCGGGCCCAACGGCCCCATGCGCGGCGGCGTCGTCGAGATCGATCCGGACACTGGCGATACCCGCGTGATCGCGGGCGGCACGCGGACACCCAACGGCCTGGGCATCACGGCGGACGGATCGATCATCTATCTGGACAACCAGGGCACGTGGATGCCCGCGAATCAGCTGGCCGAGGTTGTGCCGGGCCGGTTCTACGGGCACTCCAACTGGACCCGTTTCGTGCCCAACCTCGGCGAACGCTTCCCCCGCGGCGGGCACCCGAGCGTCTACGCGGACCGGCCGCGCACGCCGGCCGCGGTCCTCATGCCCCAGAATGAAGTGAACAACTCGCCCACCCAGCCGTTGCTGATCGAACAGGGTCCCTTCCGGGGGCAGCTGCTGGTCGGGGAACTGACCGCTGGCGGCGTGCGGCGCGTCGCCCTGGAGCGGGTCGAAGGTCAGCTCCAGGGAGCGCTCTTTCGCTTCACGCAGGGGCTTGAGTCGGGCGTCAACCGGATGGCCTGGGGCCCGGACGGGTCGCTGTACGTCGGCGGTATCGGCGCGGGCGGCAACTGGAACTGGCGCGGCACCCGCTTCGGACTCCAGCGGCTGACCCCCAACGGACGATCCGTCTTCGAGATGCACTCCGTCACCGCCACGCACAACGGGCTGCACATTGTCTTCACCGAGCCCGTCGATCGCCGGTGGCTGACCGACCCGGCCAACTATCTGATCAGGTCGTGGTCCTACCGGCCCTCCGCCGACTACGGCGGCCCCAAGATCGACGAACGCCCCCACCGCGTGGTCGAGGCCCATCCGTCGGACGATGGCCGGGAGGTCACCCTCATCATCGACGGCATGGAAGCCGGCCGGTGCTATCACCTGCGGACTGATCCGGTCTCCGAAGCAGGATCACCCATCTGGTCGACCGAGGCGTGGTACACGATGAACATCGTGCCCCGAGCGAACGCGACGTCCTCATCGAGTCTCGCGGGGCAGCCGCTCCACCCGGACGCGGTGGGCGTGGGCGTGCTGCCACCGGCAGACGCCGTGACGCTGACAGGGAAGAACTCGGCGTCGGCGATGCGGTACGAACGCGGCCCGTTCCCCCCTCCGGCGATGGAGCAGGACGAGTTCATCGCGGGCCCGGATCATCTCTCCGTCGGCTTTGGCAGCGGCGATCTGGTCTCCACCACGGAGTTCGGCGACGCTCGCATCCATGTTGAGTGGCTCAGCCCCGCCGGCGGCACGGGGCAACTGGCGGGCAACAGCGGCGTGTACCTTCAGAATCGGTACGAGCTCCAGATTCTTGGGACACCGGACACCGCGTCGGATCTGGGCAGTCAGGAAGCGGGCGCCCTCTACGGGATCAAGGCGGCGGACGAGAACGCATCGTCCGGAGCGGGCCGGTGGCAGGCGTACGACATCTGGTTCCGCGCCCCGCGTTTCCGCGACGGGGACAAAGTCGAGGACGCACGCATCACCGTCTACTGGAACGGCCGGCTCGTGCACGATGACGTGGCGATCCCACACCCCACGGGGGCCGCACGCTCGGGCGGTGAGTCCCCGGCCCCCGGTCAGGATGTCCAGACCGGGCCGCTGCGGCTGCAGGACCACGCCTCGGCCGCCGATGGACCGGTGCGCTTTCGCAACATCTGGATCCAACCGCTGGAGTCTCGCGCGTACAAGCCGGGACCCTGGAGCGCGCTGTCCGACCCGCGGGAGTTCGAGCCCCGCGGCGGGCGGGCGGATTTCCGCACGGACGGCGCGGAGCTGATCGGGACGACGGCGCCGAACACGCCCAATACGTTCTGGACCACACGCCGGACGTACGCGGACTTCGAGCTTGTGTACGAGGCCATGGTCGAACCCGGTCTCAACAGCGGCGTCCAGATCCGCAGCGCGGTGATCGGCGGTTTCGGGCAACGAGACGGCGGCCTGCGCGGCTACCAGATCGAGATCGACCCGTCCGACCGCGCCTACTCGGGCGGAATCTACGACGAGCAACGCCGCGGCTGGCTCCACCCGCTGCACGCCAACCCCGCGGCCCGGCGCGCCTTCCGCCCGAACGCGTGGAACGAGATCCGCGTGGTGGCCGCCGGCCCGGTGATCCGCACATGGATCAACGGCGTGCCCGCCGCGGAGATCTTCGACGCCCTGACGCCGGAGGGCCACATCGCCTTCCAGGTGCACGGGGTGGGCGCCGAGACCAGGCCGATGCAGGTGCGCTTCCGCAACGCGCGCATCCGCGAACTCCGTCCCCGCGACCCGGAGCCTGCGGGATCATGACCGCGGCATGCGGCCACCTATGATCGGTCATGCTCCGACACACGCTCCGTCTCTCGCTGCCCGCCGCCCTGCTCCTGACCGCCGGATGCGGGGATCCCGCGATCGAAGAGTCGGTCGTTCCCAGCCAGGCCGAGACGCCCTCAGAGTCCCACACGCCTGCTCCGGCGTCGTCCGCCGTGCCGCCGACGAACGCCCAGACGCCGGCTCCGTCCGCGTCAACGTCCGATGCGGGCGGGTGGCCATGGACCACCCCGGAGTCCTGGCGGTTTGTGCCCGGTGAGCGACCCATGCGTCTGGCGACCTACGAGATCGCCGACGAGAGCGGGCCGGTCGAAGTGGCGGTCACACGCTTCCCCGGCGATGTCGGCGGGATGCTCGCCAATATCAACCGCTGGCGTGGCCAGGTCGGGCTGGGCCCGATTGCAGAGGCGGATATCCCCGCCATGCTGACGACCTTCGAGAACCCGGGCTTCACCGGCGCCACCATGCTGCTGGAAGGCCCGCAGCAGCACATGCTCGCCGCCAGCATCCACGAGCCGGCGGCCGACCGCACCTGGTTCGTCCGCGTCACCACCACGCCCGAAGCCGCCGCGCGGGTGCGGGCCGAGTTCGACGCCTTCGCGCGGTCCTTCGGCGCGGGCGGGTGATCCGGTCAGGCATCGATCCCAGCATGGCGCACCCCGGTTGGGTGCCGCCCGGGCATCGCTGCGTGTGAGGCACGCCCGGCTCTGGAAATCCCGCAGATTCGGTGTTGCCCGCTCGGGGGAGTTCGGACAACATGGTCGATGAGGATCGGCTAGATTCTCTCTGATGAGAACCACCTTCCGACCCCGCCGGACAATCGTCTGCACACTGATGCCCGTGCTTGCCGTGCCGATCAGCCACGCCTCGCCCGCGGCCGACGATCTGCTGCGCGACGTCTCCGCCATCCAGTCGGGCGGCAACCCGGCCTCGCTCGTCGCCTGGGACCAGGCCCAGCCGCTGGTGGTGGCGCCGGACGGGACGATCTTCGCCGCGGCGACCCGGGTCGGATCCGGCCGCGTCGTCGCTGTGGGGCACGCCGGGTTCATCGGCACCGACCGGGCCGACTCGGAGATCTTCACGGCCAACGCGGTCGCGTGGCTGGGCGAAGCCCGCGCGGGCACGGGGCCGGTCCGCATCCTGGGCCTGCCGGATCCCGTCGCCGAGGAACTCAGGCGTCGGGGCACGCCGTTCCTCCGCGTGCAGTCCCGCCCCGCCGAGGTGCGGCTGGATTCCGTGGATGTCGTGATCGCCTCGCCGCAGGCCTTCGCCAACGCCGGCCGCTTCGATGAACTCCGCGACTGGCTCCACGCCGGCGGCTCGATGCTCGTCACCGAGACCGCCTGGGGCAACCTGCAGCTCAATCCCGGCCTGACGCTCGATGCGCTGGCGGCCAATCGCCTGCTGACCGAGGCCGGCATCCGTTTCACCGGCGACGCCCATTCCGCCTACGGCCCCGAAGGCGACTATCCCGTCACCCGCGAGCTTCTGGCTCCCGCCAACGCCAACACGGCCCTGGGAGTCCTCGCGGGCGAGCAGCCCGGCGATGCGGTCTTCGCCGCCCGCATCGTGGGCAACGCCTTCGGCGCGGTCCCGCTCGACACATCCATCATCCACGATGCGCGGGCCATGGCCGAACAACGCCGCGATGAACTCGACGCCGTGTATGCCAACATGACCCGGCAACGCGTGACGGCCCAGCGGCATCCCCTGGCCCGCGCCCTGCTCGATCTCGATTCGCGCCTGGCGATGGAAACCCCTCCCCGCGACGTGCGGACCCACCCGTCCAGCGCCGCGTTCCCCGGCCTTGTCGGGCCCGATCGTGCCGGGCCGGTCACCCTGCGGATCGATCCGCGCGTGCCCGGCTGGCATACGACCGGTCTCTACGCGCCGCCCGGCGAACTGATCGCCGTCACCCTGCCGGACCGTGCACTGGGCGCTGGCGACCTGACCATCCAGATCGGCGCCTGGCGCGACCCCCACACCCACGCGTACCGTGTGCGGCTGCGCGACGCGATCCGCCGCTTCCCCGTCACGGCCGAGACCACCGAGGCCGCCTCCGCCATCGGCGGCCCGATCTACATTGACCTCTCGACCGCCCTTGCCGCGGGCCCTCACGACGGCCCGCTCACCGTCGTCATCGACGGTGCGGCCCGGGCCCCCCACTACAAGCACGGGGTGACCGACCCGGCCGCATGGCGCGACACCATCCGCCACTACGAGGCCCCCTGGGCCGAGTTCGAGTCGGACAAACTCGTCTTTACCGTTCCCTCCGACGCCGTCCGCGCCGTTGAGGATCCGGCCCGCATCATGGACCACTGGGACCGCGTGCACGATGTCATGCAGTCCCTGGAGCCCCGCTCACCCACCCACTGGGCCAACCGCCCGTACCGTTATGTCGCCGACGCCAGCGTGAGCTGGGGGTACATGTACTGCCCGTCGGACGGCCCCATCGTCATCCCCTCGTCGGCGGCCGCCGACATGTTCGACCCGGCCAACTTCGACAACGAAGGCGAGAACAAGCTCTGGGGCCACTACCACGAGATGGGCCACGCCCACCAGAACCCGCTCTGGACCGACGGCGCGACCGGTGAGGTGACCGTCAATATCTTTACGGTCTACGCCCTGCACACGATTAATGGATACCCACTGGATCACGAAGCCACCCGCACCACCCCGGAAGACAGCCAGCGCGTCTACGAGATCCAACAGGCACGCAAGAAGCCCTTCGATGAGATCGGTGGACCCTTCGATCTGCTCCAGTTCTACGCGATTCTCTGGCACCATTTCGGCTTCGAGCCCTTCCACGCGGCCTTCGACAGCATCCGGACGCTGCCGCCCGGCCGGCGTCCCACCAACACCAGCGAGGAACGCCAGACCTTCCTCGTCCATATGAGCCGCGCCGTCGGGCACGATCTGTCAGAGTACGTCCGTACCTGGGGCATCGAAGTCCCGGACGCAACCGCCGCAGAAATCAGCGACCTCCCCCGATGGTTGCCGGCCACGCACGATCAGGGATCCGCGCCCTGAGACCATCTGCTCAAGCGGAGTCGGGCTCTCACGCAGCAGCTGACCTCCGGGAACTCACCCATGCCGAGGAAGCCGCCGAACTTTGACTGCCGCAGCACCGCCCAGGTTCTGCGCCTGCGTCTGCGCGACTGGATGTGGCCGTCCGCGCTCGCGCTCGCGGTCGTGATCCCGGTTTTGGGCCGTACGGACGGCCCGTACGCCATCGGGTCGATGACGTACTACCTGAACGTGTGGGGGCCGAAGGTGATGCTGGCGGCGATGTTCTTCGCAGGGATTCGCTGGTGTACGCTCGGCTGGTGCTGGGTCGGTGCCGCACGACGAGCTGATCCGACCCGATGCGCTCACTGCGACTATCACCTCGGTGGTCTTGACGCCGGACAAGGCCCGATGCGTTGTCCGGAGTGCGGCGTCGACACCGCCACGCCGCCAACATGGCGCCGACCCTCCGTGGCACGGATGTCGATTGATCTGCCCGGCCTCCTGCTGGCACTGGCCCCGGTGCTCCTGGTTGCCATCGTCGTGCTCGCGGTGTTGAGGATCATCGACCTGGACTTGTAGAACGCCCGCGCGGCGCTCGTCAAGAGCTCCGGCGCCCGTCAGTTCCGTCCGGCGACATCAACGGACAGCCCGTCCAGCCAGGCCAGCAGTTCCGCCGCCGAGCGCTGTCCCCGGAGCTGGGCGATCACCTTGCCGTCCTGCAGGGCGTAGGTCATCGGGATCGCCCGCGTTCCCAGGTAGGTTTCCGCCAGGTGGGGTGCGCGGTCGACCTCAACATGCGTCGGCAGAAAGCGCGGCTCGCCCAGCCGGGCGATCACGCCAGGATCGTTGAGCGCGTCCCGCTTGTACTGCTGGCAGGGAGCGCACCGGTCCGCCGTGGCGAACGCCACCACGAGACGCTCGGTCCCGGCGCGCGCCACCGCAACATCGAGCGGCGGCGCCTCGGCCAGAAGCGGCGGCAGACCGATGGTCTCGCGGGCCACAATGAACCCCGTCTGCGGGTCGTACGCGTGCGAGACCGTCAACCGGTCCATCCACGCCCGGATCTCCGGGGGCGGATCGGGGGGCTTCTCGGCCTGAGACGGCTTCGTGGACATGCACCCGGCTCCGGCAACCATCGGGGCGAAGGCGACCAACGCCCAACGCAGTCGTTCCATCGGCGACCTCCTGATCATCATCTTTTCGCCCGGACCGGGCCGGGACCACCCCCGCCCCCCACCCCCCCACCCCCCCGCCCCCCCCGGCCTGTCCGCCATGGATCTCACCGGGAGCGCTTCCCTCCTGC
>CAYNRF010000023.1:18916-24855 GCA_964399525.1 uncultured Phycisphaeraceae bacterium | reverse complement strand
CTCGGCCTTGAGCCGGGAGATGTCCACGTTGCTCGGGCACTCGGTCTTGCAGGCCTTGCAGGAGAGGCAGAGCCGCAGCGTCTCCAGCGTGCCGGGGTCGCCCCACGCGGCCCGGTCCTCGCCGCCGGGCCGGGTCTGACCCGTCATCGCCAGACGCAGGGCGTTGCCCCGCCCGCGGGTGGCGTGGCGCTCGTCGAGCGTGGCCATGTAGGAAGGGCACATCGTCCCGCCCTGCTTCTTGCGGCACACCCCCGCGCCGTTGCACATCTCCGCGGCGTGCATCAGCCCGCCCTGATCGGCGAACAGGAACGCCGTCTCGACCTCGGACCCGTGCAGCACCCGGTCGTGCGGCCGGACGCGTGTGTTCAGCGAGATCGATTCCAGCGGCCCCGGCGACACGATGTTGCCCGGGTTGAGCAGCCCGTGGGGGTCGAACAGCGCCTTGACCTCCCGGAACGCCCCCATCAGTTCCGGGCCGAAGTAGTCCTCGAGCAGCGGCCCGCGGGCCCGACCGTCGCCGTGCTCGCCGGACATCACGCCGCCGAGTTCCTTGGCCAGGTGGGCCGCGCCGAGCGCGATGCGGTGCATGCGCTGCTCGTCCTGCGGATCGGCCAGGTTCAGCAGCGGGCGGACGTGCAGCACCCCCACCGACGCGTGGGCGTAGAACGAGGCGATGGTCCCCTCGTCCCGCACGAGCTGCTTGAAGCGCCGGACGAACTCGCCGAGGCGCTCGGGCGGCACGGCGTTGTCCTCGACGAAGCCCAGCGGCTTGCGCCCGCCGGGGATGGCGTGCAGCAGCGGCTCGCCCGCCTTGCGCAGTTTCCAGGCATTGGCCATCGCGACCGGCTCGGTGTGGGCCTCCATCGCCGAACCGGGCAGCAACGCCCGCAACGCGGCGAAGCGCTCACGGATCTCGTCAACGCCCTGTTCCGAGAAGAACTCGACATACAGCACGGCCTTGACCGTCGCAGCGGTTTCGGACCGCGGGAGCAGTTCGACGTAGGTCGCGTACTCGGCGTTCTGGCGGGCCAGATCGACGATCAGATCGTCGAGCAGCTCGACCGCGCTGGGACGCAGGCCGAGGATCGGCACCACCGCGTCGATCGCGGCCTCGACCGAATCGAAGGCGAGCACGGCCAGCCCCTTGGCCCTGGGGATCGGGTGCAGACGGAGCGTGGCGCCGAGCGTGAAGGCCAGCGTGCCCTCGGAGCCGCACAGCAGCTGCGACAGGTTCAGGCCGGCCGGGTCGCCGCCCGCCCGTTCCAGCTGCTGGAGCATCACGTCCAGCTGGTAGCCCGCGCTGCGCCGGAGCGTTTTCGGGAAGCGGTCGCGGATGAGCCGCTCGTGCCGGCGCACGATGTCCGCCACGCCTTCGGCCAGACGGCGGACGGCGGGATCGCGGGCGGGGGCTCCTCCGTCGAGCGTGACGCGGGTCCCGTCCCAGAGGCAGGCGTCGATGCCCAGCACGGACTCGCTGGTGCGGCCGTAGAGGATCGAGTGCGAACCGGCGGCGTTGTTGCCGATGCACCCGCCGATGTTGGCGTGGCGGGCGGTGGCGGGGTCTGGCGCGAAGAACAGACCGGTGCTTCTGAGGCGATCGTTCAGATCGTCGACGGTCAGGCCGGGCTCGACGCGGGCGGTGCGGGCCGACGCATCCACGCCGAGCAGGGCGTGGCAGTGCGGCGCCAGGTCGATGACGACGGCGCGGTTCACACCCTGTCCGGCGAGGCTGGTGCCGCCCCCGCGCGGGAGCATCGGGATCCGCTGCCGGCCGCACCACGCCACGGCGGCGGCGGCGTCATCGACCGATTCGGGGATGACCACGCCCAGCGGCTCGACCTGGTAGATCGAGGCATCGGTCGCGTAGAGCAGGCGGTTGTGGCGGTCGGTGCGGATCTCGGCCCTGGCGACGCCGGCCAGCCCGGACAGGTCCGCCGACCCGCCGGGGTCGGCCGGCAGGACGGGGAGGCTGAGGCGGCGGTCGCGCGGGTCGCTCATGGGCACGATCGTACGCCGCGGGGAAAAAGAACAACGCCCGCGGACGGGCCGCGGGCGTTGCGTGCTTCAGGGATCAAGCCGTCCGACGATCAGTCGTAGTAGGGCGAGATGGTCAGGTTGGAGCCGTTGGCGGCCACGGTGACCGTGTGGTACTGCCACATGAAGGCGTTGCGGTAGTTGTTCTGCGTCAGGTTGACGTTCTCCGCCAGCGGGTTCTGCACCTCGCGGGTGGTGTCGTTCTCGTTGACGAAGATGTTGTCCGGCTGGGCGCGGCGGTCGGCCGGGCTGACGCCCGTGAACTGCCAGATCAGGGTCTGGGGATCGGGGCGGTTGGGCTTCTCGGTGTGCTCGTCGGCGAAGGCGATGTTGCCGGTCCAGTCGGAGCGGGAGCCGAACATGCCCAGGGTGACCGAGTTGATGCCCAGGGGGGTCACGCCGTTGGCGGTGGCGTTGGCGGTCTGCTTGAGCTGCCAGGTGCCCTGCGCGGGGCTGCCGACGAGGTCATAGGCGGGACCACGGGTCGAGATCACGGGGATCACGGACGAGGTGGTGAACTGCCAGTTGTTGCGGCGGAGCAGGTAGGGGACCATGTGGGCGTAGGAGAAGCCGCCGGGGCTGATCTGGCCGGGGCTGGACTGGCGGGCGCCCTCCACGCCGTTGGTCACGCGACCGTCGAGGGGGGTGGCGACGAATCCGGGATCCCACAGGGCCTGGGCGCGGTCCTGATCGGACGGGCCGGTGGCGCTCTCGGGCCGGTCGGCCTCGAAGTCGTTGAAGGGCTCATACGCGCCCAGCTCGACGGGGCTCCAGCAGATCTCGGTCTGGATCAGACCCTGGAAGATCAGGATCGAGAAGATGTGGCGGGTCTTGTCCTTGACCAGCACGTTGTTCGAGCCGGGGTTGACGGTCTTGTTGTTGCGGTCCAGACGGCTGGGCAGCGGGTAGTTGTCGCCGTTGCTGACCGCGAAGACGTTCATCGCCTGAACGATCGACCGCACCTGGGTCGAGTCCTTCAGCTCGTTGGCGGTCTTCTTGGCCTTGCCGATGGCCGGCAGGAGGATGCCGATGAGCAGCGCGATAATCGCGATGACCACAAGCAACTCGATGAGGGTGAATGCACGATTCTTCTTCATGACTCTGACTCCGAAACGCGGGCCCGCAGGCCCATGGACCGTTGACGCCGCCATCCGAACACCGGAAAAACGGCAGACCGCCCGGCACGCCGGGCACAGGGTCGGGATGTCGGGCAACGGTCAGAGTCGGAATCAAGGGTGGGGCCAGAGCCCCGAATCAGTGCGGATATGGCATTCGTCCGCCGTTGCTCCAGGTACGCGTACCTCCATAGGGTACCCGAAATCATCCGCACGGCAACCCCTTGTGGTTCCCTCGGGCCGTGTTTCTCCGCCCGCTGACACACCTTTTTTGGAGCCGCTCGTGACCCCCACCCGCACCGAAACCCCCTCGTCCCGCCTGGCCGCCCTGGGGATCACGCTGCCCGACGCCCCCAAGCCGGTGGCCTCCTACGTGCCCGTGCGGGTCCACGGCTCGCAAGCCTTTGTCAGCGGACAACTTCCGTATGGGCCCGGTCGAACCCTCGCCCACACCGGCGTTGTCCCCAGCCAGGTGGACGCCGAGACTGCCAAGGCCGGCGCCCGCCAGTGCGCCATCAACGCCCTGGCCTGCCTCCACGAGGCCCTCGGGTCGATCGACCGGGTGCGGGGCGTGGTCAAGGTCGGGGTGTTCGTCGCCTCGGACCCCGGCTTCGGCGGACAGCCCGGCATCGCCAACGGGGCCAGCGACCTGCTGGTCGAGGTCTTCGGCGAGGCCGGACGCCACGCCCGGGCGGCCGTGGGCGTGGCGGCCCTGCCGCTGAACGCGCCGGTGGAGGTGGAGTTTGTGTTTGAGCTGGAGGGGTGAGGGCGAGGTAAGGAAGAAAACAGCCCGATCCCTTCGATCGCGGCTTATTGACCGAAGGCCTTGTGGTAGTCCTTGAGGAACTTCTCGATGCCGCTGTCGGTCAGCGGGTGGCCCATGAGCTGCTTGATGACCGAGAGGGGCACCGTGGCGACGTCGGCCCCGGCCAGAGCGCAGTCGAGCATGTGCTTGGGGTGGCGGATGGACGCGGCGAGGATCTTGGTCGGATAGTGGTAGTTGTCGTAGATCTGGCGGGTGCGCTGGATCAGGTCCATGCCGTCCTCGCCAATGTCATCGAGCCGCCCGATGAAGGGCGAGACCAGGAACGCCCCGGCCTTGGCCACCATCATGGCCTGCAGCGGCTGGAAGCACAGGGTCATGTTGGTGCGGATGCCCTCGTCGCTGAGCGCCTTGCAGGCCTTGAGGCCGTCGACGGTGCAGGGCAGCTTGACCACGATGTTGTCGGCGATCTGCGCGCGGTCCTTGCCTTCGGCGATCATGGCCTTGGCTTCCAGCGCGATGACCTCGGCGGACACAGGGCCGGAGACGATGGCGCAGATCTCGGCCAGACGCTTGCCGTAGTCGATGCCCTCCTTGGCGATCAGCGAGGGGTTGGTGGTGACGCCGTCGAGCACGCCGAGGTCGTGGGCCTGCTTGATCTCGTCGAGGTTGGCGGTGTCGATGTACAGCTCCACTGGGAGGCCTCCGGCGTGCGTGCGAGGGGTGAGGGGAACGGATCCGTGACGGGGACGGGACTTTAGGCCTTGGCGGCCGCCTGCTCGGCGCGGATGCGTTCGGCCAGCGCCCGGCGCATGATCTTGCCGGTGGGATTGCGCGGCAGGGCGTCGACCACGATGACCCGCCGCGGCACCTTGTAGCCGGCAAGCCGGTCGCGGCACCAGGCGCGGAGCGCCTCGGGGTCGGGGGTCCTGCCTTCCTCGGGTTCGACAAAGGCCACGACGGTCTCGCCGCGCATGTCGTCGCGCTCCCCCACCACGCCGGTGGCGAAGACATCCGGATGCGCGTCGAGCACCTCCTCCACCTCGCGGGGGAAGACGTTCTCGCCGCCGACGATGATCATCTCCTTGATGCGTCCGGTGATCCAGAGGAAGCCCCGCTCGTCGATGCGGGCCATGTCGCCGGTCCGCAGGAAACCACGCTCGTCGAAACTCGCGGCCGTCTCCTCGGGCAGGTTCAGATAGCCCCGCATGATGTTGGGCCCGGCCAGACGCAGCTCGCCGTCGACGCCCGGCGGCAGGTCGCGCCCCGTTGCGGGGTCCACGATGCGCTGCCGCACGTCGGGCAGGGGACGCCCGACCGAGCCGGGCGCGTCGTCCTCGGGCAGGCGGACGTGGGTCACGGGCGAGCACTCGGTCATGCCGAAACCCTCGCAGATGTCCACGCCGAAGCGCTGACGGAACTGTTCGGCCACCGGCCTGGGCAGGGGCTCCCCGCCGGAGACCGCGATCCGCAGGGACTTGAAGTCGTCCGCGGTGGCGTCCTTGACGGTCAGCAGGGCGTTGTACATCGAGGGGATGCCCATGAACACCGTGGGCCGGTGTTCGCGGAAGGCTTCGACGATCTTCTTGGGGGTGAAGCGGGCGTTGAAGATGCCGCGCGCGCCGGAGAAGAAGGGCACGTGCGTCAGGGCGGTCAGGCCGAAGCTGTGGAACTGCGGCAGCACGCCCAGGAAAATCTCCTCGCGCGTGAAGTGGACGTGGCGACGCATCTGCCGCACGTTGGACGCCAGGTTGTCGTGGGTCAGCATCACGCCCTTGGGACGCCCGCTGGTGCCGGAGGTGTAGAGCACCACCGCAAGGTCTTCGGGATTGGCCAGCTTGGGCCAGCGCGGCGTGGGCAGGGCCTTGAAGTTCACGTCCTCCAGATACACGATGTTCTTGCACTTCGGCTCGAGCTTGAGCGTCTCGCAGAGCTGGCGGCTGGCGATCAGCAGGTCGGTGCCGCAGTCGTCGATGACGTACTGGAGTTCCTCCGGCTTGAGCAGGTAGTTCAGCGGGACCACCGTG
>CAYNRF010000023.1:0-18906 GCA_964399525.1 uncultured Phycisphaeraceae bacterium | reverse complement strand
GGCGAACCACACACCCGACGCCACGCCCGCGAACGCGCCCGAGGTGGGCAGCATCACCGCCACGCGGGGCGTCGAGGACCTGCCGTCCACCAGGTCGGCCGTGTGCAGGGCGATGACCAGCAGATCGATCCCGCGATAGGTCCGCCGGTCGTCGGCGAGCATCACCCGGGTGAAGTTGCGGAGCATGGATCGGAGCGCACGCCAGCCGAGCAAGGGGAACCTCCTGTTCTTGGGCCAAGCGTACCCGAACTCAGACCGGCGCGTCCGCGAAGGGCCAGACGGCCAGGCCGTGCGGGGCGTTGCGGACGTCCGGCTCGACGGTGACCGTGCGCAGGGCCTTGCCGGTCCGCAGGTCGAAGGCCGTGACCGAACCGGGCGAGTGACCGGCGATGACCACCCCCCCACCGCCCCCACCGCCCCAGGCAGGCTCGTGCACGCACAGCCCGCGGGCGAAGCCCGTGCGGGCGAAGTCGCCCGGGACGGCATCCGCGGACGGGACGGGTTCGACCCTGGGGATGGGCATCCGCAGGATCACCGGTCCCTTGACGCCGGCGATCACCACGGCGTCGTCGCCGGTGGAGTTGAAGAGCATGCGTCCGTGGTGGGGCTGGCAGTTGTGGGTCATCTCGGGAACGACGGCGTGTGGGCGGATCTCGCCGGTCGCGGGGTCGAGGACGCAGGCGGCCATGAACCGCAGGCCGCTGAAGAGGACCTGCCCATCGGGCGTCTGGCCGGGCTTGGGCGGCATCCACCACGCCTGGTTGATGTGCAGGCGGTCCTGCTTCGGGGGCAGGGCGTGGGCGTCGTCGGGGTCGAAGGCGCGGGCGGCCAGGGCGTGCACCACGCGGCCCTGCACCCGGCGGGACACCGGGGCGATGTGCCAGCCCAGATCGAAGCGCTCGGACCCCGGGTCGAAGCGGAGCAGGGCGTCGAAACTCGTCGACGTCAGCCAGATGCGGCCGCGATCATCCTTTGAGATCTCATGGCAGTGGTGCAGGCCGGGGCAGCGGTAGGAGCGGAGGACCTCGAAGGACTTGCTGAAGACGAACAGCTCGTCCGACGCCGCGATCCAGATCTCCTCGCCGAGGAATGCGATGCCGCGCAGGCCCCGGCCCATGCCGCGGCCTTCCCAGTCGATGTCGACGCGGTTCCAGTCGAGCACCTTGCGGAAGGCGCCGGATTCGAGGTTGATCAGGTAGGCCCCGCCGTGGGCGTTGCCCTGGCGGGAGGAGCGGATCACGTCGGTCATCAGGACGGTCGGCAGGGCCATGGGCGGGAGGCTATCCCTCCGCGATGACCGAGGCGACCGCGTGGTCCTTGGTGTGGGTCAGGGAGACGTGCCAGCGTGTGATGCCGCGTTCGGCGGCCACGGCGGCCGCCCTGCCGGTGACGACCAGTTCGGGCTTGCCGGACTCGGCCCGGTGCACCGCGACGTCGGTCCAGCCGACGCCCTGGGCCCAGCCGGTGCCCAGGGCCTTGAGGGCGGCCTCCTTGGCGGCGAAGCGGGCGGCCAGGTGCTCGACGCGGCGCGGGCCATCACCGGCGTCGGCGATCTCGCGGGGCGTGAAGCAGCGCTGGACGAAGCGGTCCCCGTGCTCGGCCAGCATCTCGTCGATGCGGTCGACCTCGGTCAGGTCGATGCCGTGGCCGAGGATGGGCATGTCAGGCGTCCTTCCTGGCCGGCTTGGCGGGCTTGGGATCGGCCTTGGGCTTGCTTTGCGACTTGGTGTCGGCCTTCGCGGGCTTGGCGTCCGACTTCGTGTCGGACTTGGCGCCCGAGTCCGACGGCTCGGACTTGGGCTTGGCGGCTTCCGCGTCAGCCTTGGCGGCCTTCTTGTAGGACTCGCTGCGGTAGTCGGTCTCGTAGAAGCCGCCGCCCTTGAACATCACCGCCGAGCCGGTGCCGATCAGGCGTTCGAGCCTGGCCTTGGCGCAGCTCGGGCACTTCTTCAGGACAGGGGCCGTGATGGACTGGAACTCCTCGAACTCGTGGCCGCAGGCCTTGCAGCGGTACTCGTAGGTGGGCATCAGGCGTTCTCCTCCGCCGCGGGAGCGACCCCGACCTTGGCGGGTCGAACGACCCGCTCGCCGAGCTTGTAGCCGGTGCTCATGACCATCGAGATGTTGCCGGGGGCGACGCCCTCGGCGGGCTGCTGCATCATGGCCTCGTGGTCGCCGGGGTTGAACTCGTCGCCCACCTTCGGCGCGATCGGGGCGACGCCGTAGTTGCCCAGCACCCGCAGGAACTCGTCGCGGATCATGCGCACGCCCATCGCGATGGTCTCGGCGGAAACCTTGGCGGGGTCCTGCATCAGGGCCATCTCGAACTGGTCGATCAGGGGGATGAGCGAGGTGACCACGCCGCGGACGGCCAGCTCGCGGGCCTCACGCTCGTTGTTCACGGCCCGTCGCTGGTAGTTCTGGTGATCGGCCACGGCCCGCAGCAGGCGGTTCTGCTGCTCGTCCCGCTGGGCCATGGTGTCCAGCAGGGCGCCGACGATCTCGTCGGCCTCGGGCGGGTACTCCAGATCCCCCGCCGAGGCGAGCTGGCGGATGGTCTCGAACCGGGCGGCGGCGTCCTGATCGGTCTGCGCGCCCGCGGTATCTGCCTCGGGCGTCTCGGGGCGGGCCTGGTTGTGTTCGGTGTCGCTTGCCATGGTCAACTCATTTCATCTGCGGCCGGGATCGCGAGGACAGACTCAAGCCCTGCGAAACCGGATGGCCGAGTGAAACTCGGCCCGACGCTCCTCGGGGAATCAGCCCCCCAGACGGTCGGTGATCTTCTTCCAGAACCCCGCGGATTCGGGGTTCACGTGCTTGTCCTCGGTCGCGGCGTACTCGCGGAGCAGCTGCTCCTGCTTGGCGCTGAGTTTCTTGGGCGTCTCGATCTTGACGACCACGACCAGATCGCCCCGCTGGCCGCTGCGCAGGTTCGGCAGGCCCGCGCCCTGCAGGCGGAAGAGGTCGCCGTATTGCGTGCCCTTCCTGATCTCCAGCGTGCGCTTGCCGTCGAGCGTGGGGACCTCGACCGACGCGCCCAGGGTGGCCTGGGTGAAGGAGATGGGCATCTCCATCAGCAGGTGGTCGCCGTCGCGCTGGAAGAGGTCGTGGTTGCGGACGCGGACGACCACGTGCAGGTCGCCGCGGACGCCCTCGCCGGTGGGCGAGCGGTCCGGGGCGGGGGGCTCGCCCTCGCCGGGCACGCGGACGGCCTGGCCGTCGTGGATGCCCGCGGGGATCTTGACGCTGAGCTTGCGGGTGCGTCCGACGCGGCCCTTGCCGTGGCAGTTGGTGCAGCGTTCCTTGATGAGCGTCCCGCGTCCGCGGCAGGTGGGGCAGGCGGTGACCATGCGGAACATGCCGCCGAGGCCGGCCTGCTGGACCTTGCCCTGGCCGGCGCAGGTGGCGCAGGTCTCGGGCTTGGTGCCCGGTTTGGCGCCGCTGCCCGAGCAGGTGTCGCAGACGTCCATGCGGGTGAACTCGACGTCGCGGGTGCAGCCGGTGAGCACGTCGTTGAGGTCGAGGGTGACCTCGGTCTCGAGGTCGTAGCCGCGGGCGGGGCCGCGGGCTTGCGCTCGTCCGCCGGGCCCGCCAAACCCTTGGCCACCACCCCCGAAGATGTCGTTGAACATCGAGAAGATGTCGTCGACATTCATGCGGCTGAAGTCGTGCCCGGCGGCGCCGCGCCCGCGGAGGCCCTCGTGGCCGTACTGGTCGTAGATCTTCTTCTTCTCGGCGTCGGAGAGCACCTCGTAGGCCTCGGCGGCCTCCTTGAACTTGACCTCGGCCTCCTTGTCGTCGGGGTTGCGGTCGGGGTGGTGCTTCATCGCCAGGCGCCGGTAGGCGCGCTTGATGTCGTCGGCGCTGGCGGAGCGTTCGAGGCCGAGGATCTCGTAGTAGTCGCGGGTGGTGGGCATGAATCGGGGCCCCCTGCGTTTCCGTCGAGGGCCCCGGTGTTGGTGCGTCCGCTCCCTTCCGGTCGCGGCGTGTCTGTCAGCTCACCGCGCCCGCGACGGGCTCGGTGTCTTCCTTCAGTTCGGTCAGCATGACATCGGTGGTCAGCATCAGGCCGGCCACGGAGGCGGCGTTGACCACCGCGCTCTTGGCGACCAGCGCCGGGTCGATGATGCCTTCCTTGACCAGGTCGACGTACTCGCCGGTGGCGGCGTTGAGGCCGACCGCGCCGGACTCTTCCAGCACCGTCTCGACGGCCAGGTCGCCGTCATAGCCGGCGTTGGCCGCGATCTGGTAGGCCGGGGCCGAGAGGGCGCGGGCCAGGATCTCGAAGCCGAAGCGCTCGTCGCCCTTGGCCTTCTTGCCGGCCGCCTCGACGGCGGCGATGCAGCGGAGCAGGGCCACGCCGCCGCCGGGCACGAAGCCCTCCTTGGCGGCCGCACGGGTGGCGTGCAGGGCGTCGTCGACGAGGTCCTTGGTGGCCTTCATGGCCTGCTCGGTCGCGCCGCCGACGCTGATGATGGCCACGCCGCCGGTGAGCTTGGCGTGGCGCTCCATCAGCTTCTCGCGGTCGTAGTCGCTGGTGGACTTGTCGTGCTGGGCCTTGATCTGGGCGGCGCGGGCCTCGATGTCCTTCTTCTTGCCGGCGCCCTGGATGATCGTGGTCGAGTCCTTGTTGATCACGATCTTCTTGGCGCTGCCGAGCTCCTTGAGCTCGATCGACTCGAGCGTGCGGCCCAGGTCCTCGGAGAAGTAGGTGCCGCCGGTCAGGATCGCGATGTCCTGCAGCATGGCCTTGCGACGGTCGCCGAAGCCCGGGGCCTTGACGGCCGCGATGTTCAGCGTGCCGCGGAGGCGGTTGACCACCAGGGCGGCCAGGGCCTCGTTCTCGACGTCCTCGGCGATGATCAGCAGGGGCTTGCCGGAGGTGGCGGTGCGGTTGAGCAGGGGGAGGAAGTCGGTCAGGTTGGCGATTTTCTTCTCGTGGATGAGGATCAGGGCGTCCTCGAGCACGCACTCGCCGGTCTTGGGGTCGGTCATGAAGTAGGGCGAGAGGTAGCCCTTGTCGAACTGCATGCCCTCGACGTACTCCAGGGTGGTCTCGTTGGACTTGCCGTCCTCGACCTCGACCACGCCCTCGGCGCCGACCCTGGAGATGGCCTCGGCGATCAGCTCGCCGATGTTCTCGTCGTGGTTGGCGCTGACGGTGGCGACCTTCTTGTAGTCGGCCTTGCCCTTGCAGGGTACGGCCATTTTGTCGATGGTCTCCGACACGACCTGGGCCGCGGCGTTGATGCCGCGCTGGATGTGGACCGGGTTGGCGCCGGCGGCCACGACCTTGAGGCCCTCGGTGAAGATGGCCTGGGCCAGCACGGTGGCCGAGGTGGTGCCGTCGCCCGCCTTGTCGGCGGTCTTCTTGGCGACCTGGTAGACCATCTTGGCGCCCATGGACTCGAACCGCTCGGGCAGTTCGATCTCCTTGGCCACGGTCACGCCGTCCTTGGTGACGTGCGGGCCGCCGAAGGACTTCTCGATGACCACGTGGCGCCCGGCGGGGCCCATGGTGCACTTGACGGCGTCGGCGAGCTTGTCGACGCCCCGCTTCATCGCGAGGAGCGCTTTGTCCTCGAACATGATCTGCTTGCTTGCCATTGGTGTGTTTCCTTCCGCGTTCGGTTTAGCCCACGACGCCGAGGATCTCGGTCTCGCGGAGGATCAGGTGGTCGACGCCCTCGATCTCGACTTCGGTCCCGGCGTACTTGCCGTAGACCACGGTGTCGCCCTTCTTGACGGAGAGCGACGCGATGGTGCCGTTGTCCAGGCGTTTGCCGGGGCCGACGGCCACGACCTTGCCCTGGATGGGCTTCTCGGTGCTGGACTCGGGGAGGTAGAGCCCGGACGCGGTCTGCTTGGCCGCTTCGATGGGCTTGACGAGGATGCGGTCTTCGAGAGGCTTGACTGCCATTGGTGAGTTCTCCGATCACGCGTGATGCGTGGAAGTTGCTGTGTGTGTTCGATCCGATCAGAAGCCCATGCCGCCCATGCCCGGCATGCCGCCCATGCCACCCATACCGCCCATGCCGCCCATCCCGCCGCCGCCGCCCGCGGGGGCCGCGGACTTGGGCTCGGGCTTCTCGGTGACGATGCAGTCCGCGGCCAGCAGCACGGCGGCCACGGAGCCGGCGTTCTGCAGGGCGCTGCGGTCGACCTTGGCGGGGGTGATCACGCCGGCCTTGAGCAGATCCTCGTAGGTGTCGGTCAGGGCGTTGTAGCCGAACGAGTCGCTGTCGTTGGCCTCGATCTTGGCCACGACCACCGAGCCCTTGGCCCCGGCGTTGTCGGCGATGGTCATGGTCGGCACGGCCAGCGCCTTGTAGACCACGTTGAGGCCGGCGGCGAAGTCGTACTTGACCTGGCCGATGTCGTGCGAGGTGACCTCGGTGTCCTTGCCGAACACCGCGTTCCACTCCTTGTTCTTCTCGATGGCCTTGCGGGCGCGGATGAAGGACACGCCGCCGCCGGCCAGGATGCCCTCGGCCACGGCCGCACGGGTCGCGTGCAGGGCGTCCTCGACGCGGGCCTTCTTTTCCTTGAGCTCGGCCTCGGAGCCGGCGCCGACGCTGATCTGGGCGACGCCGCCGGCCAGCTTGGCCAGGCGCTCCTGGAGCTTCTCACGGTCGTAGTCGGAGGTCGAGGTCTCGATCTCGCGACGGATCTGCTCGATGCGGGCCTGGATGTCCTTGGTGTCGCCGGCGCCCTCGATGATCGTGGTGTTGTCGGCGGTGATTTCGATCTTCTTGGCCAGGCCGAGCTGCTTGAGTTCGACCTTGTCGAGCTCGACGCCCAGGTCCTTCATGAAGGCGGTTCCGCCGGTCAGGGTGGCGATGTCCTGGAGCATGGCCTTGCGGCGGTCGCCGTAGCCGGGGGCCTTGACGGCCGCGACCTGCAGGGTGCCGCGGAGCTTGTTGATGACCAGGGTGGACAGGGCCTCGCCGGTGATGTCCTCGGCGATGATCAGCAGGGGCTTCTTGGCGCCCATGACCTTCTCGAGCAGCGGGACCAGCTTGGCGATGCTGTCGATCTTGTCCTCGTGGACCAGCACGAGGGCCTTGTCGAACTTGACGGTCATCTCGTCGACATCGGTGACGAAGTTCGGCGACAGGTAGCCGCGGTCGAACTGCATGCCCTCGACGACGGTGACCTCGGTCTCCAGGCCCTTGCCCTCTTCGACGGTGATGACGCCGTCCTTGCCGACACGCTCGAAGGCGTCGGCCATGATCTTGCCGGTCTCGGGGTCGTTGTTGGCCGAGATGGTGGCGACGGACTGGATGTCCTTCTTGCCGTTGACGGGCTTGGCCATCGAGTCGATGGAGCCGCAGGCGATCTCGATGCCCTTCTTCATGCCGCGGACCAGGCCGTTGGCGTCCACGCCGGCGGCGATGTAGCGCAGGCCTTCCTTGAACAGGGCCTCGGCCAGGACGGTCGCGGTGGTGGTGCCGTCACCGGCGACGTCGGAGGTCTTGCTCGAGGCCTCCTTGACCAGGCGGGCGCCCATGTTCTCTGCCTTGTCGGACAGCTCGACCTCCTCGGCGACCGTGACCCCGTCCTTCGTGACGGTCGGGCCGCCCCAGGACTTGTCGATCACGGCGTTGCGTCCGCGGGGGCCGAGGGTGGCTTTCACAGCCGAGGCGAGCTTCTCCACCCCGGCGAGCAGGGCCTGCCGGGCCTCGAGATCGAAAGTCAGTTCTTTGGATGCCATGGGGATGTGTCTCCTGGAAGCGGGCGTCCCGCCCGCGGTCGTTGAACGGCCGGACCCGGGCCCGGACGGACCGACGGGTCCCAGAGAAAGGCAACCACGGTGCCAAGCCGAACGGGCACGGCCGGGCCCCTCGCGGCCCGGCCTCCCTCTGTCGGCTGCCGCCATGCGTCGATCTCGCGGGCACGCCTGCCAATCCGGCAGTCCCCCTCTTCACCCCCCCCACCGCCCGGGCCTCCCGCCCGGGCCGCAGTGGGAGATGCCCCAGCGATTCGACCACCCGGCAGGAACCGGCCCCATCCTCGGCCCGCGGCGTGCCCTCCGGGCATGCCCTCGCTATCATGACGCCCTGTCCACGGATGGACGTCACCGACGCCGGCCCCGCCGGCCACCAGCCTGAGAAACCGCGATGACGACCCTGGCCTACGCCGACCCCGGCCCGTATCTGCCCATCTTCATCATGATCCTCGCGGCGATCGGCTTCGCGGTGCTCAACATCGTCGGGTCGTTCGTGCTCGGGCCCAAGCGGCTGGGCGCCCGCAAGGGCGAGACCTACGAGTCCGGCATGACCCCGGTCGGCACCGCCCGCAAGCGGTTCAACGTGCGGTTCTACCTGATCGCGATGGTCTTCCTGGTGTTCGACGTCGAGGTCATCTTCCTGTACCCCTGGGCCGCGACGTTCACGCAGCTCGATCCCCGCTCGGACGAAAGCCTCGTGTGGCTCGGCCGCATCCTCTTTTTCCTGCTGACCACGGTCGTGGCCTACCTGTACGGATATCGCAAGGGCGTGTTCAAGTTCGACTGATCCGTTGCCTCGGGGTCCGGACAGGCGTTTCCGCGGATCCGATCTTCCGCCACCCGCGTACAACCCCGTACCCATGTCGAGCGCTCTTCCCATCAGACCCGAGCGGACCACCCCGCTGCGGGCCGGGACGGGAGAGCGACTGGGAGCCGCGCTAGTCGCCTGCGCCTGTCTGGCGGTCCTGACGATCGCGGCCTGGCTCAACCCCTCCGAGCGTGGCCACGGAACTCATACTCAGATGGGATTACCCCCCTGTTCATGGGCGGTCTGGTTCGACAGGCCGTGCCTGACCTGCGGGATGACGACGTCGTTCTCCCATGCGGGCGAGGGCCGGTGGGTGGCCGCGTTTGTCACCCAGCCGGCGGGCGCCGTGCTGGGGCTGGCCACCGCGACGGCGTTCTGGCTGGCGGCCCACGCGGCGATCACCGGCAGCCGGATCGGGGCGCTGACGGACTGGCTGCTGCGGCCCCGCACGATTGCCCTGATCGTGGGCGGACTCCTGGCCGCCTGGGTCTATAAGATCTTCAGTTGGAATGGCTTCTGACGGGCTGGGGCCCGGGCCGCACGCACCCCGACACCGGGGCGTCCGGCGGAGGGCGGGAACGCCCCACCGCCGAGAGAGGACACGAGCATGACACGCCTGCGCCACCGAGCCCGCTCCATCGCCCTTGCCCTGATCGGCACGCTCGGCGTGCTGTCCGCCCCGGGGTGCATCATCCCCGCGGCGATCGGCGGCATGGCCGAGTCGTACCACCGCACCGGCAAGAGCACCATCCCCGCCGAGTACACCGGGATCAGCGGCAAATCCTTCGCCGTGGTCGTGACGGGCAGCCGCATGATCGAATCGGACCATCCGGGCCTGACCGCGCGGATGATCCAGCGGATCAATGATCGCCTGATCGCCAACGCGAATCCCTCCTACGCCATCCCCAGCGGGGACCTGCTGACCGTGCTGTACAACGCCCCGCAATGGCCGGCCATGACGCGTGGCGAAGTCGGCGAGATGCTCGGCGTCGAACGGCTCGTGGTCGTGGAGATCATCGACTACAGCCTGCACGAGCCGGGGAACCAGTACCTGTGGGACGGCGTGACGACGGCGCTGGTGCAGGTGTTCGAGACCGACTCGGCCATGCCCGACGACCCGGTGTTCGAGAAGTCCATCCGCATCACCTTCCCCGACTCCAAGGGCTTCCTGCGGACCGACATCCCCGAGGCCGCGGTCACCAGCGAGCTTTCCAACCGCCTGGTCAACCGGGTGGCGTGGCTGTTCTACGAACACGAAGAGTCGAACTCCATCCCGTATTGACGAACCGCCACCCGGCCGCCCCCCTTCCTCACGCCCGCGCCCGCACCCCGCGACCCGACGCCGCATCCGGTGCCCAACGCCCCCGCCCCCGACCTGCGACACGGAGTTGAAGCATGCCGAACCGTTCCGCCCCGCTTGTCCGCCTGCTCGTCGCCGCGGCCGCCCTGGCCGGGCTGGGCGCGGCCGCGGGCTGCAACGTCGTCGCCCCGATCGCCTACGCCATCCACGGGCCGGGCAACGTGGAGGCGGTGCACACGCTCGACGAGAACCAGACCGTCGTGTACTTCATCGACGACCCCTCCAGCAAGATCGCGCAGCGCCGGCTGCGGTACACCATGGCCGACGTGGCCTCCCAGACGCTGCTGGAGAAGAAAGTCGTGCTCGATGTGCTCGATTCACGCACGATCCTCGCGGCGGCCACGAAGGAACGGCACGGGGACCGCATGAGCATCACCGAGCTGGGCCGGGCCGTCGGCGCGGACGTGGTGATCTACGCCGTCGTGACCAACTTCTCGATGGCCAACGAGGGCAACACCTTCGTGCCGAGCACCTCGATGCGCGTCAAGATCATCGACGTGGCCCAGGGAGCCCGGGTCTGGCCCGCCGCGGAGTCCGGCTACCTGGTCGAGGTCCGCCTCCCCCAGCGGCCCGGCACGACCGCGCTGGAGCAGAACAACCGCCTCCAGACCGAGACGGCGCTGGCGGAGAAGGCCGGGCTGGCGCTCGCCCAGCTGTTCTACAAGCACGAGATCACCGACTCCGCGACGCGACGCTGATGACCGACCCCACGCGCCCGCCCCCGCCGCCGACCGCGAGGCCCGACACGGTGCACGTCGTCGCCGCGCCCGCGACCGACCGGATCATGGTGGATGATCCGGGCAGGCTCTCCCCGCTGCTGCTGCTCGCCTCCGCGCTGCGCGAGGAACGGGTGCCGCCCGGGCCGGTGGTGGTCGTCGGCCCGGAAGGATCGGACCGGACGGCCGCGGCCTGCGGCCTCGCGTGCGACCGGACGATCGCCCTGCCGCTCGGCCGCCCGCGCCTCGGGCGCCCGGCGCTGCTCGCCCGCACGCGTGGTCTGCCCCGGCTGATCTGCTGGTCGGACGAGCTGGCCCCGCTCGTGCGCCGGGCGGCCGACGAGGTGCACCTGATCTCGACCGATCCGGACCGCTGCCACGGTCTGGCCAGACACTTCGCCCGCATCACGACGCTGACCGAGCACGACGCGGCGGCGTGGCGGCGACGCGGGGCCGCGCCGGTGCGGGCCAACGCCTGGGTCGATGCGATCCGGGCCACGCCGGTCGGGCCCACCGACGCGGCCGCGTCGCTGCGTGAACGTGTCGGCGACGATGCGGTCCTGATCACCGCCCTGACCGATCGCCCCTCGGCCACCGACGCACGCGGCCTGGCGTTCCTGCTCAGCGTGCTGCACACGAACGGCTACCCGGTCTGCGGCCTGATTCCCTCGATGAGCCAGAACGCGCCCGCCGCGCGGAGGCATATCGAGGGGCTGGTGCGGCGGTACCGGCTGCTCGTGACCGAAGCCGCGTTGCCGACGCTGCTGGGCGGGGTCGACATGGTGGTGATGCCCGAAGATCCGGGGACGGGCGCCAGCGTGGTACTCGAAGCCGCCGCGTGGGCGCGGGGCTGCCGCGTGGTCCGCCTGAGCCACCGGGGCAGGGCCGGCCTGAAGAGCACCCCCGGCACCGCCGCTCCCGTACTCGAGACGCTGGACGCCATCCTGGCCGGACGCACGCCGGACGCCGCGCAACCCATCGGGGCCGCTCATGGCTGACGGGCCCGAGCCGGTCGGCGTGCTGTTCGTCTGCCTGGGCAACATCTGCCGCAGCCCGCTGGCGGAGGGCATCTTCATCCACCTGGCCCGCCAGCGCGGCGTGCTGGAGCGGTTCCGCGTGGACTCCTGCGGGACGGGCGGCTGGCACGCTGGCGAGCGGGCGGACCCGCGCTCGATCGCGGTGGCGGCCAAGCACGGCATCGAACTGCCCTCGATCGCCCGCAGGTTCGACCCGCGCCGCGACCCGGTCGACTTCCGCTGGCTGATCCCGATGGACCAGCAGAACCACCGCGACCTGCTGGGCCACGGCGTGCCCGCCGAGAAACTCCGGCTGATGCTCGATTTCCACCCCAGCCCGCCGATGCGCGAGGTGCCGGACCCCTACTACGGCGGGGCGGACGGGTTTGATAAGGTGTACGAGATGCTCAGGGGGGCGTGCGAGGGGATGCTCGACGCACTGCAGCCCGCGTGACGTTCAAGCACGGGCGGATGGATCGCCACGAGCCCGCACCCTCTGGTAGACGAACGGCAGCGTCAAACGCAGAACGATCGCGCGTCCGGGCAGAACCACGGCCTGCCACCAACGCCTGCGCTCAGATGCATACTGCGAGGCCACCGACCTGTCGATCTTGCCGAGTCGAGCGCCGGTCCAGAGAACTCCCACCTCTCCGAGGGTGCAGATGGCCTGGAACCCGAGCATGCCGAGGGCGGCGAGCAGGCCATCTCGCGCGGCGGACACGCCGAGAGCCGCTGCGTTCGCGATGGCGACGAACAACGCGAGCGGAACAAACACCATAAAGACCGCAGAGAGTCGTCCCCGCCATCGCACAAAGCGAACCGTGCGGGTATGGACGCGGGCTTCGAGCGAACCGAACGCAAAGAACAGCGGCGCAAACACCGCGAAGACGTTCGCCGCGAGCAGGATGACCGCTCCGAGAGCGACGAGCCGGAGTACGGGATATCGGATCACAGATCCAGCATCAGCCTGGTCGGATCCTCGATCGCGTTCTTGATCGACACCAGGAACTGCACGGCTTCCGCCCCGTCCACGATGCGGTGGTCGTAGCTGAGGGCCAGGTACATCATGGGGCGCAGGGCGATCTGGCCGGACTTCTCGGGGTACTCGACCGGGCGGTTCTTGATGCCGTGCATGCCGAGGATGGCCGACTGGGGCGGGTTGAGGATGGGGGTGGACATCAGGCTGCCGAAGACGCCGCCGTTGGTGATGGTGAAGGTGCCGCCGGTCATCTCGGACAGTTCCAGCGTGCCGGCCTTGGCGCGGGTGCCGAAGTCCTTGATGCCCGACTCGATCTCGGCGAAGGTCATGGTCTCGCAGTTGCGCAGCACCGGGACCACCAGGCCCTTGGGCCCGGCGACGGCGATGGCGATGTCCTTGTAATCGTGGTGCTCGATGGCGGGCTTGCCGTCCTCACCGGCGGTGATGTAGGCGTTGATCAGGGGGAACTTCTCGAGCGCCTGCGCCGCGGCCTTGACGAAGAAGGACATGAAGCCCAGGCCGATGCCGTGCTTCTTCTCGAAGTCGTCCTTGAACTGCTTGCGCAGCGCCATGACCGCGCCCATGTCCACCTCGTTGAAGGTGGTCAGCATGGCGGCGGTCTGCTGGGCCTCGACCAGGCGCGAGGCGATGCGCTGGCGGAGCGGGGTCATCTTCTCGCGCCGCACGCCGCGGGATCCGGGCACGGGGCCGGACGCCCCCGGCTTGCCCGCCGGGGCGGATGCGGCCGGGGAGGCATGGCCGTTCTGGTGGGTCTGGATGTAGGCCAGCACGTCCTGCTCGCGGATGCGACCGCCCGCGCCGGTGCCGGAGATCGAACCGAGATCGACCCTGTTGTCCTCGGCCAGCTTGCGGGCCAGGGGCGTGGCCTTGTGATCACCGGACGGGGTGTGCGCGGCGGGCGCCGGGCTGGGGGCCGGGGCGGAAGATGACGCCGCGGGCCTGGATTCGGTCTTGGTTTCCGCCTTGCTCTCCGCCTTGGGGGGCGGGGGGGCCGCGACGGCGGTGCCGCCCTCGCTCTTGGCGGCCGACGCGGCGGCGCCGGCGGGCTTGGAGGCGGACTCATCGATGGTGCCGACGACAGCGCCGACGTTGACCTCGTCGCCCTCGGCCGCGCCGTGCTTGATGATGCCCGCGGCCGGGGCGGGGACCTCCATGGTGACCTTGTCGGTCTCGAGTTCCAGCACGGTCTGATCGCGTTCGACGAAGGCGCCGTCCGGCACCGACCACGACGAGATCACGCCGGAGGTGACGGATTCGCCGACATTGGGGATGACGATCTGGGTGGCCATGGGTCCGCCTCTGTTCTCTCGATTGCCCGACTCTTACGCGCCGGCGGCGGCGACCTGCCGCTGCTCGGGTTTCTGCTCGGGCTTGGGCCCGACCGCCTTGCTGATGATGGCTTCCTGCTCGTGCTTGTGCTGGATCTTGGAGCCCGTGGCGGGAGAACCGCTGCTCGGACGTCCGATGAACTCGGGCCGGCGCAGGCCCAGCTCGGTGTCCAGCTTGTTGGACACGAACAGGTAGGCCGCCGCGTTGTACGGCTCCTCCTGGGCGTAGACCAGCTCCGCGTTCTTGGGATAGGACGCCAGGATCTCGCGCAGCATCTCCCGGTGGAACGGGTAGATCTGCTCGATGCGGACGATCGCGATGTCCTCGCGTCCGAGCAGACGCCGGCGTTCGTCCAGCTCCCAGTAGATCTTGCCGCAGCAGAGCACCACGCGCTTCACGTTCTTCTTCTTGGACGCGGCCTTGCCGGCGAACATCGGGTCGTCCAGGAACTCGCGGAAGCCGCCGTGGGTCAGTTCGGACACGGGGCTGGTGGGCACGCGGAGCATGCTCTTGGGTGTCATGACCACCAGCGGCTTGCGGAAGTTGCGCTTGAGCTGGCGGCGGAACATGTGGAAGCACTGGGCGCCGGTGGTCGGGTAGACCACCTGCATGTTGTCGTTGCCGCAGAGCTTGAGGAAGCGCTCCAGGCGGGCCGAGGAGTGCTCGGGACCGGCGCCCTCGTACCCGTGGGGCAGCAGCAGCACCAGGCCGGACCAGCGTTCCCACTTGGTCTCGGCGGAGGCCACGAACTGGTCGATGACCACCTGCGCCCCGTTGACGAAGTCGCCGAACTGGGCTTCCCAGCAGACCAGCATCTTCGGATCGGCGAGCGAGTAGCCGTAGTCGAAGGCCATGACGCCGTACTCGGACAGCGGCGAGTCGTACACGCAGAACTTCGCCTGGCGCGGCTTTCCGTCGGATCCGGGTTCGCCGATGGGCCGGTCGGTGCCGTCCTCGCCGACCTCGCGGATGTTGTTCAGCGGGGTGTAGGGTTCGGCGGTCTCGAAGTCGCGGACCACCGCGTGGCGATGGCTGAAGGTGCCGCGCCGGCAGTCCTGGCCGCTGAGACGGATGGGGTGGCCCTCGATCAGGAGCGTGCCGAAGGCGAGCTGCTCGGCGTCGGCGTAGCTGATCAGCTCGGCCTCGGGCAGCTGGGCGCGGTCCTGGAAGAGCTTTTTGAGCTTGGGATTCAGCCGGAATCCCTCGGGGACGCGGCCGAGCGCCACGGACACCTCGCGGATCGCGTCGATCGACACCGATGTCTCGACCGGATCGAAGCTGAACGAGTGGGTCATGCCCTTCCAGCGGGCGCTGCCGGGATCGATGGTCGGGTCGTTGGGCTTGGTCTTGGCCGCCTGCTGCGCCTTCTCGAGCGCTTCGTCGAGGCGGCTCTGGATCGACAGCCGGTCCGCCTCGTTGATGACGCCCTCGCGCTGGAGCTTGTCGGCGTAGACATCGAGCACCGACGGCTTGTTGCGGATCGTCGCGGCCATCAGCGGCTGCGTGAAGCTGGCCTCGTCCTGCTCGTTGTGCCCGTACTTGCGGAAGCAGACCAGATCGATGAACACGTCCCGCCGGAACTTCTGGCGGAACTCCATGGCCATCTGGGCGGCGGCCACCACCGCCTCGGGGTCGTCCCCGTTGACGTGGAAGATCGGCGCCTCGATGGCCTTGCCGATGTCGGTGCAGTAGCGGCTCGAGCGCGAGTCCTCGGGCAGGGTGGTGAAGCCGATCTGGTTGTTGACCACGATGTGGACGGTCCCGCCCGTGGTGTAGCCCTCGAGCTGGGAGTAGTTGAGCGTCTCCTGGACCACGCCCTGGCCCGCGACGGCCGCGTCGCCGTGGATCAGGATGGGGATCACGCGCGTCCGCTGCTTGTCGCCGCGGAGCCTCTGCTTGGCCCGGCAACGCCCCTCGACGATGCCGTTGACGGCCTCGAGGTGCGAGGGGTTGCTGGCCATCGCCAGCTGGATCATCCGGCCGTCGGGGAGCTTGCGCAGGCCCGAGTAGCCGCGGTGGTACTTGACGTCCCCGCCGCCGTCGGCGAAGCCCTCCGTCCAGTTCTCCTCAAACTCGGTGAAGATCTGCTCGTAGGTCTTGCCCAGCACGTTGTTGAGCACGTTCAGACGCCCGCGGTGGGCCATGCCGAGCACCAGCTCCTCGGCGTCCAGATTGGCGGCGGCGACGATCAGCCGGTGAAGCAGCGGGATCAGCGCCTCGGCGCCTTCCAGGCTGAACCGCTTGTCGCCCGGATAGCGCTTCTGCAGGAACTTCTCGAAGGTCTCGGACTTGGTGAGCTGCTCGAGGATCTCGACACGCCCGCGGCTGTCCAGCGGCACCCGACCGCCGGCGGTCTCGTACCGCTCGATCAGCCACGCGCGCTGCTCCATGTCGGACACGTGCATGAACTCGACGCCGATCGGGCCGCAGTACATCGACTCGATGTGGTTGATCAGCTCGCGGACCGTGACGGACTCGCCCAGCCCCATGCCCGTCCCGTCGACGATCCGTGCCAGCTCGCGGTCGGTGATGTTGTGGTACTCGAGGTCGAGCGAGGCCGGCCGCGTCCGCTCGCGGCCGAACGGGTCGATGCGGGCGCACAGGTGGCCCTGGTCGCGGACCGAACCGATCAGATCTCACCGGGCGTGCCCGGCCCCGCGGGGCGGCCGACGGTGGGCATGATGCGGATGGGCGCGGCGTCCGCGGCCGGGCCGCCGCCCGCCAGACCGGCCGAGGCCGAAACGGCCGACGCGGCGGAAGTTCCCCCCGCCTGACCGAAGAGCCGCAGGTCGCCGGCCAGCGCGAGCTGGAAGCCCTGGAAAAACGCCCGCATGTCTGGGGGGAGCGCTTCAGGATCCCTCAGGAACAGCCCGTACTGCTGCTCGAGGTACTCGGCGCTCCACTGATTGACGGCGGGCACAACGGGTCGAGGCGCGGCGCTCATGACACTCCCCAGCCGACCCTGGGAAAGGGCCGGTCAGGGCCCAACCCGGGGATTCATCGGGACTGAAAACAGGGCACGACGCCCTTGTTCGAACTCTAGTCCTCACTATCGACCTTCGGCGGACAAACTCCATCGAAACCCTCGCCGCAGGACGGGTTTCGGCCCCGGATCGGCATTTCCGGCCGGTTCCGGACCCGGGCCGGACTGGCCGACTAGACCGGTCGTTCTAGCAGTCGGCGGCGGCCACGGTGCGGACGGCCCCGACGGGGTTCAACCGAAGCGGCCCGTCACATACTGCTCGGTCTCGGGCAAAGCGGGCGCCTGGAAGATGTCCGCGGTCGGGCCGTACTCGACCAGGCGGCCCAGGTACATGAAGGCCGTGTACCTGCTCACCCGGGCGGCCTGCTGCATGTTGTGCGTGACGATCAGCACGGTGTACCGCTCGGCGATCTGGGTGATCAGTTCCTCGATCCGCAGCGTCGCGATGGGGTCCAGGGCGGAGCAGGGCTCGTCGAGCAGCAGCACCTCCGGGTCCGCGACGATCGCGCGGGCGATGCACAGCCGCTGCTGCTGGCCGCCCGACAGCCCCAGCGCGGACTGCTTGAGCCGGTCCTTGACCTCGTCCCAGATCGCGGCGGCCCGCAGGGAGCGTTCGCACGCCTCCTCGAGCACCCGACGCCGGCCTTCCCCGTCGATCCGCAGGGGATAGACGACGTTCTCGAAGATCGACATGGGGAACGGGTTGGGCTTCTGGAAGACCATGCCCAGGCGTTTGCGAAGGCCGATGACGTCCACATCCGGGGCGTAGATGGGCGACCCGTTGAGCAGCATCCGGCCTTCCACCCTGACGCCGCCGATCAGGTCGTTCATCCGGTTGATCGAACGCAGCAGGGTGGACTTGCCGCAGCCCGACGGGCCGATCAGGGCCGTCACCTCGCCGCGGGGGATGTTCATGCTGACGTTGTGGATCGCCTTGGCCTGGCCGTACCAGAGGTTGAAATCATCGATCTCGATGACGGCCTGGCGGGACGCCAGTTCGGGATGGACCGCGGGCTCGACGGACTCACCGCGGCGGATGGCGTCGATGACGCGGTATTCCACCGGCTCGGCCCGGTCCGGCTCGGTGTTGAACGCAACATGGCGCAGCCCGCGTGTCGGTTGATCGCTCATTTCAGTACCAGCGTAGGGCATGGGTCACACCGTCGGCCCGCTCAGGCGTGCCCGGAGCCGAGCCCGGATCACGATGGCGACCAGGTTCAGGGAGATCACGATGACCAGCAACAGCAGCGTCGTGGTCCAGACGAGCGGCCGGGCCGCCTGGGAATCGGGGCTCTGGAAGCCCAGGTCGTAGATGTGGAAGCCCAGGTGCATGAAGCTGCGGTCCAGGTGGAGGAACGGCGCCTCGGTCGAGATCGCCAGATCCTGGTTGAGCTTGACCGCACCGACCAGCATGAGCGGGGCGACCTCGCCCGCGCCGCGGGCCATGGCCAGGATGGCCCCCGTCAGGATGCCCGGCAGGGCCCCGGGGATCACGATCCGGCGCAGCGTCTGCCACTTGCTGGCCCCGCAGCCGTAGCTGCCCTCGCGCATCGAGTTCGGGACCGCCGCGATGGCTTCCTCGGTCGAGACGATCACCACGGGCAGGGTCAGCAGGGCCAGCGTCAGCGCGGCCCAGAGCATGCCGCGGCTGCCGAAGGTCGGGGACCCGTCCGCCGCCCGCGCCTCGAAGAAGCCGTCGAAGAACGGCGTCCGCACCACCAGCACCACGGCGGTCAGCAGGGCGGCGGCCCAGAGCAGCCGGCCGAGCCGTCGGAGCCAGACCTGCGTCCGCGAGGGCATCGTCCCGGGGACCGGCCGCGACCAGACCCCGCAGGCGTAGCCGCCGATCATCGCCACGACGCCAAGCCCCAGACCCGCCCACCACCACACCGGGGGCAGGCGCACCTCCGGGGCGGGCCCGGTGTCCACGAACGCGCCCACCGTGTAGCAGAAGAAACCCAGCCC
>CAYNRF010000022.1:0-24953 GCA_964399525.1 uncultured Phycisphaeraceae bacterium | reverse complement strand
CCGCCGTCGGGCGGGATGGTCACGCTGCGGGACCCCCTCTAGGCGGGGCCGCGGGCCCGGCACGCGGACGCCGAGGATGTGCGCGTCACCTTCGAGGCCAGGGACACGGACCTGCTGGCGACGACCACCGACGGGCGTTCGGTCGAGGTCAACCCGATCGGAACCTCGGAGCGTCCCGCGGTCCGGGTGACCGTGTACGAGGCGGACCGGATCGTGCTCACCGAGTCGGTGCGGTTCGGGCTTGAGGTGCTCACGCCCGCGTCGGTGCTGACCCGCCCGGTGCGTCGGGGCGGCATGGTCGATCCGCAGGACGTCCGCACGCAGCTGGTATGGACGGACCCGGGTGATCCGGCGGTCGATCCCGCGGCGTCGATCGGCCAGCGGCTGCGCCGGGACATGGCGGCCGGTCTGGTGCTGCGCTCCTCGGACCTCGAGCCGGCGCTGGTGATCCGGCGTGGCGAGGAGGTGTCGGTGCGGACGGTGCGCGGCTCGGTGGTCGTGACCTCGCGGGCCCGGGCGCGGCAGGACGCGGCGCTGGGACAGATGGTCGAGCTGGAGCCCAAGGACCGGTCGGGGGCGGGCGGGGCGAGGTTCTTTGCGCGGGCCGCGGGCGAGCGGCGCGCGGTCATGATCGAGGACGACGGGGGCGAGCGCCCCGGGGAGTCGAGATGAGCAGATTGGCGCGGACGGTGGCGGCGGCGGCGTTCCTGGGCATGGGCGGCGGCGCCTGGGGGCAGAGCCTCTTCCTGGTGCATGACCACGGCGTGTCGGACGCGCCGGGCGTGGGCCCGGCGATGGCGGCGTCGCAGGTCAGCCTGATCTGGGTGCCCGAGCCCGAGCCGCGGGTGTTCCAGAAGCACGACATCATCACGATCATCATCGACGAGGTCTCGACGCAGACCAGCTCGCAGAGCCTCGAGACCGAGAAGGACTCGCGGACACGGGCGAATCTCAACTCGATCGTCGACCTGATGAGCCTGCTCGAGCTGCGCCTGCAGCAGGGCGACACGAGCAACCTGAGCCTGATCGACTTCAACGCCCGACGCAACTTCGAGGGCGAGGGCGACTACGAGCGCAAGGACCGCTTCTCCGCCCGGATCACGGCCACGGTGCTGGAGGTCAAGCCCAACGGGACGCTGGTGCTCGAGGCGAGCAAACGGATCGCCAAGGACACGGAGATCCAGACGATCGTGCTCTCCGGCGTGGTGCGGGAGGAGGACATCACCCGGCAGAACACGGTGCTGTCCTCGCAGATGGCCGGTCTGAACATCGCCTCGCACCACGAGGGCCAGGTGCGCGACGCGGCGAAGAAGGGCATCATCACCGAAGTGCTCGACGCGTTGTTCGCGTTCTGAGATCCGGCGTGCGGCTCAGACGGTGTGCGGGGTGGGGCTGAGGATCTCGTCGACCTTCCTGAGCCAGTCCTGGTAACCGTCCCGGCCCATCAGGCCGAAGGTGGCCTTCTTGCCGGTCTCGACGGCGGGCTGGTCGTAGGCGTCGATGTTGAGCATCAGCCCGGCGTAGGCGGTGGCGATCTCCCACAGGGCGATGAACTCGCCGACGTGGTGGGCGTCGACCTTCGGGACGCGGATGGTGTAGTTGGGGCGGGCGCTGGCGATCAGGGCGTACTCGGTGGCGCGCTTCTCGGCGTTGAGCAGGGCGGTCATGGACTGGCCCTCGAGGTAGGCGATGGCGTCGACGCCCATGCCGGCGGGGATGGTCAGGTCATCGGGGCCGAAGGAGTCGACCTCGACGAAGCCGATGACCTTGTCGTTGGGTCCCTCGCGGTAGAGCTGGACCTGGCTGTGCTGGTCGGTGGTGCCCAGGGCCTTGATGGGGGTGAAGCCGGCGTAGACCTCGTCGCCGCGCAGGTCGGTCTTCTTGCCGAGCGACTCGGCCCAGAGCTGGCGGTACCAATCGGCCAGGAGGTAGAGCCCGTTGGCGTAGGGCATGAGGACGTGGTTGGGCTTGCCCTTGCGGGTGCCCAGTTCGACCAGCAGGAAGGCGAGCATGGCCGCGGGGTTCTCGGTCAGCGCGGGGCGTGCGCAGCGCTGGTCCATGGCCTTGGCGCCGTCGAGCAGGGCGGCGCAGTCGATGCCGCACATGGCGGCGGAGAACAGGCCGACGGGGCTGAGGACGCTGAAGCGGCCGCCGACGCCCTCGGGGACGGGCAGGGTGACGATGCCGGCCTCGTCGCAGATCTGCCGCATGGTGCCGCGGGCGGGGTCGGTGATGGCGACCACGTGCTCGGACCATCGGGTGCCGACGGCCTGCTTGAGGCGGTCGCGGATGATCATGAACTGGGCGGCGGTCTCGGCGGTCTCGCCGGACTTGGAGATGACGTTGAACAGGGTGGTCTTCGGATCGCACAGGTCGAGGACGGCCTTGAGGTTGGCCGGGTCAACGTTGTCGCCGACGCACCTGCGGGGGCCGGGGCGCTGGGCGGCGGGGAGGAGGTTGTCGGGGGGGGGGTGGAGGGCGGCCTGGAGGGCGATGTTGCCCAGGGCCGAGCCGCCGATGCCCAGGACGATCATGTTCTCGAACCGGCCCTCGAGCTCGTTGGCGGTGGCGGTCACGGCGGTGAGGTGCTCGGAACGCATGGGCTCGTTCCAGAGTTCACGCCAGCGCTCCCACCCGGTGCCGCGCGAGGCGGCCAGCCGGTCGGTCAGAGCGGCCATGCCGCGGGCGGTTTCGGAGTCGGGATGGACGCGGGCGGGGTCGAGGCCGTGGGAGCCGACGCGGGTGGAGAGGCAGTTGGCGTAGTCGATGGTCAGCATGGGTGCATCCAGGAGGCCTGCGGGCAGCGGGCAGAGCATGACGCCGGGGAAACCGCAGGGACCTGCGGGGGAGCGGGGAGTGTATTCAGGGGGCGCTCAACCCGGTCCGGGTGGGTCGGGGGGCGGCGAGGACCGGCAAAACGCACTGGTTTGGGCCGAGCCCGCCCGGGCGGGGTTCAGACGGTGCAGATCGCCTCCCGATCGTTCGCACCGGTCTGAAGACCGTCGGCTGTACGCGGGAAAGGAAGGTCGGGGATGCAACTGGGGCTCCGGGGAAAACTGTTGGCAGGGTTCGGGTCTTTGGCAGCGGTCACGCTCGCCGCGGGGGTCCTGATCTCCGAGCGTGCGGACGTGGTGTGCACGAAGTCGCGTCTGGTGCTCGACGACATCGTGCCCACGGCCCTGGCCATCGAGCAGATGCGCGGCGAGATCCACAACGCCATCTCGCTGCACCGGGGGTACATGATCCTCGGCCTGCCGCCGCTCTCCGACCAGCGGGTGGAGGCGTGGGGGCGGATCGAGGCGTCGCTCGAGGAGGTGCGCCGGCTCAGCGCCGGGTGGAGCGCCGGTCAGCGCGAGCGGGTGGAGGAGCTGGCGCGGGTCCTCGCGGAGCTGCGCGCCGCGCAGGACCGGATCGCGGCGGTGAGCCACACGCCCGAGGACCGACCGGCCCACAAGCTGTTCTTCGAGACGGCCCTGCCCGAGGGGACCCGCGCGGCCCGGGCGCTCAACGCGCTGCTGGAGTCCGAGCGTTCCATGGAGGCGACGGCGGAACGCAAGCTGCTGGTCGAGCGGCTGGCGCAGGCGAAGGGCAATCTGCTCGTGGCCTCGGCCGCGGTGAGTGATTACCTGACCTCGGGCCGGGAGGCGGATCGGGAACGGATCGCCGAGGCGCTGCGGGTGTGCGCCGAATCGGTGGAGCGCCTCCGCGGGCAGGGCGGGCTGTTCAGCGCGTCTCAGCGGTCGCTGTTCGAGGTGTATCTTGGGCACCGCGGGCGCTTCCTCGAGACGGCGGGCGAGGTGGTCCGGCTGCGGGGGTTGCCGGCCTGGTGCGTGTCCGAGGACGTGTGCCTGAACGTGGTGGTCCCGCTGGCCGAGCGGGCGGCGGGGCTGACGGGCGAGATCATGGAAGAGCAGCAGCGCGAGCACTCGGAGGCGGGGGACAACGCGGTGGACGTGCTGCGCGCGGCGATCGCGGCGCTGCCGGTGATGGCGTTCGGTTCGGCGGGCGCGGTGGGGCTGCTGGGGATCGCGGTGGGTGTCGGGCTGGGGCGGAACATCGACCGCTCGCTCCGGACGGTGGCGCGGCGGGCCGGTGAGATCGCCGGGTGCAACCTGGCGCTCGAGCCGCTGGAGGTGCGGACGAAGGACGGGATCGGCGAGCTGACCGGGGCGATGAACGAGATGCTCGCGTCGCTGCGGGAGATGATCCACGAGGTGAACCAGAGCGCGACGGATGTGGCGGCGGGGTCGGAGCAGATCCTGCAGAGCGCTTCGCAGGTGGCCGGGGGCATGGACCAGCAGGCCTCGGGCATCGAGCAGATCTCGGCGGCGATGTCGGAGATGGCGGCCTCGGTCCGCCAGGTGGCCGAGTCGTCGGTCCTGGCGTCGGAATCGGCCGAAGAGTCGGCACAAACGGCCGAGTCGGGCGGGCAGGTGGTGCGCGGGGTGGTCGAACGGATGCAGCGGATCAGCCAGGCCGTGTCGGCGGGCGCGCAGTCGGTGGCCGAACTGGGCCGCCAGAGCGGCCAGATCGGCGAGATCATCGGGGTGATCAACGAGATCGCCGAGCAGACCAACCTGCTGGCGCTCAACGCCGCGATCGAGGCGGCGCGGGCGGGCGAGCACGGGCGGGGGTTCGCCGTGGTGGCCGACGAGGTCCGCAAGCTGGCCGAGCGGACGCAGGTGGCCACGGAGCAGGTGCGCCAGACGATCTCGGCGATCCAGGGCGAGACGCGTTCCGCGGTCGAGCGGATGGGCTCGGGCACCGCCGAGGTCGACCAGGGGGTCGAGCTGACCACCCGGGCGGGCCAGAGCCTGGAGAGCATCGTGTCCAATGCCGGGAAGGTGACCCAGCAGGTCCGGTCCATCGCCGCGTCGGCCGAGCAGCAGTCGGTGGCGTCGGACGACATCAGCCGCAGCCTGGAGGAGATCTCGGAGATCGTGCGGTCCGCGCGGTCGGGCACGGCGGACGCGGCGTCGGCGGCCGAGCACCTGGCCGGGAAGGCCGAGAGCCTGCGGTCCGTGGTCGGGCGTTTCCGTCTCTGACACGCCAGCCCGGCGGGGTGACGGCAGCCGGGCAGGCGGCGGGCTACGCTGTGGGCATGTTCCACCCCTGGCACGATGTCCGCCCCGGCATGAAGAACCTCCCGCTGCCCGCGCATTTCCGCGCGATCATCGAGATCCCCAAGTCGTCGAGCAACAAGTACGAACTGGACAAGCAGACGGGGATGCTGCGTCTGGACCGGGTGCTGAGCAGCGCGGTGTACTACCCGGCCAACTACGGGTTCGTGCCGCAGACCCTGGCGGAGGACAACGACCCGCTGGACGTGCTGGTGTTCTGCGCGGAGAAGGTGCCGCCCCTGTGCATCTGCGAGGCGCGGGCGCTGGGCGTGATGACGATGGTCGACGACGGGGCGCCGGACCACAAGATCGTGGCGACCTTGATCAACGACCCGGAGTTTGCGGACTACCGCGAGGCGACGGACTTCCCCAAGCACACCTTCAAGATGCTCAAGCGGTTCTTCGAGGACTACAAGCACCTGGAGGGCAAGGCGGTGGAGGTCGACGAGATCCAGCCCGCCAGCCGGGCGTTCGAGATCATCGAGGACGCGCTGGAGCGGTACTCGGAGGCTCGCCGCGCCGGGGAGCTGTGAAGCGCCGGCGGGGCGGGGGCCCGAGGGCGGTCCGCTTGGTGAGGTCCGCTTGGTGGGGTCCGCTTGGTGGGGTCGGGTTGGTGGGGTCGGGGCGGGCTCGCTAGACTGGTCGCATGTTCCCCGAGATCGAACGCACCCTGGTCACCCGCGATCGGATCGCCGCCCGCGTCGGCGAGATGGCCCGGGAGATCGCGCGCGATCTGGAGGCGGATCTCGCGCTCGACGGGCACTCGGCCCTGGACGCCGACCGGGTGGTGCTGATCCCCATCATGACCGGGGCGATGATCTTCGCGGCCGATCTCATCCGGGAGATGCCGGTCAAGCTGTCGATCGGGCTGGTGACGGTGTCGAGCTACCCGGGTCAGTCGGTGGCGAGCAAGGGGGCGCAGCTGGCGTCGGCCCTGCCGGGCAATCTGGCGGGCAGGCATGTGCTGGTGATCGACGACATCCTCGACTCGGGCCAGACGCTGGCGCTGGTGCGCGAGGTGGTGGGGGCGCAGAAGCCGGCCAGCCTGCGCATCGCCGTGCTGCTGGACAAGAAGACCCGGCGGGTGCGCGACGTGCCGGTGGACTACGTCGGGTTCGAGATCCCCGACGAGTTCGTGGTCGGCTACGGGCTGGACTACGACGGGTACTACCGCAACCACCCGGAGATCGTGGTGCTGTCCAGGGACGTGCTCGACGCGTCGGGGCGGCGGGGATGACGGGGGCGGGCGACCGTGCGCGGGGGCGTGGAGTGGGCGGGGAGGCGGGGGCGCATCCGCTGGCGCCGGCGGGCGAGGCGGTGGTGTACGACGCGCGGCCCAGCGTGTGGTACGTCCTGGTTCGCGGCATCCCGGACTGCGTGCCGGCGCTGGCGCTGGCCGCGGCGGTGTGGCTGCTGCAGGGCCTGACGGTGGTCGCGGCGGGGATGCTGGACGCGGGTCTGGCGGCGGCGATCGACCTGTGGCTGGGGCGGTTGCTGGTGGGGGTGGTGATCTACTGCGTCGCGCGGCTGGTGTGGGCGGCGGCGGACTGGTTCTGCCGGCGGCACGTGATGACGGGGGCGCGGCTGGTGGCGCTGCGGGGGGTGGTTCGGACCGTCCGCTTCGACCTGCCGCACCGGCGGGTGCAGCACCTGGCGGTGACCAGATCGTTGTTGGAACGGGTATTCGGGGTGGGGACGATCGCGGCCGCGTCGGCGGGGACGGGCGAACATGAGATTGTGTGGCGGTCGGTGGCCAATCCGGAGGAGGCGCTGGCGATGGTGCGCAAGCGGGTGGACGAGGTGGCTCGCGCGGGGCGGCACGGGCGGGGGGATGAGCCGGATCCGGTCCCGGTGATCGGGCTGGTGGGGGGGATCGGCTCGGGGAAATCGGCCGTGGCGGCGGCGTTCGCCAAGCTCGGATGCCTGGTGTCGGACTCCGACAAGGCGGTGCGCGAGGTGCTGCTGCAGCCGGAGGTGGTGGACACCCTGGTGGGCTGGTGGGGGGAGGGGATCCTGGACGCGGAGAAGAAGGTGGACCGCAAGAAGGTGGCGGACCTGGTGTTCCGGGAGCCGTTCGAGCGTCGGCGCCTTGAGGCGTTGGTTCACCCCAGGGTCCGCGAGAGCCGCGGGGCGTTGATCGAGCGGGCGAGGTTGGCGGGGGCCGCGGGGGTGATCGTGGATGCGCCGCTGCTGTACGAGGCGGGGGTGGACGCGGAGTGCGACGCGGTGGTCTTCGTGGAGGCCACGCGGGCGGTGCGGCTGGGTCGTGTTCGGGAGCACCGGGGATGGGACGAGGCCGAGCTGGACCGGCGTGAGGCGGCGCAGATGCCGCTGGACGAGAAACGGCGGCGGTCGGATCACGTGGTGGTCAACAACGGGACGTTGGAGGAGCTAGAATCGAGGGTGTCCAAGGTTCTGGGCACCATCCGCAAGCATTGTCGAGATCGGGCCTGACCGGCCGCCGACGCTCTCCGGACGTCGGGTTCGGCGGCGGGTCGCGGGTCGTTCCGGGTCTTTCCGGGAGCGAGCGTCGCCGGCCGATCCATCTCGGATTCCCATTTCCGCACGTTTCCCATCGCACAACTTCACTCTGTCTCAGGATTGCCTTCGGCATCGGGCGTGGAACGCCCGGACGGTCGCGGGCGGATCAGCAAGGAACATCTCATGCCCAAGTCTTCCGAGGTCACGGATCACGACGCCACCGTCAAGAAGAAGCGGACGGTCAAGCGTCTGGCCAAGCACAAGCCCGAGTCGGCCAAGGGGGCTGAGGGCGCGGAGACCGGCGGGGAGCCGAAGAGCGAATCGCGAGGCGAAATGCGGCCGGAGCCGAGACCGGAACCCAAGCCCGAAGCCAGGCCGGATTCCAAGCCGGAATCCAGGCCCGAGCCCCGCGCCGAGGCGCGGCCGGACGCGCGGCCCGAAGGCCGCGGCGAAGGCTCCCAGGAAAACCGTCCCGAGGGTCGGGGCGAGCGGGCGGAACGCCCGTCGGGCTTTGCGGGGTCGTCGGGCTTCGGCGGCGGGGGAAACGGGGCGGGTGGTGGCGGCGGCGGGGGGGGCGACCGCGACGGCAAGCGCCCGCGGGGGTTTTGGGGGGGGGGGGGGCCCGGGGGGGGGGGGGGCCCGGGGGGGGGGGGGGGGGGGGGGGGGGGGGGGGCGACCGCGACGGCAAGCGCCGGCGCAAGAAGCGTCGCAACAAGTCCGGCGGTCCGGGCGGCATGGGCATGGGCGGTGGCGGCGGAGGAGATTTCCATCGCTCGGGCAACTGGGATCACCTGCCGAGCGATGAGGAGCTGGAGCGCGAGGCGGAGGAGCTGGAGCGGATCGTGGCCGCCTCGGGCGGGAAGATGGTCGACGACGGGTTGACCATCACCGACCTGCAGCGGATGGACATCGACCAGATCTTCGCGGTGGCCGAGAAGGAGGGGCTGGAGGACTTCCACCAGATCCCCAAGCAGGAGCTGATCTTCAAGATCCTCAAGGCCCGCGCGGCCAAGCAGGGGATCATGTTCGGCGAGGGCACCCTGCAGATCATGCCCGACGGGTTCGGCTTCCTGCGCAGCCCGGAGCTGAGCTATCTGGCGGGGCCGGACGACATCTACATCTCGCCGAGCCAGATCCGCCGGTTCGGCCTGCGGCGCGGCATGAGCGTGCGCGGCGCCATCCGCCCGCCCAAGGAGAGCGAGCGGTATTTCGCGCTGCTGCGGGTGGACAGCGTCAACGGGCGTGATCCCAGGGCGATCCACGACCTGGTCAACTTCGAGGACCTGACCCCGATGCACCCGGAGGAGCGGTTCCTGCTGGAGACCACGCCGGACCAGATCGAGATGCGGATCGTGGACCTGGTGGCGCCGATCGGCAAGGGCCAGCGGGCGCTGATCGTGGCCCCGCCCCGCACCGGCAAGACGGTGCTGATGCAGCGGATGACCAAGGCCATCAACAAGAACTACCCGGACTGCAGGATCTTCGTGCTGCTGGTCGACGAGCGTCCCGAGGAAGTGACGGACTTCAAGCGCAACTGCTCGGGCAGGAACGTGGAGGTCGTGGCCTCGACGTTCGACGAGCAGGGCGGCCGGCACGTGGCCATCGCCGAGGTGGTGATCGAGAAGGCCAAGCGGATGGTCGAGTTCGGCGACGACGTGGTGATCCTGCTCGACTCGATCACGCGTCTGGCGCGGGCGTACAACAACGAGATCCCGCACTCGGGCAAGATCATGACCGGCGGCCTGGACTCCAACGCCCTGCAGCGCCCGAAGAAGTTCTTCGGCGCGGCCCGCGCCATCGAGCGCGGCGGCAGCCTGACGATCATCGGCACCGCGCTGGTCGACACCGGCTCGAAGATGGACGAGGTGATCTTCGAGGAGTTCAAGGGCACGGGCAACAGCGAGCTGCACCTGGACCGCCGGCTGGTCGAGAAGCGGGTCTACCCCGCGATCGACGTCGCCGCCTCGGGCACCCGGCGCGAGGAGCTGCTGATGGACCCCAAGGAGCTCGAGCTGGTCTATCGCCTGCGCAAGGTGCTGGCGGACATGAACGTCGTCGAGGCGATGGAGCTGCTCAAGAGCCGCCTGGGCAAGCACAAGACCAACGCCGAGTTCCTGCTGTCGATGGCGATGGGCTGAGCCCGGTCCGCCGCTGGGCATCACGCGGCGGTCCCGGCCGCGGGCCGGGTCGTTCGCCGGGCTCAGAAGGCCCGAACCCGGCAGGGCACGGTGTGGTAGGTTTGGGCGAGCGGCGGCGTGTCGTCGCCGTGCGGGAGTGTGACGGGTGCCGAGACGACGCCTGGTGAGCCTGGTTGTTCTGCTGCTCGTCGCGTTGCCGTGGAGCGCGGCGCTGACGGTGGTGGGGCTCTGGTCGCTGCTGTCCCCCCCCAAGACGGGCATTCTGGCGTCGGCCTGGGTGGCCGGGGGCGTCGGCTGTGCCGCGCTGGCAGGGGGCCAGCTCGTGTTCTTTGTGTGCGTCTCGGACCGGGTGTTCCCCCGGGCGGACCGGCGGATCACGGTCCCGGCCGAGGGGCTGATGACCCTGGCGTTCGTGGGCGGGCTGCTGGCGGCTTCGGGTGGTATGTTGTGGCACGGAGGATCGGCATGATGGGACGGCGCGGCGTGATGTGGGCGTTGGTGGGGCTGGCGGCCTGGACGGGGCGCGCGGCTCTGGGCGCCGGGACGCTCGCCGGGCCGGTCACGGACGCGGAGGTGGGGGCGGCCCTCACGCGGGCGGCGATGCTGGATCTGGGCCTGCGCGAGAGCCCCGGCCCGCTGGACTACGACGCGGCGGGCACGCTGCTGCGGACGGCCTCGGCCTATCGGCCCGACGATGCCGAACTGGCGCGTCTGGTCTTGACGTCGGCGTGGCTCTCCGGGGACCAGGAGCTGCTGCTCGAGGCCACCCGGACCATCGTGCGGACCGATCCGGCCGACACGGTCGCCCAGCTGCGGCTGATCAGCGCGAACATCAACGCCCGCCAGACCGTCGAGGAACGACTGGCGGCGTACGAGCGGTTCCTCGGCCCGGCCGGCCGCACGCTGGACGTCTCGGTCCGATCGCGTTTGGCGCTGGACAGCGCCCTGCTGCTCCGCGAGGGCGGTGACACCGCGGGCTTTGAGCGTCGGCTGCGCGAGGCCGTTGATCTGGACCCGACCAACAAGGACGCGGTGTCGATGGCGACGCGGCTGTTCTCGTCCGGCGATGCCTCGGTGAGCGAGCTGGCCGCCTGGCAGGTTCGCCTGCTGAACGCGGATCCGCTGGATCCGCGCGTGCACGCGACGCTGGCGACCATCTGCGCCGGGCAGGGGGCCATCGATGTGGCCGACCGGTTTCTCCAGAACGCGATCCGTCTTTTCATGATCAACGATGTTAAGACCCCGGACGACCTGAACGTCATGTCGCTTTCGTTCGTGTGGCAGCGGCGCGGCGGCGAGGCGCTGCTGGCGCAGCTCAACCCGCAGCTCAAGGACAGGAGGGACGCGCGGGCCAGAGAGATCGAACTGCGGCTTGAGAACGGCGAGCCCATCAACGACCTGCTCAAGCCGGAGGAGATCCGCTTTTCCGAGCCGATCGACCGTCTGCGTGTGCTCGCGGCGCACTCGGTCGGTGACGAGGAGACGGTTACGGCGGCGATGGCTGACCTGGGCGCGACGACGCCCCAGATCTTCGCCACGCTGTCCGAGATGATGCTCGATGAGGGCTACGACAGAGTGGCGGTGTATACCGAGATGCTCCGCGTGTTCGGCGAGTTTCAGATCGTGCGTGCGATCGTGGGCCGGGACGTCGACCTGATCGCGCAGCAGACCCAGGCGCTGTTCGGTGACTCGCCGGACGCGATGGCGTGGCTGGCCCCGCTCAAGGCGTGGGAGGCGTACGGCCGGGGCGATGCCCTCGGCGCGCTCGACCTGCTCGGCGAGCCGCGCGCCGGCACGCACGACGAGCTGCTCGTGGCGATGGCCAGCGAGCGGCTGGGCGATATCGAGCGGGCGGCCCCGATCTACGAGCAGTACGCCCGGCGTCTCGCCGGCTCGGGCTTCGGGGCCATGGCACGGGCCCGGCTGCGGGCCATGGGGCGTGAGGCGGGCGTGATCACGCCCGAGGGACGCCAGCTCGCATCGGCCCTGTCCGGCGTCCCGGACTGGATCGACCGCATGACGTCGGACCCGCGCAGCTTCATGCTGCTGCAGGCCGAGACCACGGCGTCCACCCTGGGACCCAACGAGCCGACGCTGCTGCGGATCCGCCTGCGCAACACTTCGGCGATCCCGCTGGGTCTGGGCTCGTCGCGCCCGATCGGGTCGCACATGCTCGTCAGCGTGCGGCCGATCTCCCGCCTGGCGGATTTCTCGGGCGTGCCGACGCCGCGGGTGCTCGAGCTGGACCGCAGGCTGCGTCTGGGCCCGCTGGAGGAGCTGGAGGTCGTGGTCGAGGCCGACTCGGCATACTCGAGCTGGCTGCGAGAGGTCAACGCGCATCTCTCGATGCGCGACCGGTACCGGCTGCTGCAGAGCTTCCGGCCCAGTCCGCGCGGCGGGCTGATCAACCCGCCGCTCGCGCTGGTGTCCGAGTCGTCCATCGTGCAGCGGGTGCCGCTGGACCTGGTGCGGCTGGACGCGGCCGCCCTCGAGCAGGCCGTGCGATCGGGCGACCCCGACGACCTGCGCTCGGCCCTGATCGCGACGGTCGCCCGCACGGTGGATCCCGGCGACGGGCTGGGCCTGAGCGCGGCGGAACGCGCCGGGCTGGCGCGGGCGTGGGCGGAGCGCTTCCGCTCCGCCGGGGACCGCGAGCGGACCCTGATGCTGCTGCGGCTGCCGCACGCGCGTCAGGTGCCCGAGATGGCGGAGTTCGACACGGCCGCCCTGGACACGGTGCTGGCCGACGCGGCCGCCGCCGACCCGGCGGGCTCGGTCGACGCCGGGCTGCTGGTGGCGACCATGCTCACGCGGGTCAACGACCCGGAGAACGCGGTGTTCGAGCTGGCGGCCCGTTCGCCGGACCCGCGGGTCCGGCGGCTGGGCGATCGGCTGCGGGCGCGGCTGCTGGCCGGTGAGCCTGCGTTCGCCAACGCCCGTCCCGGCGCGGGCGGGCTGGCGCCGCCGGCGAGCTTGCAGTCGATGGGTTTCGGGACGTGACGCGACGGGCCGACCAGCCCGGCCCCGCCGGCTCGACCGGTTCCGGCGGGCCGATGGGCGGCCCGGCCGACGGTGCGGGGCCCGCGCCGGGCGGGCAGACCGGACGGGGTCGGCCCGCGTGGATCGGCTGGGCCGGGTTCGCGCTGGGGGTGCTGCTGCTGGGCGGGGCGGTGGCGGTGGTCCTCTCGGAACCGGCACGCTTTTCGGCGCTGTTCGAGCGTCTGCGCGGCGCGCCCGTGTGGGCGGTGGTGTTCCTGTTCGTCAGCCCCCTGCTCAACTGGCTGCTCGTCTCGGCGTGCCTCTGGATGCTGCTGCGACGCCACGGCCGCGTGGGTCTGGGTGAGATGAACGCCCTGGTCGGCAGCGCGTGGCTGCTCAACCACCTGCCGATGCGGCCGGGCCTGATCGGACGGGTGGGCTACCACAAGATCGTCAACGGCATCCGCGTGCGGGACGCGGTCGAATCCACCCTGTGGTCCCTCGGGCTGGCGGGCGTTGCCGGGGCCATGGGCCTTTCGCTGGCCCTGCTGGCGCCGTCCGGCTCTGGCACGGCGGCCATGGGCCTGGTGCTCGGCGGACCGGTCGTGGTGCTGGCCGCGGCGGCCCTGGGCCTGCGGGCCGCGGGCGGCACGGGCTCCGGGGCGTCCCGGGCGGCGTGGATGCTCGGCGCCCTCTCCGTCCGCTATGCGGACATGGCGGTGTGGGCGGCGCGGTATGCGGTGGTGTTCTGGGTGATGGGAGCCGAGTTGACCCCGGTGCAGATTGTCATGGTGACGGGCGTGAGCCAGTTCGCCCAGCTCGTCCCGATCGCCGGGGGGGGTATGGGCCTGCGCGAGTGGCTCGTGGGGCTGACGGCCGGGTCGCTGGCGCAGGCGTTCGACGCGGCGCTGGCCGGGGACCTGGTCAACCGCGCCGCGGAGACGCTGCTGGTGGTGCCCGTCGGCCTGATCAGCGGGGCGGTGGTGGCGCGGCGGCTGGCGCGGTTCCGGGCGGGCCTCGGCGCCGCGGGGTCGGGCGTGGGGGGAGGGGCGACGGCATGATCCCGCTGTTCGTCGGCTACGCGCTGTTCGTGTGGTACCTGGCGGCGCGGTACCGGCGCACGGCGCTGGCCTACGGCTGCGCTCTGTCGGGGGTGTCGCTGCTCGTCGTGCTGTGCTGGGGCCACCTGCTGGTGGGACGGCTCAACCCCGAGCTGATGATCCAGAACATGCAGATCCTGATGTACCCGTACACGGTCGCGGTGGGCGTGGTGGGATTCTTCATCGCGTCGCTGCCGCGCACGCATCCCCCGGGCTGCTGCGGGCGGTGCGGGTACAACCTCAAGGGCCTGGACGCGCCGGTGCGGCGCTGCCCCGAGTGCGGCGGCCCGACGGATCCGCCGCGGGTGGCCCACCGGCCCAGCGGGACGGAGCGGGCGGACCTGCGCGGGCCGGACATGACCAGGCTGGAATCACCCGCGCAGCGCGCGGAACGCGACGCCGACGAGCAGGACCAGCCCGGGCGCGGCGGCCAGCAGCAGCCATCGCAGCGTTGAGAGTCGGGCGGACCCGACGGAACGCACCGTGGGCACCGAACGGTCCTGCGCCCCCGGCGCGATGAGGTCGTCGAGCCCGGACAGCCAGTGGACGCAGGCGTCGAGCAGCACCGCGTTGCCGGGGAACCGGGAGGTGACGCGGCCGTCGATCACCTGCGTGGCGCCGACCACGGCGCCGTCCGAGGTCCATCCGTTGGACCCGACCGCGATCAGGCGCGAGACGCCCAGCGGGGTGGTGCGCTCGCCCGCGGCGGCGAGGATCCAGCGCTCCCGCTGCTCGTCCTCGCTGGGATTGAACACGGGCTGGTCGGTGAGCAGGGCCCGCTGCGTGTTGGTCAGGCTGCGGAGGCGCAGCCAGCGCGACTCGGCCCAGACGCCCGCGGCGGCGTCGCCGGAGATCTCGACCAGCGGCACCGCGGTGGCGGCGGGAGCGTCGATCAGGTCGATGGGTGTGGCCCAGGGCAGCAGGGTGCGCAGTCCGCGTGCCGCGTCGGCGGCGGGGAAGGGCCGATCGGCGGTCGGCTGCGGGACCACCGAAAGGAAAGGATCGAACACGGATCCGGCGGCGCCCCCCGGCGTGGCCCGCAGGAGGGCCAGCCCGGTGCGCGGGGCGATGCCGAAGGGTTCGGCCAGGCGGGCGATCGGGTCCGGGTCGCCGTAGGTGGGGAAGACCGAGGGGTTGAGGTTGAGCATCACCGGCTCGCCGGCGTCGATGAGGCGCTGGACGACGGCGGCCAGTTCGGTGGCGCGCTGGGCCCCGGTGAGCCTGCCGCCGCCGCTGCCGGCGGTCGAATCGGGGCTGATGACCGCGAAGACCACCGGGCGCAGGCCGGAAGGGTCCATCCGGGTCAGGTCCGGCGGCTCGGCCTGCGACAGGGCCGCCCACTCGAGGCTGTCGATCTCCCGCTCGCGGAGGCGGTCGGCGACGCCCGTGAAGAACCCGTCCTCGCCGAGCAGGACGCCGGGGTTCTCGGCGTGGGTGAAGACGACGATGGGACGGTCCGGCCGCACGAGCCGGCCGATCGCGGATGCGATCAGTTCCTGCGCCCGCGGGCCGATCACGCCGGCGGCGGAGAAGCCGGCGCGTTCGAGCACGTCGGTGGGGGGCAGCAGCGCTTCGAGGTCGACCGCGGCGATGCCCTGTTCCGGCGGGCCGATGACCAGCAGCGATTCGCCGGTCTCCATCGCCCGCGCGACACGGAGCGTGTCCAGCCGCGGCAGACGCTCGAGCGTGTCCGCCGCGACCGAGGCGGCGTCCCGGAGCTGCGCGGCGCGATCGGCGGCGGCGCGGGCCAGGGCGGCGGCGTTGGCGTTGGCGATCTCCGAGCGGGCGTAGGCGTCGGTCTGCTCGGACAGCTCGGCCATCTGAGAGCGCTGTCCGTTCCAGGCGGCCAGCGCCTGGGGCGCCAGCCGATCGGTCTCGGCCAGGCCGGCGGGGCCGGACGGCGTGTCGAGGCCGGCGGCCACCGCCGCGGCGGTCTCGGCGAGGGTGCGGGCGGCGACGCGCAGCAGGCCGGCGCGTTGCTCGAAATAGGCCCGGTTGGTCGCGGCGGCGGGGTCGGATGCCGGGATGGCGTCGCGGACCGACTCGAGGTCGCGCGCGAGGGCCTCGGCCTCGGCGGCGGCGGCGGGCATGGCGGCCGCGGAGCCGCGCAGCGCCTCGGCCACGCGGGCGGCACGCGAGCCCGCGCGGCCCGCCAGCACGCCGAGCCCATCGTCGGTCTGCGCCACACCGGACGCCGCGCCCAGGTCGATGACGCGTGCGGTCAGCAGGGGGCTGGCGCGGCCGTAGGCGTCGAGCACGTCCGTGACCAGGTCCACCGCCCGGCGGTCGGCGCCCGACAGATCGATGGCGAACACCAGTTCGGTCGGCGCTGCGAGCAGGCCGACCATCCGCTCGGCTCGAGGGCTGAGATGGTGCGCGCCGCTGGCTGTGACATCGACGCGGACGCGGACGGCGTGCGTCAGAACCCCGGTCAGCACCGCGCTGGCGCCGGTCGCCAGGAGAAACGCGGCCCACAGGACGGCGGAGGCGGCGCGGGGGCGGGCCAGCCGGCGGGATTCGAGCACCCCCGCGGCGAGGACGACCGCCCAGGCCGCGCCGATCAGGAAGAACGCCGCGGCGGCCGTGTCGAACACGCCCTTGGCCAGCTCGTCGACGCGGGCCGTGACCGAGAAGGCCGAGGCGATCTCCTGCGCCCGGCTTCCCGCCATCACCTGGAGCGGCCCGGCGAGGCTGGTGAGCATCATCAGCAGCACGATGGTCATCATCGCGCCCAGGAAGGCGAGGGTCTGGGACGACGTCAGGACGGACGCGACCAGGCCGATGCCCAGGTACAGCCCGCCGACCAGGAAGAGGGTCAGGTAGCCCGTGAGCACGGGGCCCGGCTCCGGGCTGGGCTCGGACACCAGCGCCAGGGTCAGCGGCAGGATCAGCGTGGGCGCCAGCGTGATGGCCAGAAAGAGCCACGCCCCGAGGAACTTGCCCAGGGCCGCGGCGAAGTCGCCGACCGGGGCGGTGCGGAGCATCTCGATCGTGCCGCTGCGCGACTCCTCCGAGAACAGGCGCATCGAGATGGCCGGGGCGATGGGGACCATCATCCACACGGCGGCCGCGAAGAAATACCGCATGCTCGCGGGCGCGCCCGGGATCAGCGTGGTCTGGACGAACACGAGCGAACTGAGGAACAGGTACAGGGCCACGACGATCCAGCCGACCGGCAGCCGGAAGAGGCTGGCGATCTCGCGCGCGGCGATGGTCCAGGCGCCGCGGATCACGGGACGGGCTCCGGGCTGGATTCCGGTCCGGGCGCGGCGGCGTCGTCGATCAGGTGGATGAACAGGGCTTCGAGCGAGGGGGTGACGCGCGTCAGCTCGCGGACGAACAGGCCGCGGTCTTCGAGCGCGCCGGCGATGGCCTCGCGCAGGTCGGGGGTGCCCGGCACGGCGTGGACGACGACGCGGGTCCAGCCCCGGGCGTGGTCGTCGGGCTGGTGCTCGGCCAGCACCGCCGAGGCCGCGCCGTGGAGCGAGGCCAGGGTGTGAACGGCGTGCTCGGGGCCGGCGGCGGGGTTGGTGCGCAGTTCCACCGTGTACCGCACGGGACCCGGGGCGGAAGCCAGCAGCGAGGCGGGCGTGCCGTCCGCGCGGACGCGGCCCCCGGCCATGACGAGCACGCGGTCGCAGGTCCGCTCGACCTCGGGCAGGATGTGCGAGCACAGCAGCATGGTCTTGTCCTCGGCCAGTTCCTGGATCAGCGAGCGGGCCGTGCGGATCTGGGACGGGTCCAGCCCGTTGGTCGGCTCGTCGAGGATGAGGACCGGGGGGTTGTGGACGAGGGCGGCGGCGAGGCCGACACGCTGGCGGTAGCCCTTGGAAAGCTGGCCGATGCGACGGCGGGCCACGTCCCCGACGCGGGTGCGCTCCATCGCGCGACCGACGGCCCTGGCCCGGTCGGGCCTGGCCATGCCCCACAAGCGGGCGCGGTAGAGCAGGTACCCCCGGACGGACATCTCCGGATAGAGGGGCGCGGACTCGGGCAAGTACCCAATGGCGGCGCGGGCGGCGGCGGGATTCTCGCGGGGATCGATCCCGGCGATGGTGACGCGCCCGCGGTCGGGGGCGAGCGACCCGGTGATCATGCGGATGGTGGTGCTCTTGCCCGCCCCGTTGGGGCCGAGCAGGCCGGCGATCTGGCCGGCGGGCAGCTCGAACGACACCCGGTCCACCGCGAGGAGGTTCCCGTAGGCTTTCGTGATTTCGTGGACGGCGATCATGTGGGGACGCGGGCCCATTCGGGCCGATGACGATACTCCCATCGGACGATCGGATCCGATGCATGCACCCGCTGGCGGTTTGGGTGCGAACAATACGGATGTGGGGCCGGTTTCCGGGGTCCTTCGAACACACCGGGCCGGTCCGTGGGGCAGCATGGTGGAGACGCAGCCGAAGTTGGTGCTGGTGGGAGCGGACGCTCGGACGGCCGCCGAGCTGTCGGCGCTGCTGGGGGACCGCTACGAGGTCGTGCGCCAGCCGGAAGAGCCGACGCTGGCGGCCGTGCTGCGGGCGCTGGGCGAGGGCGTGCTGATCACGGGCGGCACCGGCGAACCGGCGTGGTCGAACCAGTACTTCGACGCCCTCGACGAGCGGACCCGCCGGCTGGTCACCGGGCTGTGCGAGGCCGCGCTGCGGACCGACCAGGGTGTGTCCGGGGCGGTGACCGGCAAACATGAGATCGAGTCCGAGGACGGGCGGCAGGTCTACGACGCCTATGTGACCAGCCTCGCGCCCGACGAGCACGGCGAGCGGAAGGTCGCCGCCGTGGTGCGGGACGTGACCATCGCGCGCCGGGCCCAGCAGAAGATGGACGCCATCGACCGGGCCGGCTTCGAGCTGGTGCGGATGGACACCGAAGAGCTGCGCAAGATGAACTCCTACGAGCGGATCCAGCTGCTCGAGCGGCGGATCGTGGCGTACTCCAAGGAGCTGCTGCACTTCGACCACTTCGCGATCTTCCTGATCGATCACCGGCGCAACAAGCTCGAGCTGGTGATGCAGTCGGGCCTGCCGCCGGAGATCCAGGACCTGGACCTGTACTCCGAGCAGGAGGGGTCGGGCATCTCGGGGTACGTGGCCAGCACGGGGCGCAGCTACATCTGCCACGACACGTCGCTGGACGAGCGGTTCCTGCCCGGGCTGAGCGGGGCGCGGTCGAGCCTGACGGTGCCGCTGTGCGTGCACGACCGGGTGATCGGCATCATGGACATCGAGAGCCAGCAGGCGGGGGCCTTCGACGACCAGGACCGGCAGTTCGCCGAGATCTTCGGGCGGTACATCGCGATGGCGCTGCACCTGCTGCAGCTGCTGGTGACCGAGCGCAGCTCGGTCAACGAGCACGTGACCGACCGCTTCGAGGGCGAGCTGCGCGAGCCGCTGGAAGACATCATGCACGAGGTGGACTGGCTGACCTCGCGTCCGGACGCCGACCCGGAGGTCCGCCGGCACATCGAGCGGATCCTCACGGACGTGGAGTCGATCCGGCGCCGGGTCAAGACGGTGTCGTCCGGGCCGCAGACGCTGCTGGGCGTGGACGAGGCGATGCGCACACGCGAAAAGGACCCGCTGCTGGTGGGGCGTCGCGTGCTGATCGCCGACGACGTGCCGAAGATCCGCAAGGTGATCGGCGACGTGCTGGGCCACCGCGGGGCGGTGACGGAGCTGTTCTCCGACGGCAGCCACGCGATCGAGCGTCTGCGTGCCTGCGCCGATGGTCAACCGGTCTTCGACCTGGTCATCTCGGACATCCAGATGCCCGACCGCAACGGGTACGAGGTCTTCGCGGCCGCCCGCAGGCACTGCCCCGGCGCGCCGGTGATCCTGATGACCGGCTTCGGCTACGACCCGCACCACTCGATCGTGCGGGCCAGCCAGGAAGGGCTGTCGGGCGTGCTGTTCAAGCCGTTCGAGATCGAGCTGCTGATCAACCAGGTGCGCGACGCGCTGGGCGGGAAGAACGGCTGAACGGCTCCGCGGTCCGATAGCGGGCGGGCCGGAAGGGTCGCGCCGGGCGGCGGGCCCGCCCGGGCGGCATGACGCGCTGTTCGGCGGGACTCGGGCCGGACGGGGGCCGATGGGTCGCCGATGAAGCTGACCGGCGCCGATCCGATCGTCTATCACGCCCCCTCGCGTCCCGAGCTGATCGGCGGCGGCGATGCGTCGCGGGTGCGGCTGTCGGAGGTGGTTTCCGCGCTGTCGGTGGCCCTGGACATCACAGAGGGCCAGCCGGCGGGCCACGCGATGCGGAACTGCTGGATCGGCATGGCGATCGCTTCGGCGATCGGGCTGGGGGCGGCGGAGCGGTCGGCGCTGTTCTACGCGTTGATGCTCAAGGACCTGGGCTGCTCGAACAACGCTTCGAAGATGTGCTATCTGTTCGGCGGCGACGACATCGCGGCCAAGCACGACTTCAAGACGGCCGACACCACCCGCGTGGGCGAGCGGGTACGGTACATCGCACGGAACGTCGCCCCGGACGGGACGCTGCTGCAGAAGTCCAAGAGTCTGGCGCACCTGGTGCGCAAGGGCCCGAGCGAGGCGGCGGCCCTGATCACGCTTCGGTGCGAGCGGGGGGCCAACATCGCGCGGGTGTTCGGGCTGTCGGAGGATACGGCCCGGGCGATCCACGCGCTGGACGAGCACTGGGACGGGCGGGGGCACCCTTCGGGAACCAAGGGCGATGACATCCCGCTGCTGGGCCGGATCCTGTGCCTGGCGCAGACGGTCGAGGTGTTCCACGCGCGGGACGGCGTGGACGGGGCGCTGGCCATGGCGCAGCGCCGGTCGGGCCGTTGGTTCGACCCGCAACTGGTCCGGGCCCTGGTGGGCCTGCGGGGCGACGCCGCATTCTGGGCCGCGCTCTCGGAGCCGGGTCTGGCCGATCGACTGGCCAGGATCGAGCCGGACGACTACGTGATGCACGCCGATGAGAGCATGCTGGACCGCATCAGTTGGGGCTTCGCGCAGGTGGTCGATGCCAAATCGCCCTGGACGTACCGGCATTCGGAGGGCGTGGCCCAGCTGGCGGTTGGCATCGGACAGGCGCAGGGGCTGACCATCAACGAGCTGCGCGACCTGCGCCGGGCTGGTCTCCTGCACGATATCGGCAAGCTGGGCGTGTCGAACACGATCCTCGACAAGCCCGGGCGGCTGACCGACGACGAGCGGGCGGCGGTGCAGCGGCATCCGGAGTTCAGCGAGCGGATCCTGCGGGGCGTGCCGTGCCTGCGCCACCTGGCCGAACTGGCCGCGACGCACCACGAGCGGATGGACGGACACGGCTATTACCGCGGCATCGGTGCGGCCGGGCTGTCGCGGGCGGCCCGCGCTCTTGTTGTGGCGGACATCTTCGAGGCGCTGTCGGCCGAGCGGCCGTACCGCGAGACCATGTCGCGCGAGCGGGTGCTGTCGATCCTGGGTGAGATGTCGGGCGAAGGGGTGTGCCCGGAGTCACTGGCCGCGCTGCGGACGCACCTGGACGAGTACGACTATGTGCCGCACCGGATGGACACGGGCGATGACTGTTTGGGCGGATCCTGCGACCGGTCCCCGGCCTGATGCTCGATCGGTGTCACGCCCGCTCGGCGACGAGCACCCGGGGCAGGCCGTCGGAATCCTTGAGGATGCGGGCGCTGGTCAGGTCCGGGTGGGCCTGGGCGAGCGACAGGGCGTCTGGCGCGCGGGCGGCGGCGAGTTCGATGAGCAGCAGGCCGCCGGGTTCGAGGCGGGCGGGTGCGTCGGCGATGAGCGGGCGGATCAGGTCCAGGCCGTCAACGCCGCCGCGGAGAGCGATGGTCGGTTCGTGGTCACGGACGTTGGGTTCGACGGCGGCCCACTCTTCATCGGGGATGTAGGGCGGGTTGGAGCAGAGGTAGCGGAGTGATCCGCGCGCGGACGCGACGGGGTGGGTGCTCAGGGCGTCGAGCAGGTGGCCCTGGAGCAGATCGACGCGGTCGGACAGCCCGTGGCGCCCGATGTTCTCCCGCGCGACGGCCAGCGCGTCCGCGGAGAGGTCGGTGGCGACCACGCGGGCGCCGGGAAGGTGTCTGGCCAGCGCGGCGGCGATGCAGCCCGAGCCGGTGCAGATGTCGGCGATGAGGATGCCGGTGCCGGCATCGGAATCGCGGACGGCCCCGGCGTCGGGGTTCCTGCGGGCGTGCTGGAGCACGGCCTCGACGATGGTCTGGGTGCTGGGGCGCGGGATGAGCACGCGCCGGTCGACCTTGAAGGCCATGCCGAAGAAGTGCTCCTCGCCGACGAGGTACTGGATGGGCTCGTTGGCGAGGGCGCGTTTGACGAGGCCGCGGAGGGTGTCGCGTTCGAGCGGTGCTGCGGGGCGGTCGGGGTCCATGTAGAGGCGGAGGCGCTCGGTGCCCAGGACATGGGCCAGCAGCATCTCGGCCTGGCGTCGCGGCGCGTCGAGGCCTTTGTCCTCGAAGGCCTGGGTCATCCACGCGAGGAGTCTGCGGGTGGTCCAGGATTCGGCGGCCGGGGTTGGGGCCGGGTTGGGGGTCGGGGGGGCCTGCGACATGGGCCAGAGTGTATGGACCTGGATTACTTGCCCTCGAACCAGTTCCTGGCGGCGTGGGCGTCGACCTTCAGGGGCACGGACAGGTCCATCGCGGCCTCCATCCGTTCGACGATCACGGGCATCGCGGCGGCGGCCTTGTCCTCGGGGGTTTCGAAGACCAGTTCGTCGTGGATCTGCAGGATCATCTTCGTGCCCGCCAGCGGGTCGTCGCCGGCGGCCGACTGGATGAGCCGGTGCAGGTCGATCATGGCGATCTTGATCAGGTCCGCGGCCGAACCCTGGACCACGGTGTTGATGGCCGTGCGCTCCGCCAGGGCGCGGCGCTGGGGGCTGGTCGATTCGATCTCGGGGATGGGGCGGCGGCGGCCGAGCATGGTGGCGACGAAGCCGTGGCGGGTGGCCTGCTCGACGCACTCGGCCAGGAAGGTGGTGATGCCGGCGAAGCGGGCCTTGTAGCCGTCGATGATCTCGGCGGCCTCGGTGTTGGAGACGCCGAGGCGTCGGGCCAGGCCGAAGGGGGTCACACCGTACACGATGCCGAAGTTGACCATCTTGGCGCCCGAGCGCTGCTCGCGGGTGACCTGGCCGAGGGGGACGTTGTGGATCTGGGCGGCGACGGCGGTGTGGATGTCCTCGCCGGCGTGGAAGGCGGCGATGAGGGCGGGGTCCTGTGAGAGGTGGGCCAGCACGCGGAGTTCGATCTGCGAGTAGTCGGCGGTGATGAGCACATGGCCCGGCGGGGCGACGAAGGCCTTGCGGATGTCGCGGCCGATGTCGGTGCGGATGGGGATGTTCTGCAGGTTGGGGTCGGACGAACTCAGGCGGCCGGTGATGGCGACGGTCTGGTTGAAGCTGGCGTGGATGCGCTTGGTGACGGGGTGGATTTCGTCCTTGAGGGCGACGAGGTAGGTGTTGACGAGTTTGCTCAGTTGGCGGTACTCGAGGATGAGGCGGGGGATTTCCGTGGCGATGGTGTCGTCCTGGGCGAGTTTCTCGAGGACTTCGGCGTCGGTGGAGTAGCCGGTCTTGGTCTTCTTGATCGGCTTGAGGCCCAGGCCGGGCTTGTCGGGGTGGTCGGGCTTGTTGAAGAGCGCTTCGCCGAGCTGCTTGGGGCTGTTGTGGTCGAAGGTGCGGTCGATGGCCTCGAGGGCGGCTTCGTCGATCTGCTTGGCCAGGGCGTCGATGCGGGACTGGAGGCGTTCACGCTGGCGGTCGAGTTCGTCGGGATCGACGAGCACGCCGTTGAATTCGAGTTCGGCGAGGACCGGGACCAGGGGCATTTCGACGGTGCGGTAGAGGGTTTCGAGCGATGGTTCGGCGGCCAGTTGCCGGCTCAGGGCGTGGTCGAGCTGCAGGGTGACATCGGCGTCCTCGGCCGAATAGGGACCGGCCTGGGCGAGGGGGACCTCGTCGAAACGCTTCTGGTTCTTTCCAACGCCGATCAGGTCCTTGATGGAGATGTTCGTGCGCCCGAGCAGGGCCATCGCCAGCGCGTCCATCGAGTGCGAGGAGCGCGAGGGGTCGAGCACATAGCTGGCGATCATGGTGTCGCCGGCGAGGGGTTGTTCGGCGGTGGGCAGGTCGCCTGCGAGACGCACGCCGGCGTTGCGCAGGACATTGAGGTCGAACTTGAGGTTGTGGCCGACCTTGGCGATGGCGGGGTCTTCGAGCACCGGGCGCAGGGCGGCGATGACGGCGGCCTCGTCGAGGTGCGTCGACGGCTCGGGGGATCGGACCGGAATGTAGTAGCCTTCGCCGGGCTGGACGGCGACGCAGACGCCGGCGAGTTGCGCGAGCATGGGGCGGATGTGGGTGGTCTCGGTGTCGATGGCGACCACCGGGGCCGACTTCATCCGTGCGATCAGGGCGTCGAGTTCCCGGCGGCTGGTGATGGTGTGGTAGTCGCCCTCGGCGGCGCGGACGGCCTCCTCGGCCTGCTGCTCGAAGAGGGTGCCAAAGCCGAGGGATTGAAATCCCTGGGCACTCGACTGGGCATTCGACCGGGCGTTCGACTTGGCGGGCGCGACCGGCTCGGGGGTGGTCTGGCCCAGCATGGCCTTGAGATCGTCCTGGTAGCGGTTGAAGCCGAGTTCGCGCAGGACCGGCATCAGTTCGGCGAGCTTGAGGTTGTCCGTGCGGGCGGCGTCCAGGTCGAGCGCGATCGGCACATCGTGGCGCAGGCTGACGAGCTGTTTCGACAGCGGCAGGTGGGCGCGGGCGGCCAGGATGTTCTCGCAGCGTTTGCCCTTGATCTCGCCCGCCTCCGCGGCGGCCACGATTGCGTCGAGCGTGCCGTACTCGGCGATGAGCTGGGCGGCGGTCTTGGGGCCGATGCCGTCAACGCCCGGCACGTTGTCCGCCGTGTCGCCCATCAGGGCGAGCATGTCGATGACCTGGGCGGGCGTGATGCCCAGCTCGTCGCGCAGCGTCTGGGCGGTGATGAGCACGTCGGTGTGGATGTCGTACATCTCCGTCGGCGGCGTCCCCTCGCCCAGGAGCTGCTTGAGGTCCTTGTCCTTGCTGATGATGCGGACGCGGATGTCGGGGTGCTTCGCCGAGTACGCGCTGGCGATGGTGGCGATGACGTCGTCGGC
>CAYNRF010000021.1:0-25125 GCA_964399525.1 uncultured Phycisphaeraceae bacterium | reverse complement strand
AGCGTCACGAGCCAGGCCTGGCCGTTCCAGGCGACGCGGGGCTGGTGCTGATAGCCCATGCCGCCCGCGATGAGGAAGGGCGCCGCGTCGAGCGCATTGCCCGACGCGTCCATGCGGATGCCGAAGATGTCCGAGTCCGACTGGACGGTCTGGCTGCCGGACGAGCGGGCCCGGGCGTCGGCCCAGACCATCAGGTAGGCGTCGCCGCCGCGGGCGACCGCGACCTGGTGCTGGGCGTTCACGGCCGGCGCGACCGCGGCATCGCCCGGGAGCAGGCCCAGATCGGCGACCGGGATCGATTGTGCCGCAGCGGGCAATCCGACACAGACAAGAACGAGCGGGGGAAGCAGGGAGCGGATCATGGTGGCTGGCCCTCACGAACGGTGCGATCCGCCCCGGAACCCGCGGTCGCGGGTCGATCGTTCGGGGTGGATCCGAAGGACTATTGGCAATTCGGATGCCAACATCCGTATTGAGAGCGTATCACCGTTTCCAGCGTTTCCAAGGGGATGGAGCCGGTTTTGTGGCTCGGTTCCTGGGGGAGCCGCGCGACCGGCTCCGGGCAAAGCCAGGATCGGGCCAGTCCGGGCCGTCTTTGGCCAACCTTGGCCAACCTTGGGCGGGGCGTGCGGGGCCTCGTTCAGGGGCAGCCGGTGCTGAAGAAGTCGAGGAACGCGGCCAGGTCGAAGAAGTTGAACACACCCAGCGGCTCGGCCAGGTCGGCGGCCGGCGCCTGCTGGTTGTAGAGCGTGAGGAAGGTCGTGATGTCGAAGAAGTCGACCCGCTGGTTGCGGTCGAGGTCGGCGGGGCAGCCGGTCTGGCAGTCGCCGAAGCCGCAGAGGTAGGTGACGCGGGCGACGCGGGACAGGGCGGGCAGCGGCTCTGCGGGATCCTCGACGTGCCACTGGAGGTAGCGGACGCGTCCGTCGAGCACGGGGCTGAAGGGGATGGGCAGCTGGGCGGTGGCGACGGGCGTGGCGTCGGTGGACGCCGTCACGACGGCGAGGGCTTCGTCGGGGGTGATCTGGCCGTTCACGGGGGCGTCCCACGAGGCATATAGCGTCGCGGTGGCGCCGGGGGCGAGGTTGGTCACGCCCAGCTTGAAGTCGTCGGCGCCGATCAGCGGGGGCGTGCGGGCGATCATCACCGGGACGCGGCCCTGCGAATCGGGACGGCCGGCGCCGGGCAGCACGGCGGGGTTCGGAGTGTTCCCCGGGCGGAAGAACAGGTCGGGGGCGTCGAAGGGGAACAGGCCGTCGCGGACGCGCGGGTCGGTCAGGCCGCCGGAGATGAAGGCGACCAGGTCGGCCCGTTCGGCGTTGGAGACCTGGATGTCGGGGACGAGCGGGTCGAGGTTGTCCTGATTCTGGCCGTTGCCGGCGTAGAAGGTGACGACGACGTCGAGGTTGCCCAGCCGTCCGGTGTGCATGAAGGTGCGCTTGAGGACAGAGTTGCGCAGGCCGGCGACCTTGAAGCGGCCCGCGTCGGCGGGATCGCCGGTGACCAGCTGGCGGCCCGGATCCTCGATCACGGGACGCAGGCCGATGTTGCGGAAGCTGTTGTCGGTGAACAGCGGCGGCGTGTGGCAGTCGGCGCAGCGGGCCGAGTCGCTCTGGAAGATCTGCCAGCCGCGGATCTGGGCCTCGGTCATGGCGGTGGTGTCGCCGGAGATATAGGCATCCCAGGGGGTCTGGTCGGAGATCAGCGTGCGCTGGTAGGTGGCCAGAGCCATGGCGATGCGCGCGGGCGTGATCGCGTTGTCACCGAAAGCGCGACGGAACAACTCGGGGTAGGTCCGCGCATCAAGCACCGCCGATTCGATGTCGGGCGGGAGGCTGGAGGCCAGCGCCAGCGGACGGGCGTGCGCGAGCTTCGTGGTGACCTGCGGCCAGTCGCGCCCGTGATGGGCCATCTCGGCGGTGTCGAGGGGCGGCAGCGCGGCCTGATTCTCCAGCGCGGCATGCTCCGTGAGGAGGACCTCGCCGGTCTGCGGGTCGGCGAAGACCCCCGCGGCGCGGCCGTCCCAGAACAGCTCGGGCCCGTAGGCGGCGTTGATCACGGGGTTGGCCGAGCGGCCGGTGATCTGCTGGTTGAGGCCGAAGACGGGGTGGGCGAGGTAGTCGAGGGCGGGGTCCTGGTTGATGACGCCGGGCGAGCCGCGGACGTCGTCGGCGTTGCCCAGGATGCCGTCGGGCCCCGGGGCGAGCACGACCCGCGGGTCGGCCCCGGCGAAGTCGTGCTGGTGGCAGGTGGCGCAGGAGACGGTGTTGTCGGTGCTGAGCTGCTCTTCGAAGAACAGGATCTTGCCCAGCACCCGCTTGTCCTCGGTGATGGGGTTGCCGTCCGGCACGGGCACGGGCGGCAGCGTGGAGCCGGCACGGGGCGCGCCCGTGGCGTGGAACATGGCGGCGCCCAGGGTGAACACGCCCGCGACGACGGCCAGGGTCAGGGGGGTGGCGGCGGCGGCTCGTTGGGTCATCAGCGGTTCCGGTCTCGTGGGTTCGCGGGGGTCAGCGTTCCACCCTACCCGAAGCCGATGCCGGGTGGAATGCGGGGATGACCGGGGATTGGCCCGGACTTACGGGCATCCGGCGGCGAAGGCGTCCAGGAACGCGGCCAGATCGAAGAAGTTGAACGCGCCGAGCGGTTCGGCCAGATCGGCCCCGGGCGCCTGCTGGTTGTAGAGCGTCAGGAACCGGGTGATGTCGAAAAAGTCGAGGTTCTGGTCGCGGTTCATGTCGGCCAGGCAGCCGGTGGCGCAGTCGCCGAAGCCGCAGAGGAAGGTCGCGCTGGCGATGGGCGACAGGGCCGGTTGGTCGGAGGCGGGGTCATCGACGACCCACTGCATGTAGACGGTGCGCCCGTCCAGGATCGGCGAGAAGGGGATGGGCCAGTGGGCCGTCGCCGTCGCGGCCAGGCCGTCCGGATGGGTTGCGGTGAACGGGCCCAGCACCGTGTCCGCGGAGACCTCGCCATCCACCGGCGGGTCGAACGAGATGTGCAGCACCGCCCCGGCGCCCTCGGGGACATCGGTCAGGCCCACCCGGAAATCGTCGGTCCCGATCAGCGGCGGCGTGGTGGCGATCATCCGCGGCTGCGCGCCCGACGACAGCGGGCGACCGGTGCCGGGCTGGACGGCGGGATTCGTGGGGTTGGCGGGGTTGGAGTAGAGACGGGCGGCGTCGAAGGGGAACTGGCCGTTGGCGACGCGGGGGTCGGTCAGGGCGTTCTCGAGGAACACGGCCATATCGGCGCGCTGCTGAAGGGTGAGATTGACGTTGGCGAAGCCGTCGACGTTATCGGGGAAGGGCTTGGGGCTGGCGTAGAAGTTCACGACCGCGAGCAGGTCGGTGAACTGGCCGTTGTGCATGTAAGACGACTTGATGCCCACGTTGCGCAGGCCGGGGGTCTTGAATCGGCCGCGGTCGGAGAACAGGCCGGTGACGTTCTGGCGGCCGCGATCTTCCGAGACCGGGCGGATGCCCAGGTTGGCGTAGCCGCCGTCGGTGAACAGGGGCGGCAGGTGGCACTCGGTGCAGCGGACGGCCTCGAAGGCGTTCCAGCCGCGGATCTCCTGCGCGGTCAGGGCGGCGGCGTCGCCGAGGATCCAGGCGTCCCACGGGGTCTGGTCGGCGACCAGGGTTCGCTGATAGGTCGCGATGGCCATGGCGACGCGCGCGGCGGTGATCTCCGCGTCGCCGAAGGCGCGGCGGAACAGCTCGGGATAGGTGCGCGCGGCGAGCACGGCGTCGGCCATGTCCGGCGGGATGTCCGACGCCAGCGCGAGCGGGCGGGCGTGCGCGAGCTTGGCGGTGATCTGCGGCCAGTCGCGGGCGTGGTGGGCCATCTCGTCGTCGGCCAGGGGCGGGTTGACGGCCTGGTTCTCGAGGGCGGCGAAGCCGACGAGCAGCGGTTCGCCGGTCTCGGGATCGTGGAAGATGTCGTTCTCCCGTCCGTCCCAGAACAGCTCGAGGAAATACGCGGCGTTGATCACCGAAGGAGCGGCGCGCCCGGTGACCTGACGCTCCATGCCGAACACGGGATGGGTGACGTAGTCGAGCTGCTCGTCCTGCGCGATGACGCCCGGGGAGGCGAAGATGTCGTCCGGGGTGCTGAGCACGCCGTCGGGGCCGGGCTGCCGGACGCGGCGGCGGTCCGCGCCGCCGGCGGTCTGGGCGTGGCAGGTGGCGCAGGCCACCGTGTTGTCCGTGCTCAGCTGCTCCTCGTAGAACAGGATCTTCCCGAGCACCCGCTTGTCCTCCGTCAGCGGGTTGCCGACCGGGAAGGGCACGTCGGGCAGCAGCGTGCCGCGCGGGCCGTTGGTGCCGGTGAACATGGCCACACCCAGGGCCGCGGGGACGGCCAGGCCGGCAAGGGCGAGCAACGGAGGCAGTGCGGGGCGACTGATCATCGTGGGGGCGATCCGGGCGGGGTGGAACCTGAAGAACGGAGCGGCACCGGATGGCACGGGCCGGCGGGGGCAGAGGGGGCGGAGGGGGGTCCAGCGTGCAGAATACCCGAATGGTGGCGGTGATCCCAGCGTTTCGGGCCGATCCGACGCCAGAAGGTGGCCAGTCCCGCCGGGGGCGTGGCGGACATCGCGCGGAATGGGGACTTTTCCGCTTGTCTTACGGGCATCCGGAGTTGAACGCCGCGAGATAGGCCGCCAGGTCAAAGAAGTTGAAGGAACCGAGCGGCTCGGCCAGATCGGCCGCGGGCGACTGCGTGTTGAAGGCCGCCAGATACGCGGCGATGTCGAAGAAGTCGAGATTCAGGTCGCGGTTCAGATCCGCCAGGCAGCCGGTGGCGCAGTTCCCGAAGCCGCAGAAGAAGGTCGCGCTGGCGATGGGCGACAGGGCGGGCTCGCTCGCCCCGGGATCGTCGATCACCCACTGCATGTGGATGGTGCGTCCGTCGAGGATGGGCGAGAAGGGGATGGGCCAATGGGCCGTGGCCGAAGCGGCCAGACCGTCCGGGTGCGATGCGATGAAGGGGCCAAGCACCGTGTCGGGGGCAACCCGGCCATCGGCGGGCGCGTTGAACGAGATGTGCAGCACCGCCTGCGCGCCGGCGGGCACGTCGGTCAGGCCCACCTTGAAGTCGTCCGCCCCGATCAGCGGCGGCGTCACGGCGATCATGCGCGGCTGCGCGCCCGATGACAGCGGGCGGCCGGTGCCCGGCTGCTGCACCGGGTTCGGCGTCGGCGTGTCGCGATCGAAGTAGAGGGTGGGGACGTCGAAGGGGTGGATCCGGTTGACGACACGGGCGTCGGTCAGGGCGTTTGTCAGGAACTCGGTGAGGTCCCGGCGTTCCTGCTCGGTGAGCTGGATGTCGGTGACGGCGGGGTCGAGGTTCTCGGGGAACTTCTTGCCGACGACGTAGAAGTCGACCACCTCCTCCATGGTGGCGATGGCGCCGTGGTGCATGAAGGAACGCTTCAGACCGCCGTTGCGCAGTCCGGGTGTTTTGAAGCGGCCGGCGTCGAACTCGTTGCCGGTCACCTCGGCCAGACCCATGTCTTCCTCGACCGGGCGCAGGCCGATGTTGCGGGAGAAATGGTTGGTGAACTGGGTGGGCGGGTGGCACTGGACGCACGAGCCGATGAGGAAGGCGTCGAAGCCGCGGATCTGGGCGTCGGTCATGGCGGCGGAGTCGCCGTTGTTCCAGTCGTCCCAGGGGCTCTGGTCGGAGATCAGCGTGCGCTGGTAGGTGGCCAGCGCCATGGCGATGCGCGCGGGCGTGATCGCGCTGTCGCCGAAGGCGCGGCGGAACATTTCGGGGTAGGTCCGCGCATCGAGAATCGCGGCCGCGATGTCGGGCGGCAGGTCGGACGCGAGGGCCATGGGCCGGGCGTGGGCGAGCTTGCCGGTGATATCGGGCCAGTCGCGCCCGTGGTGAGCCATCTCGGCCGAGTCGAGCGGGGGGTCGACGGCCTGGGATTCGAGCGCGGCCCCGGCGGGGATCACCGTGTCGCCCGACACGGGGTCGGCGAATACGGCGCCCGCGCGGGTGTCCCAGAACAGTTCGGGGGCGAAGGCGGCGTTGATGACGCTGGGCGCGGCGCGCCGGGTGACCTGGGGTTCAAGGCCGAACACGGGGTGGGCGCGATAGTCGCCCTGCTCGTCCTGGGCGATGACACCGGCGGAGCCGAAGACGTCGTCCTCGGTATCGAACAGGCCGTCGAAGCCGGGGTGACGCGCCGGTCTGGGTTCGGCGCCGCCGGCGGGGTGCCAGTGACAGGTGGCGCAGGACACCGTGTTGTCGGTGCTGAGCTGCTCGTCGTAGAACAGGGCCTTGCCGAGGAGGCGTTTGTCCTCGGTGATGGGGTTCTCGTCGGGGACGGGCACCGGGGGGAGGTTGTTGGAGCCGCGTTGCCAGCCCGGGGCCGCGAACATGGCCGCGCCGAGCGCGAACGGAGCGGCCAGCAGCATCAGGGACACCGGGTTGGTTCGGGTCTGGGTCATCGCGGCGGCGGGAATCGAGCCCCGGGGAAAGATACACCGGGTTCGGCGGCGACCCAGCAGGCGGCCAGGATCCGGGCCCGACCGATCCTGTTCGCGGGCGGGTGGGAGGGGGATGCCGGGTTCTCGGGCCCGGATTGCCACGGCGCGGGGCGGTCCGCCGGCTCAGGGACAGCCGGCGTTGTACAGATCGAGGTACGCGGCCAGATCAAAGAAGTTGAACACGCCGGCGGGCGGCGCCAGGTCGGCGGCCGGGTTCTGGGTGTTGAACAGGTCGAGATAGGCCGCCAGGTCGAAGAAGTTGAGGGCCCCATCGCCCGTGAGGTCGGCGGGGCAGCCCGCGACGCCCGGCCAGGCGGCGATGTCGTTCGGGCTGATGCCCTGCGTGGGGAACGGGGCGCCGGCGAGGGGGGCGAACGAGCCGGTCGCGGCGTCGATGGCGAAGGAATAAGCGCCGGCGATGTTGTCGATGGCGGTGGAATCGTCGAGCGCGAAGAGCAGGCCGTCGAGGGTGGCCATGCCCTGCAGGGTGCCCTGCAGGCCGACATCGAAGTTGTCCGGCAGGCCGGTGGGCACGCCGGTCTCGTCATCGACGCTGAAGGCGCGGATCGTCGCGTCGGTGCCGTGAGAGACATACAGGTACGCGCCGTCGGGGGTCATCGCGAACCCCTTGGGCGACTGGCCGGGCGACGTGAAGGGGCTGCCGGGCATGGCGGCGGGCAGGCCGGTGGACTGGTCGATGGTGTAGCCGGCGAAGGCGCGGCCGCCGGCGCTGATGCCCCCGGAGGCGTAGAGGAAGCGTCCGTCGGGCGAGAGGCCCAGCGCGGTGCCGAAAACGGGGATGCTCAGGGTGTCCAGCAGATCGATCTGGTTGCCGGTGACGGCGAAGGTGCGGATGGAGTTGGTGTTGGAGTCGTTGGCGTAGATCCAGGTCTGGTTCGGATGGACGGCGATCGACGTGAGGAAGCCGCCGGCGGGGATGGCGTCGCGGAGCGAGAGCAGGGTGGTGGCGGGGTTCCATTCGTACAGCCGGATCTCGTTCTGGCCGCCGAAGTTGGTGATGCACACGGCCAGCAGGTCGTCGCGGACCCAGCTGATGTCCAGACCGGCCTGCGGGAGCAGGATGGTGCGGGCGACCGAGATCGTGCCGTCGGCGGCGACCTCATAGACGATGATGTTCTCGTCGGCGTTGCCCGAGGCATGCGTGGTGGCCAGCCAGCGGCCGCTGGGGGAGATGGTGATGGCGTAGGGATTGCAGCCGGGGCAGGGCTGGGTGGTGGTGGGACGCGAGCCGGTCACGACGCGGTCCACGAAGCTGAGCGTGCCGTCCGGCTCGACGCGCATGCTGGTGACGCTGCCCTCCAGGTTGCCCTCGTTGGCGATGAAGACGTGCGGGTCGGTCGCCTGGGCGCGGGCGAGGCCGGCAACGGCGACGAACATGGCGAGCGACGCGGCACGGGCGGTGCGGATCATGTCTGGAACCCCTGTCAACGAGCGCGAAAGTCCGGAAACGATGTCCCCCTCCCCGGGCAGGGTCGCACAAATCGGCCCGTCGTTCAAGGATCAAGTTCCCGGATTCGAAGGCGAAAGGACTTTTTCCGAGGCGGTGCGGCGTCGGCTCAGGGGCATCCCGCGTTGTAGAGGTCGAGGTAGGCCGCCAGATCGAAGAAGTTGAACACGCCGAAGGGCTGGGCCAGATCCGCGGCGGGGTTCTGGGTGTTGAACAGATCGAGGTACGCGGCCAGGTCGAAGAAGTTGAGGTTGCCGTCGCCGGTGAGGTCCGCCGGGCAGGCGGGACCGGTCCGCGTGTCGATGGCCAGGCCGACGGCGTCCCACGTGCCCGGCGCGTCCACCACCCCGACCAGCGTGGCAGCGCCGGTGGCCGGGTCGAGCGTGAACAGCGTGCTCGAGACCTCCTCGAACTGGCCGGGCCCGGTCTGGCGGAATCCCTGGATGAGCGCGTAGAGCGTGCCGTCGGCCGCCCAGTCGAGGCCGGTCTCGAACTGGGGGTTGAAGCCGATGCCGGTGACGAGCGGCTGGGAGAGGATGGTGTTGGTGGACAGGTCGAGCTGGTAGAGCCGCAGACCGCCCGAACCGGTCAGACCCAGCGCCCAGACCTGTCCCGACGGATAGGTCGGGTGGGCGTCGGGCACCGTCGCGAGCGCACTGAACGAGGTGTTCAGGATGTTGTGGACGCTCAGGAACGCGCCGGTGGCGGCGTCGGCCCGGACGATGCGTCCGAAGCCGCCGACGGCGGTGGTCGCGTAGGCGATCGCGCCGTCGTTGGAGAACGTCAGGCCCGCGACGCCGGTCTCCAGAAAGCCGATGGAATCGATCAGCGTGTTGCCGTCGCCCTTGTCGGCGAGGATGCGCAGGGAATTGGTCGAGTTCTCGAAGCCGACGATGCTGCTGGTGCCGGGACGGATGTCGACGCCGCCGAAGCGGAGATCGTCGGCGGCCCGCCCGAGGATGACCACGTCGGACGGGTCGGTCAGGCTGACCGAAGCGACCGTGCCGAGCTCAATGCCGGGCGCGTTGAAGAAGCCCGAGCCCTCGATGATGATGGCGCGGGGCTGGGCGGCGGCGAATGCCGCGGCGAAACCGACGGCGGCGATGGCGGCGGTGCTGTTCATCGGTCGGCCTCCTCGCCCCGCTCGGCGGCGAGGATCTGGGCGTGGGTGCGGGGCTCGGCGGGCTGGATAGATGCCTGTTCGGACGGCGGCTGGATGGCGCGTCCGGCCGGGGGTGTGATGCGGGTGATGTAGCGGAACTCGCTGCCGCTGGCGTGCGTCGCGACCACGAGGCCGGTGCGGGTGACCTGGTGGACGCCGGTGCCGCTGGTGACCAGCAGGTTGCCGTTGTCCAGTTCGGCCACGCCGCGGAAGAGGGTGAGCGTGCCGGGGCTGTACTGCCCGGCGAGCTGGCCGTCGGGCGCAAACTCGAGGATCAGACCGCCGGAGAACTCGGCGAGGAGCAGGTTGCCGTTGGCGGCCACGGCCATCTGCTGGGGGAAATCGATCTGCGGGACGTCGAACGCGCTGGTGAAGCGTTCGTCGAACCTGCCTTCGGGGGTGTAGCGGACGATGGCCCGCTGGCCCTCGTCGGACACGAGGACGGAACCGTTGTACTCGATGGCGTCGAAGGGGCCGCGGAGGCCGCCGTAGCGGTTGAAGGCGAAGTCGGGCTGTTCGGACCCGTCGGCGGCGCCGAGCCGCTTGACGTTGTTCTGGCTGACGAGCAGGGCGTTGGTGCCGCCGGCGTTGCAGACGAGCACGGACCCGGCGTTGGGTCCGGTGGTGAGCACGTGCCCGCCGCGGATGTTGTCCATGATCTGGGTGTTGCGGACGCCGCCGAGGGAGAAGACGCGGACGAACGCGCCGTCGGCGTCGAACTCGCTGACCACGTCGGCGAACTGGTCGGTCACCAGCAGGGTGCCCGACGCGGAGACCAGGACCTCCAGCGGCCGGTTGAACACGTCGATCCCGCCGACGGAGCCGGGGTCACTGATGTACGCGTTGGTCACCAGAGACCCGTCGACGGCGCTGAAGGCCCAGACGCGGTCGGAGACCGAGTCGGGGATCAGCATCAGGTCCTGGGCCGGGCACACCCCGGCGAGGGCGGCGAGCAGCGTGGTGCAAACGGTTCGCATCAGCAATCCTCCCGGGGATGGGTGGGGGCAGGGGGGTGTGCTCAGGGGCAACCCGCGTTGTACAGCCCGATAAACGTCGACACATCGAAGAAGTTGAACACGCCGAATGGGGCCGCCAGGTCCGCGGCCGGATCGCCCGCGTTGTAGAGCGCGATGTACGCCGACACGTCGAAGAAGTTGAGCGTGCCGAACGGCTCGGCCAGATCGGCCGGGGAGCAGCCCGGGCTCAGATCGAGCACGGCGACGCCGTCGCCGATCGGTGCGGCCACGGCCAGCACGCCGCCGTCGGCGCTCTGGGCCATGGCCGACGGCCCGACGCCGAGGTCGTACGAGGTCGGCTGGAAGGTCGCCGCGTCGAACACGGTCAGCGTGCCGGACTGGCTTTGGGCGAAGCCGACGGCGCCGCCCAGCGTGGTGCTCACCGTGCCGTGCGCCACGCGGACGGTGTTGCTCGCGGCGTCGTACGCCAGCCCGACGGGCGGGTTGGGGAAGTTGAGGTTGACGATGGGGCTGCCGGTGGCGATGTCGTACGCCGTGACGCGGTTGTCGCCCCAGTTGTTGACCCACAGGCGTCCCTGTCCATCGTCGACCAGGTGCCAGGGGCTGTCGCCGACGGGGATCGTGCGGATCAGCGTGGGCGCGGGCTGGGTGTTGTCGAACACGCTGACGGTGTCGGCGTTGCGGTTGGCGGCGTACAGCCGCGTGTCGTCGGGGCTGAAGGCGACGACCGTGGGGAAACCGGACGACGGCAGGTTGGTGGCGAAGGACCACGAGGCGGTGTCGATGATCGTCACCACGTCGTCGAAGCTCCCGGCCACCGCCAGGCGGGCGCCGTCGTTCGACAGCGCGATGCCCGAGTTCTGCGAGAACGAGTAGCCCACGCCCCCCATGTTGCCGGTGAGGATCTTCGGCCCGGCGACCGTGTTGGTGTCCAGGTCGATGCGCCACACCCCGTCGCCGTCCGCGACGACGCCGAGGTACGCGTAGCGGCTGTCCGGGCTGATCGCCACCGAACCGGCGCGTCGGGAGATGCTCACCTGGGTGCTGGTGGCGGCCGCGAGGTCGATCACGGTGGCAAAGGTCGAATCAAGGTTGCCGACCACGGCCGTGGTCCCGTCGGGAGAAACCGCGACGGCCGAGGGACGCTCCCCGAGCGGCGCGACGCCGACCACGGCGCGGGCGGCCGTGTCGATGATCGCGGCGTTGTCCGAGAACAGCGAGACGCCCACGGCCCGCGAGCCGTCGGGCGACAGCGCGATCGTGCGGCAGCGGTCGCCCTCGACGTCCGGGCCCGAGCGGCGGTAGGCGAGCAGCGATCCGGAGGCGCCCTGGACGTCCGCGACCACCAGGTCGTCGCCGAAGGTCGTCGAGCACATGGCCGCCCGGTAGGCGACGGGCGAGACGGCGCCGTGCTCGGTGGAGACCACGTTGTTGACCTGGTCGGCCAGCGCGCCGGTCTGCATGTCGATCACCGCGCCGCGGAAGCCCACGCCGACGGCGTAGCGGCCGTCGAAGGTGGTCAGCAGCTCGTTGATGCTCGCGGTGGAGAGCTGGGGCCCGAACGTCCCGCCGGCCACATCGAACACCCGGGCCGCGTTCTGGACCGCGGCCACCCCCGCGCTGCCGTCCTCGTTGAGGGCGACCGGCCCCCACAGGTTTTCCGGGGCGTTGAGCGCCGTGACGACCGAACCCGAAGCGGTATCGATCACCGTGAGGATGCGGGTCGATCCGCCGTGGGCCACCGCCACGCGCGACCGGTCGCCGGACAGCGCCACGCCCTGCGGCGCATCGGGCACGCCGATCCGCTGGACCGCGCCCGTCCGCACGTTGATGATCTGCACCTCGTCGGCCCCGATGTCCGCGTTGATCACACGGTCGTCGTCGACAAACGCGAAGGGCGTGTACTGGATCGACGTCGCCGGGCCTTCGAACGAGAAACTGAGCCGCGCCCCGAAGCCGATCCCCGGGATGGTGCGGACGACCGCGCCGGAGGCGATGTCGATCACCGCGATCTCGGAATCGAAACCCACCCCCACCGCGGCCAGGTCGCCCGCCGGGCTGACCGCCACCAGGCCGGGGTTGACGCCGACCGGGATCACCGCCGTCTCGGCGTAGGTCGCCAGATCCACGATGGAGACGGTGTTGTTGTCGATGTTGGCCACCACCGCCGTGGCGCCGTCGGGCGTCACGGCCACGGCCTGGGCCGCTCCCGACACCGGGGCCGCGCCCAGGAACGCGAGGGACTGGGCGTCCCAGACGATCAGGTTGCGGCTCTCGCGGTGCGCGATGATGATCTTTGAGCCGTCGGGCGAGTACACCACGTCGGAGGGCGCGTCGCCTTCGGGATCGCTGCCCGTCATCACGAACGATGCGTCGGGCATGCCCCGCGCGGACCCGAGCAGCACGCCGGGCGCGTCCGGCACCCCCCACGCGCCGATGGACGGGGCCGCCTCCCACACGCGGGCGTCCGAAGCGGGCAGCCATTCGGTGCGCACCGTGGCGTCGGCGTCGGGATGGGCGCTGGCGGGCGCGCTCGCGAGCAGGAAGAGCAGCAGGGCGGTGGGACGGGCGGATCGGTCACGTCCGGGTCGGTGCATGGTTTCTCTCCAGGTCGAGCGGTGGGCGTGCCCCCCCGGGGGGGGCGGGGGGTCGGGGGGTCGGGGGGTCGGGGGGGGTTATGGACAGCCGGCGTTGTACAGATCGAGATACGCCGCGAGGTCGAAGAAGTTGAGCACGCCGGCGGGCGGAGCCAGATCGGCGGCCGGATCGCCGGCGTTGAACAGGTCCAGGTAAGCCGCCAGGTCGAAGAAGTTCAGCAGGCCGTCGCCGGTGAGATCGGCCGGGCAGCCGGGATCGGTCACGGGCGTGGCGACCCACACGCCCACGGTGCCGTTCTGCAGGAACGCGGCGAAGGCCACCTGCCCGGCGTCGTTGATGTCGATCACGCCGCTGAGCACCTGGCGGCCGGTCTGGCCTCCGAAGTCGAAACCGAGGGGGAGCGGGCCCAGGTCGGTGTCCATGAGCTGGCCGTACTCGATGAGCTTGACGAGGTTGTCGCCGTCGCCCACCCAGAGGGCGGTGGAGTTCTGAGAGACATCGGTGGCGCGGAAGGCGACCCAGCCCTGACTGTTGACAACAGGGGGGAAGTTGACAAGCGATGTGTTGTTGATGTCCGCGTTGGAACCTTCGGCGATGACGGCGGTGGTTCCCGGGCCGTCCCAGCGGGTGACCTGCCACACGGCGTCGGCCGCCCGGCGGGCGCTGAACACGACGTGGCCCGCCTCGCTGAGCCCGATGGAGTTGACGAAGCCGGAGAACAGCCCGCCGGTCTCGGCCACCGTGGTGGGCGTGTTGTCGGGCGCCCAGCGGACGATGCGGCGTGACGGGCCGGAAACGGGGATGGTGTTGGAAGCGACCTGGCGGGCGTCGTTGATCCGCGGCGCGAACAGGAACGAGTACGGGCCGCTGAACGTGTCGGCGACGAGGCGCTGGGTGCGGACGCCGCCGACGAACTCGTCGACGACTGTCTTATCGCCGATGAAACCAAAGTCGCCGCGGTAGGCGATGGCGCCGTCGGCGGTCACATCGACCGCGCCGAAACCGGAGGTGCCCTGCGGCCCGCCGATGTTGAAACGCTGAAAAAGGGACCCGTCCGTGTTGAATACGGTCGCGCCGCCGTCGAACCCGCCATCGCCCACGCCCAGCAGCCCTTGGCGCAGGGAAATCTGGGTGGTCCACACGGGATCGGCGTTGTTGGCGGTCAGGACAAGGCCGCCCGCGCCGTCGCGACCGACGAAGATGCCCTCGGTGATGCCGCCCGAGCCGATGAAGGCGCGGACGGCCACGGTGCCGTCGGCGTCGAGCGCGACGTACTGGCTCGAGAGCGAGCTGATGGCGGGCAGGTTGAGGCTTGGGATGGACGGATCCAGGCTGGAGCGGCACTGGAGCTGAAAGGTCCACTCGGTGGGGACGGACGCGGACGCCAGCGAGCCCGCGGCGGCGAGAACGAAAAAGGACAAACGCATGGTGACCTCGGGTTGTGCGACGCGCGGAGGGGCTCGGCGGAGCCCCGAGCCCCACCATACCACCCCTGGTTCCCGGATCCAAGAACCATGCGTCGATTCCCTCGTTCGCAGGCGGCGAGCGGGTTTCAGTCGGGTCACGACTGTGAGCAAGTCCTAACATCCTGCGGAAAACGGGCTTTTCTGCGACACTCTCCGGAAAGACCGCACACCACCCGGGAGGCCCGACCCGCCTCCCGCGCCAGGGGGTCCCATGATGACGAGCGTGCCCGAGTACCACGTTGTGACCGATCCGAAGATCATGTGGGTGCTCTCGGCGCCGGCGCGGCTGGAAGTCCTGGACGCGGTCTGCGTGCTCGGGCTGTGCTCCGCGGGTGAGATCGCGGGGATGACCGGGCGGTCACGCACCTCGCTGTACCCGCACCTGGAGCAGTTGGTGGCGGCGGGGCTGCTGCTCGAGGCGGGCACGCGGATGGCCGGCAAGCGGCAGGAACAGTTGTACCGCCCGGTGGCCCGGCAGATAAATACCCGTCACAACAGCCAGGACCCCGACAACGTGGCGTACCACGCCGCGTACGGAAAGACCATCTGCCGCCTGCTGGCCCGCCTGCACGAGAAAGCCACCCGCCACCCCGACGTCCAGCCGCGCGGCCCGCAGCGGGACACGCACTGCGGGGCGCAGACCGCCTGGGTGGACGACGACACGCTGGCGGAGATCAACACCCACATCAACCGGATCTGGGAGATCTGCCGGCACAGCGAGCCGGGCGAGGGCAAGCGCTTGATTCAGATCGGCGTGGTCACCGCGCCGGTGCGCCGCAACGAGTCGAACGGGCAGGATGAGCACGAGGACGCGTGACCGTCAGGGGCAGCCCGCGTTGTACAGGCCCAGGTACGCCGCGACATCGAAGAAGTTGAACACGCCGAACGGGGCGGCCAGGTCGGCGGCCGGGTTCTGGTTGTTGAACTGGCCGATGTAGGCGGACAGGTCGAAGAAGTTGAGGCTGCCGTCACCGTTGAGGTCGGCCACGCAGGGGTTGCAGACTGTGGTGCCCGGGCCCTGCCAGTCGCCGCCGATCGCGGCGCAGGTGGCGGCATCGAACTGCAGGCAGGCGCCGGTCGCGGGAACGTAGCACGCGCCCACGCAGGACACGGAAGCGCACTCGCTGCCCACGCCGCGGAACTGGCCGCCGAGGGCGATGGCCTCGTCCTCGGTCAGGCCGTCGACGCAGGAGCCGTCGGGCAGGCAGACCGCGCCGGTGGGGCTGGTGGCGCACTCGATCACGGCCCGGATGACCCAGTCGCCCGACACCCCCAGGCTGCACGCGCTCTGCCAGGTGGTGCCGTTGACCTTGACGGCGTTGCGCCCGGGCTGGCAGCCGTCGTTGTCGGACACCAGCGTGCCGGCGAAGAAGTTGTTCGCGTTGTCGTTGAAGAAGCGCAGCGAGACGACGAAGGTCTCGCCGGCGGTGACGGGGATGGAGATCGGGATCGTCTGATTCTCGTCCTCGTAGCGGAACTCGTTGAGCCCGCCGTCGGTGAGCAGGGGGGCGAGCAGTTCCTTCTTGACCGGGCCGACCTGGGGGAACGGGCCCGCCTGGTAGACCATGATGGCGTCCTCGATGGTCTGCGGGGCGCCGCCGAAGAACGAACGCCAGAAGATCTGGATGGCCACGATGTTGCCGTTGCACGGGCTGGTCAGCCAGACCGCCGCCTCCTCGGGCGCTTCGAAGCACGGGCAGACGAACACCGAGCCGCCGTCGACGAGCGAGTCGTTCTTGACCACGATCTCATCGGCAAGGGCGAGCGGGCAGGCCAGACCCAGGGCCAGGCTGAGCGATGCGATGCGCACGGGCGTCTCCTCTCGGACAGGGCGGGGAACGGACGGCCCTGAATGTACCACGCCGGGCCTTCCGGCCCAAGCGCAACCTCCAGCGGACGATTCGCGGACCCGACCCCTGCGGTTCGGGCCGCCGGCGGTCCGGGCGCCAGATGCCGGTTCTCGGTCGCGGGCCGGACCCAGCGGCCACGCTTCCCGCCCGCCTCCTACAGTCGGTCGACCGCCTCCGACGGGGGCCAGATTAGGGAGATGTCCGTGGCGAACAAGCACTTCGATGTTCTCGTGATCGGCGGCGGGCCCGCCGGCTATGTCGGCGCGATCCGGGCCGCCCAGCTCGGCTACAAGACCGCCATCGTCGACCGCGCCAAGCTCGGCGGCGTGTGCCTGAACTGGGGCTGCATCCCCTCCAAGGCCCTGCTCTCCAATGCCGAACTGATGGAGAAGCTCCACGACCAGCAGGACTGGGGCCTCTCGATCAAGGGCGAGGTCTCGTTCGACTGGGACAAGGTGATCGGCCGGTCGCGCGATGTGGCCTCGAAGCTCAACAAGGGCATCGAGTTCCTCATGAAGAAGAACAAGATCGAGCACTTCGTCGCCCACGCCAAGATCAAGTCCGGCGCCACGGGCGGCAAGCCCTGCACGGTGGAGATCTACGACTGCGAGGTGAAGGAGGACTTCACCCCCGCCCCCGCCAAACCGGCCGGCAAACCCCGCGAGACGGTCACCGCCGACAAGGTGATCGTCGCCACCGGCTCGGTCGCCCGGGACCTGCCCTTCGCCAAGTTCGACGGCGACAAGATCTGGGGCGCCCGCGAGGCGATGTACAACAAGGAGAAGCCCGGGCACCTGATCGTCGTCGGCGCCGGCGCCATCGGCATGGAGTTCGGCTACTTCTACAAGCAGTTCGGCTCCAAGGTCACCATTATCGAGATGCTCGACCGCCTCGTGCCCATCGAGGACGAAGAGATCGGCGTCGCGATGACCAAGCTCTACAAGAAGCACGGCTTCGACGTGCACGTCTCCACCGGCGTGCTCGACGTCAAGACCTCCAAGGAAGGCGTCGAGGTCATCGTCGCGCCCATGAAGGACGGCAAGCCCGACGAGAGCAAGAAGACCTCGATCAAGGGCGACAAGGTGCTGCTGGCCATCGGCGTGCAGGGCCGCTTCGACGGCCTGTTCGACGACGCCCTCAAGCTCGAAACCGTCAAGGGCCACATCAAGACCGACTACGTGCCCGTCGGCCCGGACTCGCCGGCCGAGGCCAGGCCGCTGGATTACAAGACCTCCGTGCCGGGCGTGTACGCCGTCGGCGATGTGATCGGCCCGCCCTGGCTGGCCCACGTCGCCAGCGAGGAGGCCATCCTGTGCGTCGAGCGGTTCGCGTGGAAGGAGAAGAAGTTCAACCACGAGCCGATCCCGATGGACTACACCGTCATCCCCGGCTGCACCTACTGCCAGCCGCAGATCGGGTCGGTGGGCTTCACCGAGCAGGTCCTCAAGGCCAAGGGCCTGAAGAAGGGCGAGGACTACGAGGTCGGCAAGTACAACTTCACCGCCCACGGCAAGGCCATCGCCGCCAAGCACACCGACGGGTTCATCAAGATCATCCGCGGCCTGCCCCGCGGCGAGATCCTCGGCGCGCACATCATGGGCGACCAGGCCACCGAACTGATCGCCGAGCTGAGCCTGGCCCGGCGTCTGGAGGCGACCACCGAGGAACTCATCGCCACCGTCCACGCCCACCCCACGATGCACGAGGCCGTGCACGAGGCGGCCCTGGCCGCCGAGGGCCGCGTGATCCACGCGTGAGTGTCGAACCACTGCGGTTCTCCCCCAAGCCCGGCCGATGATCGGGCTTTTTCGTGTCCAAGTACCGGCGCGGACCGGCGGAAAACCGCGAAAATCACTCGGTCGGGGGAGGTCCTTGTGGTACGATCAGACCTCCCATGCATCGCGCTGTGTATGCCAACCTGCTCACGGGCCTGCTCGGTTTCTGTTCCGGCGCGGCGGGCCTGCCGCCCGAGCCCGGTGATCAGTCCCCCCACGCCCGCCATGCGGCGGCGTTCGCCGACCACCCCGTCCGGGCCGATGACGCGCCGGCCGCGGCGCCCCGGACCGCCCCAGGCGTCGATGCGTGCGGCATCTCCTATGGCTTCCTGCCCTACTGGATCAGCGCCTCGTCCGTCGACTTCTCCGCGCTGACCCACCTGGCGGCGTTTTCGGTCGAGATCAACCAGTCCGGTTTGGTGGCCAACGCGCGGGGCTGGCCGTGGCACAGCACCATCGCTGCTGCGCAGGCGGCGGGCGTCAAGGTCCACCTGACCGTCACCAACTTCACGCCGTCGCAGATCCTGTCGCTGCTGACCACGCCGGCCCATCGGACGCAGGCCATCGAGACCATCGCCCAGCAGGCCGCTGTCGGCAACGCCGACGGCGTGTGCATCGACTTTGAGGGCTCGGTCTCCAACGGCTGGCCCGCCCACCTGCCCGCCTTCGTGACCGACCTGCGGGCGCGGCTGCGCCAGGACAACCCCGACGCCGAGGTGGTGGTGGCCACCCCCGCGGTCAACTGGGGGCACTGGAACTTCGCCGCGCTGGCCCAGGCGGCCGACCTGCTCTTCATCATGGGGTACGACTTCCACGGATCGTGGAGCGGCACGACCGGCCCGAGCGCCCCGCTGACCGGCGGCGGCCTGAATCTGACCGACACCGTGGTCAACCAGTACGCGGCCGCCCGGGCCGCCGCGGCGGACAAGCTGGTGCTGGGCTTGCCGCTGTACGGCAACGCGTGGCGCGCGTCCGGGCCGGGCGCGGGCGCGCCGGTGCTCGGCCACCTCGGCTCGGTGACCTACGCGACCGCGGTCGCCCAGGCCGCGGACCTGGGCCGCCTGTGGGACCCCGTGTCCCGCACGCCCTGGTACCGCGTGCCCGAAGGGGCGAGCTGGCGGCAGGTCTGGTACGACGACGCCGAGAGCCTGGGCCTGAAGATCGATCTGGCCGGTCAGCACGACCTCGCGGGCGTGGGCGCCTGGGCGCTCGGGTACCAGGGATCGGACGGGCAGGTGTGGTCGCTGCTGCGCGATCGGATCCGGGTCGGCTGCCCGTGCTCGGACGCGGACCTGAGCGAGCCGTTCGGGCAGGTCAACATCTTCGATCTGGGCGCGTTCATCGATCTGTTCGCCCGCCAGGATCCGGCCGCGGACCTGGCGGCGCCCGCGGGCGTGTTCAACTTCTTCGATGTGTCGGCGTTCCTGGCCCGATTCACGGCCGGCTGTCCCTGAAGCGCGGGCCCCCGGGCTCGATCGCGGGCCGGGCCGCGGGACAAATCCGCCGAATGTCCGCCCGGCGCTTCCACACCCGGGCCGATTGCGGTACATTGACGTGGCCCGTCGGCACGACCCGGCCGGGGGGCGTCCGTACGACCGGGTTGGATCAGGCCGGCGCGTTCTGCGTCGGTCGACCGGGGGGCGCCGGCCCGCTTGGCCGCCGCGCCCCGGACGAACACGAGGATGTGACGCATGGGACGCAGTGTTGCCGTTCGGGGCTGTGCCGCCGCGATGCTCGGGATGGTCGCCGGCCAGGCGATGGCGGTGCCGGTCGACTGGAAGAACCCCGCCGCCTGGCGCGCCGACGGGATCGCCCGGGCCGAACCGCACGCGGTCCTGCACGCGGCCGCCGCCACACCGTCGGCGGCCCGCGTGATCGTCCGGCTCCCCCGCACGCCCACGGCCGTGGAGCGCACCGAACTGGCCGCGGCCGGGCTCGAGCTGCTCGCCCCGCTGGGCTCGGGGTCCTTCTTCGCCCGCGTCAGCCCGGACGCCGACACCACCGCGCTGGTCGCCCGCATCACCGAGGCGACCGGCATCCGTCGCGAGCACAAGCTGCATCCCGATCTGGCGTCGGCCACGCCGCCCTCCTGGTCCGTGCTGGCGACCCGCGCCGAGCGGCATCCCGGCGTGAGCGACGCCAACCCGCTGGTGGCGGCCTACGTCGTCCTGCACGCGGACGTGGACGCGCTCGACCCCGCGATGAACGGCCTGCTCGCGGCGCACGGGGGCGTGGTGCGTGACCACGCGCAGTCGGTCAACGCGCTCGTGGTCGAGGCCCCGCTGGACCGGCTCCTCCGCCTGGCAGACGACGACCGCGTGCAGTGGATCGAGCCGCCCCTGCCGCGCATGGGCGAGAACAACGCGGCCAACCGCGCGCTGGTGCAGGCCGACCAGGCGCAGGCGGCCCCGTACGGGCTCGACGGCTCGGGCGTCACGGTGTTCGTGTACGACGGCGGACGCGTCCGCCCCACCCACCAGGACTTCGGTGGCCGCGCCACGCTGATCGACGGCTCGAACCAGTCCAACCACGCCACCCACGTGGCGGGCACCATCGCCGGCGGCGGCCACGTCAACGCGACCCACCGCGGCATGGCGCCGGGCGTGACCATCCTCAGCGCCGGCTTCGATTATGACGGCTCGGGGATCTTCCTGTACACCAACCCGGGCGACACGGAGGTCGACTACGCCGCGGCCCTGGCGCAGGGCGCGGACCTTTCCAACAACTCCATCGGCTCCAACATCGGCCCCAACGGCTTCGGGTGCCAGTACGAGGGCGACTACGGCGTGATGGCCGGCGTGATCGACAACATGGTCCGCGGCTCGCTGGGCGCGCCCATCACCATCTTCTGGGCCGCGGGCAACGAGCGCGGCAGCTCGTGCGGCAGCGGCTACTTCACCTCGCCCCCGCCGGCCAACAACAAGAACTCGATCACCGTCGGGGCGGTCAACGCCAACAACGACTCCATGACGGGCTTCTCGAGCTGGGGACCCTCGGACGACGGGCGCATCCGCCCGGTCATCGTGGCGCCGGGATGCCAGTCGGGCGGCGACAACGGCGTGACGAGCCTCTCCTCCAGCTCGGACACCGCCTACACCACGCTCTGCGGAACGTCCATGGCCTCCCCCACCGCCGCGGGCGTCGGCGCACTCGTGCTGCAGGACTTCCGCAGCAGCTTCCCGAACGCGGGCGACCCCTCCAACCAGCTCATGAAGGCGTTCCTCGTCCACGCGGCCGCCGACATCGGCAATCCCGGCCCAGACTACCAGCACGGCTTCGGCTCGATCCGGGCCGTGGACACCATCGAGTTCGTCCGCCGCGGCGACTTCGATCAGTCTTCGGTCGATCAGGGCGGCGTGCAGACCTACACGGTGGACGTCACCGAGCAGGACACCGAACTGAAGATCACCATCGTCTGGGACGATCCGGCCGCGACGCCCAACGTGAGCAGCGCGCTGGTCAACGACCTGGACCTGGTCGTGACCGACCCGAGCGGCGTGCAGCATTTCCCCTGGACGCTCGACCCGGCCAACCCCGCCGCCCCGGCCGTGCGCGACCGGGCCGACCGGCTCAACAACATCGAGCAGGTGTATGTGCAGAACCCGACGCCCGGCACGTGGTCGGTCCAGATCCGCGGCCACGATGTCCCGCAGGGCCCCCAGGCGGTCGCCATCGCCGCCAGCCCGTCGCTGGGTGAGGGCTACCTCGCCGTCGGGCTCGAGTCCCAGGCCCCCGAGTTGCTGCCGCCCGGCGAGCCGCTGCCCGTCCGCGCCCTCGTTTCTGCGGGCATCGACACGCTGGTGCCCGGCTCGGTCACCCTGCGCTACCGCAACGACGGCGGTGACTTCGTGTCGGTGGCCATGACCCACGCCGGCGACGGCGGGTACGAGTCCGTCATCCCCGGCGCGCTGTGCGGCCACGACATCGAGTTCTACGTCACCGCGCAGGGCGCTGTGGCCGGCGTGGTGTCGGTGCCCGCGCAGGGCGCGGCCGCCCCGTTTGTCACCGACATCGGCGTGGTGCAGACGGCCTACAGCGACGACTTCACCACGGACCTGGGCTGGACCCCGGGCCAGCCCGGCGACAACGCCACCACCGGCCTCTGGCAGCGCGCCAACCCGCAGGGCACGGGCGCGCAGCCCAACGGCGCGCTCTTCGGGGACGCGTGCTATGTGACGGGCGCCGCCTCCAACGGCGGCGTGGGCGGCAACGACATCGACGGCGGACGCACCACCCTGCTCTCCCCGGCCCTGGACCTCTCCGCCCTGGGCGAGCAGTTCGAGATCTCGTACTGGCGCTGGTACTCCAACTCCGCCGGCGCCAGCCCCAACGCGGACGTGTTCATCGTGGACATCTCGGCCGACAACGGCCAGACGTGGGTCAATGTCGAGACGGTCGGACCGGCCGGGCCGCAGACCAACGGCGGCTGGTTCCAGCACCGCTTCGCGCCCGCGTCGCTGATCCCCCTGACCGATCAGGTCCGCCTGCGGTTCATCGCCGCCGACGAGGGCGCGGGCTCCGTCGTCGAGGCCGCCCTCGACGGCTTCCGCATCGAGGGGCTCACCTGCGAGAATCCCTTCCCGGGCTGCTCCGCGGCGGACCTGGCCGAACCGTTCGGGGTGCTGAACTTCTTCGACCTGGCCGCCTACATGGCCCTGTTCAACGCGGGCGACCCCGCCGCGGACCTGGCCGATCCGGCGGGCAGCCTGAACTTCTTCGATGTGGCGGCCTACCTGAACCGGTTCAATATCGGTTGTCCGTGATCACAAGTTTCCGTCGGCTCCCGCCGACCCGTCCCTGGCGGGGGGACGAAAACCCGGGCTCCCGACTTCCGGCTGGCCCGAGAACAAAAACTTCCTGCAAGTCCGTTGTCCGCAGGGCCCATCATCGGTGAGAATAAAAGGACCCGGGCATCCGTACCCCGGGTCCTTTTTTCCGCGCAGCGCCCCTCCGGGCGGAGATCCGACATGAACAGCATCCGATCGATCGCAACCGCCGCTGCGTGGTGCGGCGGTGTCGCCGCCGGCGCCGCGTTTGTGACCTTCTCCTTCGCCGACCCGCTCCCGCTGCCGACCACGCTGGAGGACTTCTTCCTCGACGGCACCCAGCCCAACACCCTCAACCACCCGATCGTCGACGCGCAGAACTGCACGATCTGCCACGGCCTGTACGACGCCGCCCACGAACCGTTCCGCAACTGGGCGGCGTCGATGATGGGCCAGTCCGCCCGCGACCCGCTCTTCCACGCCGCGCTGGCCATCGCCAACCAGGACGCCGCCTTCGCCGGCGACCTGTGCATCCGCTGCCACGTGCCCGGCGGCTGGCTCGACGGCCGCTCCGTGCCCACGGACATGTCCGCCCTGCAGGCCGTGGACATGCAGGGCGTCTCCTGCAACTTCTGCCACCGCATGGTCGACCCCGTCTACACGCCCGGCCAGTCGCCCGCCGCCGACAAGGGCATCCTGGCGGCCCTGGACAACCTCCCGGTCAACCCGCACTCGGGCAACTACGTCATCGACCCCGACGACGTCCGCCGCGGCCCGTTCGACATGGGGCCCAAGTTCTTCTTCCACGAGTGGGCCCAGTCCCCGTTCCACCAGGACTCGGCGATGTGCGCCACCTGCCACGACGTGTCCAACCCGGTCTACGTCCGCCAGCCCGACGGGACCTACCGGCTCGGCGACCTGGACGCCCGCCACCCGACCCAGGACAAGTACGACATGTTCCCGGTCGAGCGCACGTACTCCGAGTGGCTCATGTCCGACTTTGCGCAGGGGCCGATCGATATGGGCGGACGGTTCGGCGGCAACAGGCTCGAGGTGGCCTCCTGCCAGGACTGCCACATGCCCGACGTGACGGCCCAGGGATGCCGCTTCGAGCCGCCCCGGGAAGACATGCCGCTGCACTCGTTCAGCGGCGCGAACACCTGGGTGCTCCAGGCCATCCGCAATCTCTACCCCGACAGCGAGACGTTCCTCGAGGACGACAGCGTCGCCCAGGCGCTGGCCCGGGCCGAGGAGATGCTCCGCAACGCCTCGGACCTGGAACTCTCCCAGATCGGACAGAACCTCAACGTCCGGATCGTCAACCAGAGCGGCCACAAACTGCCCACGGGCTACCCCGAGGGCCGACGCATGTGGATCAACGTGCGCTTCTACGACGCCGCCGACAACCTGCTGGCCGAGCACGGGGCCTACGACGCGGCCACCGCCGCGCTGAACACCGGCGACACCAAGGTCTACGAGGCCAAGCTGGGCCTGGACGACTACGCCTCGGCCGCGACCGGGGTGCCCGCGGGCGAGTCGTTCCACTTCGTGCTCAACAACACCTGGATCAAGGACAACCGCATCCCGCCCCGCGGCTTCACGAACGCGGGCTTCCAGGCCGTGCAGGCCGAGCCGGTCGGCGCCGTCTACGCCGACGGGCAGTACTGGGACGACACCACCTTCGCAGTGCCCGGCAACGCGGCCCGCGCGGAGGTGCGAACCTATTACCAGACCGCCAGCCGCGAGTACATCGAGTTCCTCCGCGACCGGAACACGACCAACACCGCCGGCCAGGTTCTTTATGTCCAGTGGGAGCTGCTGGGCAAGAGCCCGCCGGTCGAGATGACCTTCGGCCAGCTCGCCTTCGAGCCGCCGTGCGCCGCCGACCTGTTCCCCGCGGGCAACCCCGACGGCGTGCTCAACTTCTTCGACCTGGCGACCTACCTCGACTACTACAACAACCAGAACCCCGCCGCCGATTTCGCGGCGCCGTTCGGCGTCCTCAACTTCTTCGACCTCGCCGCGTTCCTCGACGCCTATAACGCCGGGTGCCCGTAGTCCGGCCCGCTACCCTGTGTGCCGGCCGATCCGGTCCGACACCGAGTTTGGCCGTTCCGTTCAGTATGTACGTTCGGGTCTTCGATATGTGGTACATCCCCCTTTTCATGCTGCTCATTGGCCCGGCTGGAGCCAGAACGGACCGGGCGGGTGATCTGCCCCGGAATCTGAACTTGCACCGGATCGTGCTTCCCACGGAGTCCGACGATCGGCTCGTCAAAGTCCTCTTTGTCGGCGACTCGCAGATGGGCCAGTCACCCAACCGGCTCGTTGGTCAGGTCCAGAAATGGGATGTCGACATCGTCGGCCGACTCGTCACGTGTGAGTCCCAGATGGGTGCCGGAGTTTACTTCTCCAGTGTTTCAGGAGCTGCGTACGGGGCGTCGCTGACTTCCTCGCGCGTTGAACTGGGCCAGGATCACGGCGACGGCAACCGCGGTTCGCACTTCCACCACTCGAGGCGGTTCCGCGTCGACGGGACGATTTCGCCGGATCGTTCGCA
>CAYNRF010000020.1:20190-25214 GCA_964399525.1 uncultured Phycisphaeraceae bacterium | reverse complement strand
CGTTGATGAGGACAGGGAAGTCCGAGCCGGGGACGTTTTCGAAGAGCAGGGCGGGCCCGCCGTAGGCGTGGAACTCGGGGTCGTTGCGGCGGGAGGATTCGGAACCGAGGTTCGGCGCCCGCGATTTGCTGGCCAGATCGGCCCGTCTGGCGATCTCCAGCACCGGAGACACCGGGTCCTTCACGCGCACGAGTTCGCCGGCGGATTCCAGGGCGGCGACGAAGGAGGAAAGATCGGGATACATTGTGTCTGAGGATATGACCGGATGACCTGACCGAACTGATTCGACCGAAGCGGCATGACCCACGCGAAGCCAACCAAGACGGACCTTCCCGCCCACGAGGCCGCCGAGCGGCGGGACTGGGCGGCGTACTTTGACCGCATGGAGGGCAAGCCGCCGCGGGCCACGCTGCTGCGGGCTATGGACAAGTTCGGCCCGGTCGACCCGTCCGATGCTGCCAACGCCCCGTTGGCGGTCGATCTCGGGTGCGGCTCCGGCCAGGACCTCATCCCACTGCTGGAGCGCGGCTGGCGGGTGTGGGCGAGCGACGCGAACGCGGAGGGGCTGGCCCGGCTGAAGGCCCGCCCGGCGTGCGCCGCGGCCCTCGCGTCGGGGCGGCTGACGGTGGTGCAGGCCGGGTTCGAGACGGTCAGGATCCCGCCCGCGTTGCTGGTCAACGCGAGCTTCGCGCTGCCGTTCTGCCCGCCGGGCGCGTTCGCGGACCTGTGGGCGAAGATCGATGGGGCGATCCCGTCGGGCGGACGGTTCGCGGGGCAGCTGTTCGGCGACCGGGACGACTGGGCGATCCTCGAGGACCGCACCCACCTGACGCGGGCTGAAACCCTGGGGCTGTTTGACCAATACATCCTCGAGCACTTCGAGGAGGAGGACCGCCCGTCCTCCCATGGCGGCGATCACCACAAGCACTGGCACGTCTTCCACATTGTCGCGAGGAAACGATGACCGCCATCCAACTGACCGGGGTCGAAAAGGTGTACAAGGGACGGGTGCACGCGCTGCGGGGCGTGGATCTGACGGTGCACCCGGGCGAGATCATCGGGCTGCTCGGGCCCAACGGGGCGCGCAAATCGACGCTGGTGAAGATCCTCATGACGGTGATCCGGCCGACGCGGTGCCAGGGGACGGTGCTGGGCCGGCCGGTGGGTGACCGGGCGACGCTGGCGCGGATCGGCTACCTGCCCGAGCACCACCGCTTCCCGCCGTACCTGCGCGGGCGCCAGGTGCTCGAGTTCTTCGCGGCCATGTCGGGCGTGGAGCGGCACGATCGGCAGCGGCGCTCGGCCGAACTGCTCGAACTGGTCGGCATGTCGGACTGGAGCGAGAAGAAGATCGGCGGGTATTCCAAGGGCATGCGCCAGCGCATCGGCATCGCGCAGTCGCTGATGAACAACCCGGATCTGGTGCTGCTCGACGAACCCACCGACGGCGTGGACCCGGTGGGCCGGCGCGAGATCCGCCAGATTCTCACCCACCTCAAGGACGAGGGGCGGGCGGTGTTCCTCAACTCGCACCTGCTCAGCGAGATCGAGATGGTCTGCGACCGCGTGGCCATCATGGTCCAGGGCAAGGTGCACCGGCAGGGCACGGTCGGCGAGCTGACGGCGGGCAAGGGTGGATACGCGATCACCAGCACGGAGGTGCTGACCGAAGAGCACCACGCCGTGGTCCGCTCGGCGACCGACGGGCTGGAGATCACGATCGACGCGACGCGGGTGTCCATCCAGACCAACGACCCCGCGCAGATCCAGCCGGCGATCGATGCGCTGCGTCGGCGGGGGGTGGTGCTGGCGGGTGTGACGCCCCTGCGCGTGAGCCTGGAGGACCTGTTCATGCAGACGGTGGAGGCGGACGAATCGCACGGGCGCCCGGGGGCGGCCAGGAACCAGGGCAAGAAGGGGGGCCGCCCGTGATCCTCACCCAGACCGCGGCCCTGTTCGTCGATGCCTACCGCGAGCTGAACGCACGGAAGCTGTTCTGGATCACGATGATCCTCAACATCCTGGCGGTGTCGATCTTCGCCGGCCTGGGCATCAACGACCGCGGGCCCTCGTTCCTGCACTGGACCTTCGACAACGAGTTCTTCAACACCGGGCTGGTCTCCAGGGAACTGTTCTACAAGCTGCAGTTCACCACCTGGGGCATCCCGGTGTGGCTGAGCTGGGTGGCGACGATCCTGGCGCTGATCTCGACGGCGGGGATGTTCCCGGATCTGATCTCCGGCGGTGTGATCGAGACCATGCTGTCCAAGCCGATCTCGCGCTGGCGTCTGTTCTTCACCAAGTACCTCGCCGGGCTGCTGTTCGTCACGCTGCAGGTGACGGTGTTCAGCCTGGGGTGCTTCCTGGTGATCTGGGTGCGCGGCGGGGCGGTGCAGCCGACGCTGTTCCTGGCGATTCCCATCGTGGTGCTGTTCTTCAGCTATCTCTTCGGCGTGTGCGCGCTGCTGGGGATGGTGACCCGTTCGACCATCGCGGCGCTGCTGCTGACCATCCTGTTCTGGTTCATGGTCTTCGTCGTGAACAGTTCGGACAGCATGGTGCTGGGCATGCGGGAGGGCTCGATCGTCCGGGCCGAGGACGCGCGGAAGAACATCGAGAATCAGGAGGTCTTCGCCGACCGGCGGCTGGCCCAGCTGATCGAGGCGGGTGATCCGCCGCGCGACGCCGAGGGCGAGCTGATCACCGACCCCGACGCGCAGCGTCTGGCCATCAACCCCGCCCTGGCGGCGAGCCGCGAACGGCTGGAAAAGGCGGAAACGGCGGTGCAGACGTGGACGGCGTGGTCGACGCGGGTGGGCTATCTCAAGTTCGTGCTGCCCAAGACGCAGGAGACCATCGCGCTGCTGGAACGCAACCTGATCTCGCAGGAGGAGATCAACAAACTCATCGGTGATTCGACGGGGTTCACGCCGCCGGAGGACGAGGAGCCCCGCGGGCCCGCGATGTCGGACCCGCGCGTGCAGCAGCGGGTGCAGGCGGTCCTGCGGTCACGCTCGCTGGCGTGGGTGCTGGGCACGTCGATCGGGTTCGAGATCCTGTGCCTGACGCTGTGCGTGCTGATCTTCGCACGGCGGGACTTCTGAACCGTCAGCCTCCGCGTCCGAGTTCGGCGCCCCGGTGGCGGGCGGCGTGGATGGCGCGGACGATGGCGTCGTGCACGCCGGAGTCGTCGAGCAGGGTGGTGGCCGCGGCGGTGGTGCCGCCCTTGCTGGTGACGGCGGCGCGGAGGGCTCGGGGTGTCTCGGGGGCGTGGCTGAGCAGTTCGCCCGCGCCGCAGACGGTCTGGCGGACGAGGGTCAGGGCGCGTTCGCGGTCGAAGCCGAGTTGCTCGGCGGCCTCGACCATCGCCTCGGCGAGATAGAAGACATACGCCGGGCCGGACCCGGCCAGGGCGGTGAAGGCGTCCATCAGGCCCTCGTCGATGCGCATGGTCTTGCCGCTGGCGCCGAAGAGACGCTCGACGCGGGCGAGGTCGTGCTCGGTCGCGTTGGGGCCGGCGCACAGGGCGCTCATGCCCAGCCCGAGGCCGATGGGGGTGTTGGGCATCACGCGGACGACGCGGGCCGACCCGCCCAGACCGCGGGCGACGGCCGCGGCCGTGGCGCCGGCCATGATCGAGACGACGGTGCGCGGGGTGGCATCGTTGCTGAGCGCCGGCGCCCACGCGTCGGCCACGTCCGTGAACATCTGCGGCTTGACCGCCACGACCACGCCCGCTGTGGGACGCTCGGCCAGCCACGCCGCCCCCGCTTCGACGGTCCGGAGCACCCGGTCGAATGGCTCGCCCGGGTCCGCCGCGGGGTCGACGGCGGCGAGATCGGCCGTCCCGGCCGCCCCGGCCCGCAGGGCCCCGGCCGCGATGGCCCGGCCCATGTTGCCTGCTCCGATGAACAGCCAGGGCCCCGCCGATCCGTGTGCGTGGTGCGCGTCCATGCCGCAAGCCTACGGGCCCGCCCGCCGCCGCAGGGGCCGGGGTCCCCTCCCCCCCCCCAGCCCGGACGCCGCGGGTACGATTCCGCCCGAGGAGGCCCGATGGCGACTTTCTACCAGCTCGACTTTGAGAAGCCCCTGGCCGAACTCGACGAGCGGATCGCTCAGGCGGAGAAGGCGGCGCCGCCAGCGGAGGTTCCCGCGTTCGGTGGGCTGGAGTCCGACCGTCCGGCGACGCCGCCGGCGCCGCCGTCCCAGGCCCAGGCGCTGCGGGCCGAGCGGGAAGCGCTGCTGACCAGGCTGTACACGAACCTGTCGCCCTGGAACACGGTCCGCGTGGCCCGCCACCCCGACCGGCCGCAGACCCGGGACTACATCGCCCGGATGTGCCGGGACTTCTGCGAGCTGCACGGGGACCGCCGGTACGGGGACGACCCGGCCATCGTCACCGGGTTCGGGCGGATCGGGGGTCGCAAGGTGCTGATCGTCGGGCACCAGAAGGGGCGCTCGACGCAGGAGAAGCTGTCGTGCCACTTCGGGTGCGCGCACCCGGAGGGGTACCGCAAGGCGCTGGCGAAGATGGAGCTGGCCGCCAAGTTCGGCGTGCCGATCGTGACGCTGGTCGACACGCCGGGCGCGTACCCGGGCCTGGGCGCCGAGGAGCGCGGGCAGGCCGAGGCCATCGCGGTCAACATGCGGGAGATGTCGCGTCTGCCGGTGCCGATCGTGTCGATCGTCATCGGGGAGGGCGGCTCGGGCGGCGCGCTGGGCATCGCGGTGGCGGACCGGGTGGCTATGCTGCGCCATTCCTGGTATTCGGTGATCTCGCCGGAGGGCTGCGCCGCGATCCTGTGGAAGCAGGCCAACGAGCAGACCAACACCGCCGCGGCCGAGGCGCTCAAGCTGACCGCCAGAGACAACCTGGCGCTGGGCATCGTGGACGCGGTGGTCGAGGAGCCGCTCGGGGGCGCGCACCGCGACGCGGACGCCGCCGCGCGTCTGCTGGAGCAGTGGATCAGCGCCCAACTCGAGGAACTGTCCGGCCTCGAGCCGGCGGCCCTGATGGACGCGCG
>CAYNRF010000020.1:0-20173 GCA_964399525.1 uncultured Phycisphaeraceae bacterium | reverse complement strand
ATCGCCGAGCCGCAGCTGACGGTGTCCTGATCCAGCCCGCCGCCCCTGCGTGTGCGGGCGTTGTTCGGTCCGGACGTTGACCCGAATCGCCCACCGGCCTACCCTTCGCCCCAACTTGCAGGTTCGGCCGTTCCCGCGCCGGGGGCGAGCGATGAGCCTCGGACGGGTGAGCGCCTTGGCCAAGAAAACAGCCGCGAAGAAGAACGCGAAGAAGACCGCCGGCCAGAAGTCCGCGGCCCCGAAGACCGGCGCGGCCAAAGCGGCCCCGGCGTCCAAGGCCGCGGCCGAGAAACCGGCGAAGAAGGGGGCGGGCGCCCGATCGGACGCCAAGGCGACGGAAACGCCCGCCAAGCCGAAGCCCGCCGCCAGGAAGTCGACGCCGAAACCCGAGCAGCCCGCCGAACCGAAAAAGACCGCCAAAGCCGCGGGCAAGTCTGTCGCGAAGGGCGGCTCGAAGGCCGCGGCCAAGGCCGATCCCAGGCCGGACGCCAAGTCCGGCGGCAAGGCGGACCCGAAGGCCGAAACCAAGTCCGAGCCGAAGCCTGCGAAGAAGACCGGCTCGAAGACCGCCGAGAAGCCCAAGGCCAAGGCGGAGGCGAAGCCGGCGTCCAGGCCCGACGCCGGAGCCGACGCCAAGCCCGCGGCCGCCCCCAAGGGCAAGGCCAAGGTCGGCAAGGGTGGTGTTTCGGAGTCCAAGGCGTCGGCGAAGCCGAAAGTGGGCGCCAAGCCGGCCGAGTCCGCGCAGGAATCCGCGCCATCCGCCGGGAAGAACAAGTCCGCGAAGTCGGCGGGCAAGACCGGCGGCGTGGGCGAGGCCCAGGAACCCGGCGGCAAGGCGGACGACGAGGCCGCCGAGATCGACGCCAAGGAAGACAAGAAGGCCGGCCGCAAGGGGATCACCATCGTGGAGCCCCCCAAGAAGCCCGCCGCCAAGGCCAAGCCGGTCAGCAAGTACAACCCGCCGGTCCGGCCGATGCTGCTCGGCCCCGGCTCGAAGCTGACCAAGCCGCTGATCCCCTCGGGCCCCTCGGCGCCCAAGCAGACCTCGGCGCTGGACGCGCCGCGGTCGAAGCGGACCAAGTCGCCGCTGACCAAGGCCAAGCTGGACCGGTATCGCGGCCTGCTGCTGGCCAAGCGGGCCGAACTGTTCGGCGATGTGGAGAGCATGGAGAACGAAGCGCTGCGCTCGGAATCGGGCGGCCTTTCGAACACCCCCCAGCACCTCGCCGAGCAGGGCTCGGAGAGCTACGACCAGTCGCTGAGCCTGAACCTGGCCGCCCAGGACCGCCGCGTCATCCGCGAGATCGACGACGCGCTCAAGCGGATCGACGAGGGCGTGTACGGGCTGTGCGAGCTGACGAACCTGCCGATCCCCGAGGAACGGCTCGACGAGATCCCGTGGGCACGCTACACGATCGAGGCCGCCCGCCAGCTCGAGCAGCGGAGCGTGGGCATCGGCGGCAATCCCGGCGGGTACGGGCCGTGACACGGCCGGCCGGTCGCAGCCCCGTCGCGTGGGCGGTGTTTCTGGGCACCACGGCGCTGGGGCTGGTCGTCGACCTGTGGTCCAAGCAGGCCGCCTTCGACCGGATCGCGGACGCCCCGGTGGTGATCCGCCGGGCCGACGTGATGTCGACCGACGCGCTGGGCAACCTGATCCCGCCGCACGATCCGGTCGTCGTGGTGCCGAATCTGCTCGAGTTCACGCTGGTGCTCAACCCCGGCGCGGTGTTCGGCATCGGCGCCGGCAAGCGTTGGTTCTTCGTGGTGTTCACCGTCTTCGCCGTCGGCCTGGCGACCTGGCTGTTCGCCCGCAAGACCCTGGCCAGGGACACGTGGGCGCATGTCGCGTTCGCGCTGGTGGTGTCGGGCGGGCTGGGCAATCTGTACGACCGCGTGCTGTTCGCCTGCGTGCGGGACTTCATCCACCCGCTGCCGGGGGTGCGTCTGCCGTTCGGCCTGCGCTGGCCCGGCGGTTCGCCGGAGGTCTGGCCGTACGTGAGCAACGTGGCCGACGCGTTCCTGCTGATCGGCATCGGCCTGCTGATCATCTATTCGTGGCGGACGCCTCCGAAGCCCGGGGACGGATCGAAGCCCGCGCCCGAATCCAAACCGGCCGCCTGAACGCGCGTGGCAGCAGGTTCGCGTCGGGCGTCGCGGTGCCTTGCGGACCGCGGCGGTCATGTGCGTCGCTCGGCCGCTCCCTTGCAGTCGCGGCTTGTCGGTCCGGGTACGGCTGCTACCTGATGACGACCGGTCTCAGCGACGCATCGCCCCGGCGCGTTCGCGGATGGTATCGATCATGCCCCTGACCTCGCTGGCCATGCGCGTGTTGGGGAACTCCTCGATGATGCGGTCGCCGATCTCCGCGGCGCGTTCCCAGCGGCGGTCCTGCACGGCCAGACGGAACTGGGCGCCGAGGTTCTCGCGGGCCTTGCCGATCACCCCGCGGGCGACCTCGCGGAACTGCTCGCCCTCGCTCTCGGTCAGGTACTGGTCGAGCTGGCGGAGCAGATCCATCGCCTCGTCCACGCGTTCGGCCTGCGCGGCGTGGAGGAACCGGCGCTCCAGGTCGATCTTGTAGCGGTCGCGCGAGGCGATCACGCGGTGGCGGAGGCCCTCGGTCTTGGGCGAATCGGGGAACAGGCGGGCGATGCGGGCGGCCTCATCCAGCGCCGCGTCCCACTCGCCGCGGACGATCAGTTCGTCGAGCCCGCGGACGGCCTCGGTCACGCGCCGGTCCATGGTGGTGAATCGGGCGGTCTCGACCTTCTGACGGAACTCCTCGGCGTCGGAGCGGTAGCCGAAGCGCTCGGCCAGCTCGCGGATGAGGACCATGGCCGCGTCCCAGTCCTCGGCGTTGATGTCCTCCTGGATCGCCTTGCGGAGCAGCTCGCGCTCACGCTTGCGGTTGAGCACGCGCCGGGCGTCGTCGGAGAGCACCATGGATTCCTGCAGGTCCTGGATGGCCCGGGCCAGCGTGCGCAGCTGACCGCGCATCTCGTGCAGTTCGGTCTCGGCGGCCTTCGCGGACCCGTTCGCCGGACCGCCCGCGGGCGAGCCGCGTTTGAGCGCCAGCGGCAGCGTGCACCCCACCACCACCAGGCCCAGCAGGCCCGTGGTGAGCAGGCCGGGCTGGTCGCCCATGACGCCGCGGGTGGCCACGGCCCCGCACAGCAACGCCAGTGATCCGTAGACCGCCGCCACCCACGCCGGAGAAATCCCGCCTTGCTCGTCCATGGTCCACACTCCTTCGGCGTCGGGGCCCCGACCTTTCAAACGCGTCGCTCAACTCCCCGGCACGGGCCCGCCGCAGTTCTGCTCGACGGGGACCATGCAGAGGAAACGCAGCGGGCCGGGCTGGCCTTGCTTCGAGCGGAACTGGTGTTCCTCGTTGGCGGGGACGTAGATCACATCGCCGCCGCGGACGGGGTTTTCCTTCCCGCCGAGGAAGACGGTGCCCTCGCCGGAGACGACATAGACCTCGTGCTCGTAGTCGTGCTTGTGTCGAGGGGTGTGGCCACCCGGCTCGACGGCGAACTGGCGCATGGCAAAGTGCGGCGCGCCGTCGGCCCGCCCCACCATCACGGCCATGCTCGCCCCCTTGACCCCGTCCATCTGGACCGGGTTGCGGGGGGTCTCGTCGATGTTGCGGATCAGCACCTGCCCGGTCGCCGTCATGGCCGTCTCCCGATCTGTCGTCTGCGATGCCGGCCCAAACCGCGCGGGCCGACCCACCAGATTACCATGGATCATGACCCAGGATCCAGCCCAACCCAATCACAAACCTGAAATCCGCGTCTTTCCGCTCGGGCCGTTCGAGACCAACTGCTATGTGGTCTCCGGCCCGGACCCCAAACCGGGGGATCCGTGCTGGGTGGCCGACTGCGGGCTGGAGCCCCGGCGGCTGATCAACGCGATCGAATCGCTCGGGATGGAGCCCGAGGCCGTGGTGCTCACCCACGCCCACCTCGACCACATCGGCGGTCTGTTCGAGTTCCGCCGCCGGTTCCCCCGCACGCCGATCTGGATCCACCGGGCCGAGGAGCAGTGGCTGACCGACCCGGTGCTGAACCTCTCCGGCGGCTACGGCATCGAGATCACCGGGCCCACCCCCGACCGGCTGCTCGAGCACGGCGAGACCTTGACGCTGCTCGGCGAGGCGTGGGCCGTCCGTCACACGCCGGGGCACTCACCCGGCGGCATCACGCTGCACCACGCGGCGTCGGGCACGGCGATCGTCGGCGACACGCTGTTCGCGGGGTCGATCGGGCGGCACGACTTCCCGGGGTCGGACTTCGCGACGCTGGCTCGGTCGATCCGCGAGCAGATTTACACGCTGCCCGCGGAGACGCTGGTGCTGCCGGGACACGGGCCGACGACGACGGTCGGGCGGGAAAAGATGAGCAATCCGTATGTGCGGGGGGATGGGGTGACGGTGTGAGCAGAGGGCGTGGGTGATACGCGGAAGTTTGTCGCCGCGCACGAAGGAAGCGGGTTCTTTGCTTGGCCCGAGCGCGCACAAGAATCCGCTTACTTCGTGCGCGGCTAAAAAATCACGTGTGCGCGCCTACAAATCGATGCTTTACTTTCCGTGCGTCACATCGCCGAGCCGAGGCCCATCATGCGCCGCCACGCGGACACCTGGCCCAGGTGGAACATCAGGTGGTCGTGCATCATGAAGCTCGCCGCGCCGCCGACGGTGCCGAAGACTTCGCGGTAGCGGTCGTTGCCCTGGATGGGGGCGGACAGGGCCGCGTCGTCGGCGTGCTTCACGGCCTCGATCAGCGCGGCGTAGCCCTTCTCGAATCGCTGCACGATGTCGTCCATCGCGGGGTGGGACGAGCCGTCGGGATCGTGCCTGCAGGCCACGCCGGCGGCGAAGAGCGCGTCGTACTGAGCCGGGCAGGCGATGGCCGAGCCGTCCAGGCCGAGCATGCCCATGACGCGGGCGGGGTAGAGGGCGAGGTGGCCGTAGACGAAGGCGGGGTGGTTGGTGTCGATCACCTTGCCGTCGGCGGTGGGCTGCCTGGAAAAGTCCTTGGGGTTGATGCCGTTGAGCAGGCCCTTGGCCAGGCCCATCGTGCGGCCGCTGGTGACGGTGAGCAGTTCGCCCATGGTCATGGTGGTCTGTCCGGTGGTCATCGATCGTCCCTCCTGTCCGGGGCCGGTCCTGCGGTCAGGCCCCGATGTACCGAGCATAGATCGCCCGCGCCCGCGCGGGGTCCTCGACCCCCTCGATCACGGCCCGGCCGTCGCGGAAGACCGAGAGCGTGATCCCCGCGGGCTCGTAGAGCACGGCGCGGACCATGAAGGCCGAGCGGGTGACCTCGCCGGCGGTGCGGAGCGCGCCGGCCATCGCTTCGAGGTCGAGTCGTCCCGCGGCGTTGCCCTTGGCGGGCATGACCTGCACGGCGTTGCGGCCGCAGAGGGCGGCGGCCTCGGGGTCGGGGGCGCTGAGGAACTCGAAGTTGCGCTGGCCGCAGCAGGGGCAGGCAGGATCCCGCGAGCGCGAGAGGTCCACCTTGCGGTAGAAGCCGGTCCACGGATCGATCTCGATCAGGTCATGCGCCACGGCGTCATCGGCCCCGACCAGCAGCTTGATGGCCTCGGCGGCCTGCATCGCGCCGATGATGGCGGCCGCGGGGGCGAGCACGCCGGCGGTCTCGCAGGTGGGCTGCGAGCCGGGCGCAGGCGGGCGGTCGAAGACGCAACGCAGGCACGGGCGTGGCGGGCTTGAGCTCGGGCGGAACACGGCCCGCATGGCCCGCGTGCCGACCACGCCGGCGTAGACATACGGGATGGCGTGCCTGACGCACAGGTCGTTGAGCAGAAAGCGGGTCTCGAAGTTATCCGTGCCGTCGAGGACGACATCCGGGCGCCCGAACTTCTCACGCAGCAGCAGGGCCTCGGCGTTGGAGGGGCGGAGGTCGGCCACCAGCGGGCGCACGCGGACGTCGGCGTTGATCTCGGCCAGGCGGGTCTGGGCGGCCTCGGCCTTGGGCAGGCGGGCCTCGGCGTCGGCGGCGTCGAAGAGGATCTGACGCTGGAGATTGCCCGGTTCGACGAGGTCGCGGTCGAGGATGGTCAGGCGGCCGACGCCCGCGCGGCACAGCTGGTCGGCGATGACGCAACCCAGCGTGCCGCAGCCGACGATGGCGGCGTGGGCGGCCAGCAGGCGGCGCTGGCCGTCGGCCCCGATGCCCGGCAGGACGGTCTGGCGGGCGTATTTGGACACGTCGGCTTCCACGCCCGAACCGTAGCCGGTATTCTCCGAGCATGACCCCGATGCCCGCTTCCCTCGACGCGGCGCTCGGCCCGGCCGGGCTCGGCTGGACCGCGTCGGTTCCGATCCCCTGCGAGTTGCGGTCCGCCCGCCTGACGGTCCGACTGTGCCGCCTGGACGAGGCGGAGATGTGCTGGACGGTCCTCAACGCGAGCCGGGACCACCTGCTCCCCTGGATGCCGTGGGCCAGGACCGAGCACCGGGAGGTCGCCGGCACGGCACGCTACCTGGCCGAGCAGATCCTCGCCCGCACTTCCGGCACGGGATTCAACAAGATCGGTCTGGGTATCTTCGAGAGCGATACCGGCGAGTTCGTCGGCGGCACGGGCGTGCACGACGTTCGGTCGGACACCGCGTCGTGCGAAACCGGGTACTGGATCCGGCACGACCGCATCGGGCGGGGCTACGCGACCGAGGCGTGCGCGCGGGTGCTCTCCTGGGCGTTGTCCGACCAGGCCGCGGGCGGGCTCGGGCTCCGGCGGGTGCGGATCTTCTGCTCGTCGGCCAACGCCGCTTCCCGGCGGATCCCAGAGAAGCTCGGACTTCGGCAGGAAGTCTGCCAGCGTGAGGATTACTACGTCGAGGGACTGGGGCCGACGGACCGGCTGGGCTGGGGCGTGATGGCCCGGGAGTGGGATTGCCAGCACCATCGCCTGGGCGCGTCCGGCCACGGTGAATGAAAAACGGAACGCCCGCGGGGCGTTCCGTGCGTGGATCGTGGATGTCGGACGTCCGTGGCTGCGCTTACTTGGCGAAGTGGGCGAAGGCCTTGTTGGCCTCGGCCATGCGGTGGACCTGGTCGCGGGTCATCATCGCCTTGCCTTCGCCGCGGGCGGCCATCCAGAGCTCGTCGGAGAGCTTGAGGTGCATGGGGCGGCCCTTTTCGCCGCGGGCGGCCTCGATGATCCAGCGGAAGGCGAGGGACTGCTGGCGGTTGCTCTTGACCGGCAGGGGCACCTGGTAGTTGGCGCCGCCGATGCGCTTGGAGCGGACTTCGACGTAGGGCTTGACGTTGGAGATGGCGCGGTGGAAGACGTCCAGCGAGGTCTTGGGGCCGCCCTCTTCCATGCCCTTCTTCATCCGCTGCTCGATGTCGTCCATGGCGTTGTAGACCACGCGCTGGGCGACGGACTTCTTGCCGTCCTGCATGATGCAGTTGATGAACTTGCTCAGCACCTTGTCGTTGAAACGGGGGTCGGGGCGGAGCTGGGTCTCGGAAGCGGTGATGCGGCCTGCCATGTGTCGTCGTCTCCTGGCTCATCTGCCGGGCCCCTCGGGCGGGGCTCGCGGCTCTGTTCACCGGTCGTGCCGGTTACTTGCCTCGATGCAACCGGGGCCCACACGGGCCCCGGCGATTGATCCAACCGGCGACGGTCGCCGGATTACTTCTTGCTGCGCTTGGCGCCGTACTTGGAGCGGCCCTGCTTGCGGCCGTCGACCCCGAGGCAGTCCAGGCTGCCGCGGACGATGTGGTAGCGGACACCGGGCAGGTCGCGGACGCGGCCGCCGCGGACGAGCACGATCGAGTGCTCCTGCAGGTTGTGTCCCTCGCCGCCGATGTAGGCGGTGACTTCCTTGCCGTTGGACAGACGCACGCGGGCGATCTTCCGCAGCGCGGAGTTGGGCTTCTTGGGGGTGGTGGTCTTGACCGACAGACACACGCCGCGGCGCTGCGGGCAGGCGTCGAGGTCGCGGACCTTGGACTTGGTCACGGGCGAGCGACGCGGGTTGCGGATGAGCTGGTTGATCGTGGGCATGTCGGTCCTGTCCTCGGTCTTCGCCACCACGGCGATCCTGCCGGCTTTCCGGGCCGGGCGGGAATCCTAGCCCGCCACGGCCCGAGGGCAAGCAGAGCGGGCCAATCCGGCGGGTTCCGGCCGTTCGGGCCGCGTCGTGCTGGCCGGAGCGGACCGGCCCGGAGCCTAGACTGGTCCCATGCCCGACCCCGCCCACCCCCGCCACGAGACCGCCCCGATGACCATCCGCGGGCTCCAGGATCTGATCCGGGAGCGGTACTTCGCCACGGACTCGGCCCGGGGCACGGCCGGCACCTTTCTCTATCTGGCCGAGGAGTTCGGCGAGCTGGCCACCGCCCTGGCGGCCAACAACAGCCCCAAACGCCCCCCCACCCCCGCCGAGCGGGCCAATCTGGAGGAAGAGTTCGCCGATGTGCTGGCCTGGCTGGCCACGCTGGCGAACATCAACGGGGTGGATCTGGAGGCGTGCCTGGCCAAATACACCACCCCCGGGCTGGTGGAGGGTGTCAAGGACTGACGGCGCCGACCCCGTCGGCCCGGGTTTCCCCCCGGCCGCTCGCCCGGGCGGGCGGTCGCTGCCCCGCGACGCCGATGGCCCGGTAGATCTCGATGGCCAGGGTGTCGTCCTCGGGGGGCATGCCGCCGCGGTGGTGGGTGACCTCGCCGAGCACGCGTTCGGCCCATGATCCGAGCCCGCCGTCCGGGACCCCGGGGGGCAACGGGGCCGCGAGGATGCGGCGCAGACCCTCGATGCGGAGCATGCTGCCCTGGATCGAGCGGGCCTCGATGGCGCCGTCGGTGTAGGCGATGAGGCTGTCTCCTTCGTGAAAGTCGACGACGCGCTCGGCGGGGTCGAAATCGCGGTCGGAGCAGGCGCCAAGGACGAAACTGGTGGGATCCAGGTCGCGCAGGGTGCCGTCGATGCCGCGGATGAAGGCCGGGGGATGGCCCCCGGAGGCGTAGATGAGCCGGCCGGCGGTCGATTCGATGCGGAAGCAGACCGCCGTGGCGAAGATGGAGTGCTTGGACAGGGTCAGGTCGACGTAGCGGTTGAGCAGGCGCAGCAGCTCGCCCGGGCCGATGTCGGGCTGCTCGGCGAAGCGCAGGTCGATCTCGCCGTGCAGGCGGTTGACCGTCAGCGCTGCGGGGATCCCGTGGCCGGTGACGTCCAGGAGCACCACCGAGACAACCTCCCCTCCCGAGGGGGTGCGCTGGGTGTGGGCGTACAGGTAATCGCCGCCGATCTGGCGCATCGGCTCGTAGCGATAGGAGAACCGGATCGGCCCGTCGACCTTGGGAGCCGGGAACAGGGACTCGTGGAGCTGACGCGCGTAGGCGAGTTCCTGGCGGAGCATGCCGTACCGCTGGCTGATGAACTTGTTGGTCGAACGCTGGACGCGCTGGGAGTGGCGGACGCCGCAGATGATCACCGCCGGCGACATCGCCAGGAACACGAACACGGTGGCGAGCAAGGCGGGCACGACGCCGTCGCCCTCGATGGACACGCGGCTGAGCAGGCTCAGGGTCAGCACGACGCCGATGGGGATCAGCGCCTGGCGGACGCTCCACGGGAACACGAGGCAGGCGATCAGATGGGCCAGCCAGAGATAGAACAGGTTGTACCCGGGGACCTCGCCGATCCGCCCCATCAGGGCGAAGAAGCCGTCGAAGCAGATCAGCATGATCGAGAGGCGCACGACCGTGGCGCTGGGCAGGTTCTTGCGGATCAGCACCAGGAACATCGAGGAGCCGTAGGCGGCCAGCCACATCAGCATGCCCGCGACGGGGAAGACGGACTTCCAGCCGCCGGCCGTGCCGAACATGAGCCGCAGCAGGAGGTCCTCCTGCGACACGATGGCGAACACGGCGACACCGACGACGCTGAGAATGCCCAGACCGCCCCAGATCGCCACGAACCAGCCCAGGCGGCGGCGGAGCAGCGAATCGGTCTCGATCGAGAACGATCGCCGGAACTCGGTGGTCTCGAAGGCGCCCGATCGGCTCACCGGCTGTCTCCCGTGCGGAACAACTCCACGATCAGCGTATCATCTGTTGGGTTTCCCGGCTGGTGTTTTTCCACCGCGCGGGCCAGGAGTTCGGGCCAGCGTCGCGCCGGATCGGGCCGGCCCGCGTCGATGACGGCCCGGACCCCCTCGATCCCGAACATCCGGCCGTCGGGCGCCCGGGCCTCCGTCACGCCGTCGGTGAAGGCGATGACGGAATCTCCCGGTCCGAAGGGGGTGGAAACGGCCCGGGCGCGGTAGTCGTCGGGCTCCTGGGCGCCCAGCACGGTGGCGGTGGCCCCGACCGGCTCGATGGCCCCGTTGGCCCGCCGGATCAGGACGGGGGGGTGCCCGGCGTTGGCCAGCTCGACCACCCCGGCGCCGTCGCACGCGGCCGGGTCGGCGCGGAGCGCCACCGCCGTGACGAACACCGACTGCTCGCCCATGGTCAGGTAGACATAGCGGTTGAGCAGCTCGAGCAACGCGCCGGCGCCCAGGCCGGGGTGCTCGGCGACGAGGCGGGCGAGCTCGCCCTGCAGCCGGTTGACGGTCAGGGCGGCGGGGATGCCGTGGCCGGTCACGTCGAGCAGGACGAGGGTGACGGGCGAGGCCGGGTCGGCGGGACGGTCCGCGCACGCGAAGAGATAGTCGCCGCCGATCTGGCTCATCGGGCGGTACTCGTAGGCGAACCGCACGAGCCCGGAGTACCGCGGGCGGGGGAAGGCGCCCTCGTGGATGTGGCGGGCGGCGGAGAGTTCCTCCCGGACGCGGGCGAAGCGGTCTTCGAGCAGGCGCACCGTGAACCGGTCGCGCAGCCGCGTGGAGCGGAAGAAGGCGATCATCGTGCCGGGCACGGTCACGGCGACGGTGGCGAACATCTCGGCCCAGCGCGAGGTCTGGCCGACCGGTTCGAGAAACACCAGGCTGACCCCCGAGGCCGCGGTCCACGCGACGGCCAGCGCCAGCGCCTGCCGCGGGCTCCAGGGGAGCATGACGGCGCCGGCCGTGTGCGCGATGAGCATCGTGGCCAGGGCGTGGCCGCCCGGGCCGGGGTCGATGCCGACGCTGCGGCGGACGATGGCGATCGCGGCGGACGCGGCCGCCAGCATGAGGGTGGCGCGGATCGTCCACAATGCCGTCGGGCGGGCCAGCAGCACCGCCGACGCCGCCGCGGCGTAGACGCCCGCCCAGGCCAGTTCGAGCGCCAGCGATCCGCCGATCGCCACCGCCGGGGCCCGGTCCGCCATCTCGGTCAGGCCGGGCAGCAGCACCCAGCGGGTGAGGATCAGCACGCCCTCGATCAGCGCGGTCAGACCGATGAAGCGCAGCGCGCGGACGCGGATTTCCTCGGGGGTCTCCACGTAGCCCCAGCGGTCCGGGGGCGTGGCCCGGTCCGTGATCCTCCGTCGCGGGATGGCGCCCGGCGCTTCCATGCGTGCCTCTCCGCCTCCGGTGTCCCGGCTCAGCCCCCGCCCGGGGCATCACCGCCATGGCGTGTTTTCCCGGGCTGCCAGAGCACATCGGCCCGGCCGCGGTCGTTGGCGACCCGGCCCAGAACGAACAGCAGATCGCTGAGCCGGTTGAGATACCGCATGGTCTCGGCGTTGGTGGCGTCCGGCTCGGACTCGAGCAGCGCGGCGACGAGGCGTTCGGCGCGTCGGCTGATGGTTCTGGCCAGGTGGAGCGCGCAGGCGGCGGGCGTGCCGCCGGGGAGCACGAAGCTGGTCAGGACCCCCAGGCCCTCGTTGTGCTCGTCGATCAGACCCTCGAGCCGGTCGGTCTGGGCGGGGAGCACCCGGAGCCGGGCGCCGGGCTCCTCGCCGGGCGTGCGGGGCGTGCAGAGGTCCGCCCCGACGTCGAACAGGTCGTGCTGGACCTCGCGGAGCAGCGCGGCGACCTGAGGCAAAGGCCCCTCGCAGGCGGCGACGGCCAGGCCGATCGCGGCGTTGGCCTCGTCGACGGTGCCGTAGGCCTCGACGCGGATGTCCGCCTTGGAGACGCGGGCGCCCGAACCGAGCATGGTGCGGCCGTCATCGCCGGACCGGGTGTAGATTCTGGTAAGCTTGACCATGGTTGCCGGCAGTCTATGACTGTCCGGGCATGCACACGGAGGTGCGGGTGGACGAAGCGACGCAGATCCGGGGATTCACGCGCCGCTGGGAGCCCCGCGGCCCCGGCTCGGACGCGGCTCCCGGATCGTCCCCGCTCCTGGACCGCGTGCTGGCGGCGCGCGGGCTCAGCCCGGCGTGCGTCGACGCCTACCTGACGCCCTCCCTGCGCGCGATGCACGACCCCGGGCTGATCCCGGACCTGGACCGGGCGGCGGAGCGGATCCTCGCGGCGGTGCGGCGGGCCGAACCGATGGTCATCTACGGCGACTACGACGTCGACGGCGTGACGGCGTCGGCCATCCTCGTTCACACGCTGCGGGCCATCGATCCGGCGGCCCCCGTGCGGACCTACATCCCCCACCGCCTCGACGAGGGGTACGGGATCAACTCCGAGGCGGTCGCGCAGCTGGCCGCGGAGGGGGCGCGGGTCATCGTGTCGGTGGACTGCGGGATCACCGCGGCCGAGCCGGCGCGGGTGGCCGAACGCCTGGGCGTGGACCTGATCATCACGGACCACCACAACCCGCCGGCGTCGATGGCCGACCTGCCGCGGGCCTACGCGGTCGTCCATCCCCGGCGGCCGGACTCGGCGTATCCCTTCGGCGAGCTGTGCGGGGCGGGGGTCGCCTACAAGCTCGCGTGGCGGCTGTGCACGCTCCACGCCGGGTCGGACAGGGTGACGCCCGCGTGCCGCGACACGCTGATCGAGATGCTCGGGCTGGCGGCGCTGGGCTCGATCGCCGACGTGGTGCCGCTGGTGGACGAGAACCGGGTGATCGTGCGGCACGGGCTCAACCAGCTGGCCCGGACCCGCCTGCCGGGTCTGGCCGCGTTGATCCATGCGTCACGCCTGGACTCGGACAAGGTCGACTGCGACGCGGTGGGCTTCCGCCTGGCGCCGCGGCTCAACGCCGTGGGGCGGCTGGGACACGCCCGCGAGGCGCTCGAGCTGCTGACCGACGCGACCGGCGAGCGGGCGGCGGCGCTGGCCGCGTCGCTGTCGGGGGTCAACGACGAGCGCCGGGCGGTGGAGCGGGCGATCCTCGAGCAGGCGGAGGCGATGGCGGACGCCGCCGGCATGACCGGCCCCGACCGCCGGGCCATCGTGCTGGCCCACCCCGACTGGCACCCCGGGGTGGTGGGCATCGTGTGCTCGCGCCTGGTGGAAAAGCACGCCCGCCCGGCGGTGCTGATGCACCACGACCCGCAGACCGGGCTGTGCAAGGGATCCGGGCGCAGCGTGGACGGGTTCAACCTGCACGCGGCGCTGGAGTCCTGCGCGTCGCTGCTGGATCGGTACGGCGGCCACGACATGGCGGCCGGTCTCGCCCTGCCCCAAGCCAACCTGGGGGCGTTCGTCGCGGCCCTGACCGCCTACGCCAACGCCCGGATCGGCCCGGACGACCTCGTGCACCGGCTGCGCTACGACGCCATCGCCTCGGTCGAGGAGCTGACGGCGCACACGGTGGATCAGCTCGAGCGGCTCGCGCCGTTCGGGCGGGACAACCCGCGGGTCCGCCTGCGCGTGCGGGGACGGATCAACGGATCGCCCGACATGCTCGGCGCCTCGGGCAGTCACGTCGCGCTGCGTCTGGTGGGCCCGGGGCCGGCCCGGGACCAGGCCGGTCCTGCCAGGGGCGGTCTGCGGGTGGTGGCGTGGAACTGGGGCGAGCACGCGGCGCGCATCCCGCGCGGCGCGCCCGTCGAAGCGGTGATCGAGCCGAAGCTCTCACGCTGGAACGGCAGCACCCGCGTCGAGCCGGTGCTGGCCGACCTGCGGGTGCTGTCTCTCGGCGGATTGGATCCGGATCAACCGGGCGATGGCCCGCGTTACTCCGAGACGGGGACGGTCGCGTACGTCCCGGCGCGGAGCTGAGACTGGAGCGTCTGATACTTGGGCTCGTCGGGGTCGAGCTGCGCGGCCCGCCGTGCGGCCTGGACGGCCTCTCCGGTGCGGTCCATGTCGGCCAGGATCATCGCCCGCAGGGCGTGGAAGGACGGGTCCTCGGGCGCGCGGGTGATGGCCTGGTCGATGCTGGCCAGCGCCTTGTCGAACTGGCCGTCGCGCCGGTGGCACAGCGCCCACAGGGCGTAGCCCTCGAACGAGGTGGGGGCCAGCGCGACGACGCGGGACGCGGCGCGGCGCAGGGTGCGCTGGTCGCCCACGAGGTAGGACGCGTTGCCCAGGCCGATCCAGGCCTGCACGTCGGAGACCATGTTCGGGTCGGCGAGCAGCTCCTGGTAGAGCGCGCGGGCCTCCACGGGGCGGTTGACGCCCATGAGGGCCTCGGCGTGGAGCTGCATGAGATCGCGGCGGGTGGCGTTGACCTTGCCCTTGCGCATGGCGGCGATGTTCAGCTCGGCGGCGGCGTACTCGCCCACCTGCATCTGGGCGCGGATCAGGTCCTCCTGGATCGCCTGGTCGTCGGGCGCGAGCAGGCGGGCCTGCGAGAAGAAGCGGACGGCCGACTCGGGATCGCCCTGGATCAGCGCGATGTGGCCGAGCATCTGGCGGATGCCCGCGTTGTCCTCGGTGGCGGGCAGCCCGAGCAGGTACTGCCGGGCCTCCTCGGTGCGGTTCATGTCGACGAGCATCTCGGCGGCCGCGCCGAAGTGCCCGGGGTTGTAGTCGTCGACCTCCGAAGCGGTCATGAAGTGCTCGGCGGCGTCCTCGGGACGGTTGAGGCGTTCGAAGGTGACGCCCAGGTAATAGTGGGCGTCGGCGTCCTGCGGGTCGAGCGTGATGGCGGTGTGCAGGCTGCGCAGGGACTGGCCGAGCTCGCCCTTCTCGATCATGATGCGGGCGCGGAGCACGTGGCTCTTGACCACGTTCTGGTTGAGCGCCAGCGAGGCGTCGACCTTGCGCAGCGCCTTCTCGAGGTCGCCGGCCACGAAGGCCTGACGCGCCATCTCCCACTCGGTGGCGCTCTTCATGGCGTTCATGCGTTCCTTGGCGACCGAGGCGCCCTCGCGGGTGTAGTTGCCCTGGCCGGAACAGCCCACCGGACCCAGCAGAACCATGGCCGCCAGGCCGCCCGCCGCGATGATCGGAGTTCTACGCATGTCGACGCCCTTTCGTTGAAAAAGGGCCGGATCGGATCCGGCCCCGGGGTTCTGTGTTGTCATCGGACGGATCGTCGCATCACTCAACCCGGATCAGGGATTGACCGGCACCTCGGTGTAGGTGTTCTGCCAGTCCCACTGGGAGAGGGGCCACTCGACGTGGAGCGCGCCGCCGCCGGGCAGCGGGATCACGAGGAACCCGCCCAGATCCGAGGCGCCCGACACCTGGTGGATCGACGGGGAGGAGTCGGAGGGATCCTCGGCCCAGCGCTGCCAGTCCGCCGGCAGGCCGTCCTGGGGCTGGGCGGTGGCGACCGACTTCATGGCGGAGAACTGGTCCTGCCCGGCCGGGGCGGACGCGACGGAGGTGTCGCGGAGCATGTCCTCGGGGCTGATCTCCACGAACACCGGCTCGGCGTCGACCGGCTCGACCTCGGCGGTGATCCAGCCGGGCTCGTTCTCGGCGGCGCCGGTCCCGAAGCCGGTCTGGCCGCCCGGGTTGTTGTCGTTGAAGGAGAGCGGCTCGGCGGGGACCTCGGCGAAGGCGGGCTCGGCCGGCTCGGCGGAGGGCTGGGTGCCGTCGAGCACCTCGTAGCGGACGGCGTCGGGGTTGGCGTCGTCGTTGACCAGCGGGCGCTCGCCCGAGAGCAGCTCGCGACGCAGGATGCTGTTCATCATGCCGCGGCTGGGGAAACGCTCGGAGACGTTGGTCAGCTCGGTCTTCATGGCCCGGGCGTCGGGCGACATCGGGGACAGGCGCAGGGCCCGGTCGATCAGGAACAGCGCGCGGCTGGTGTCTCCCTCGTCGGCCAGGCGGCGGGCCTCGATCAGCAGCTGGCCGACGCGGCGCTCCCGCGAGAAGGGGAGCAGCGACTTGCGGGCGCCGACGCGGGCGTTGTCGAGGAACTGGGTGCCCATCTCGCCCATGTCGGCGAGCATGTCGTCGTTGATGATCGAGGGCGTGATCATGAAGATGATCTCGCTGCGGGTCGTGGAGTCGTCGTTGCCGCGGAAGGCCTGGCCGATCAGCGGGATGTCGCCCAGCAGCGGGACCTGGCGGCGGCTGGACGTGGTCTTCTCGGTGAACAGGCCGCCGAGGACGGCGGTCTGGCCGTCGCGGAGCATGACGTTGGTGGTCATCTCCGTGGTGTCCTCGTCGGGGATGGTGATGGTCGAGCCTTCGTTGTCGGTCACCTGACGCAGGGCGAAGCTGGAGACCTGGGGGCGGAGTTCGAGGCGGATGAGCCCGTTGGAGGAAACGAAGGGCCGGACGGCCAGCTGCGTGCCGACGTCGAGGAACTCGACGGTCTGGCTGGTGGCGGTGTCGGTGGTGACGGTGTTGAGGTAGCCGACCTTGGTGCCCACAAGCACGCGGGCGGGCTGGCGGTTGAGGGTCAGCAGCTTGGGGTTGCTGACCACGGTCACGTCGGTCACCTCGTCGAGCACCCGCAGGAAGACGGAGACGTCCTCGGAGACGATGCCCATCTTCAGGGTGGCCGGGCCGCTGACGTTGCCGATATTCGAGCCCAGGCCGAAGCCGTCCTGGTCCGCGCCCGCGGCGGGCACGTCGGCGCCGGTGATGTCCTGGCCGACGCCGGAGATCAGGCCGTTGACCACCGAGAGGGGGCCGCCCGAGCCGAGGAAGTCGGCGAAGTCGAGGTCGGAGATCACGGCGAAGTCGACGCCGAAGGCGTTGGCCTCGTTGAGCGTGGTCTGGAGGATGGTGGCCTCGACCAGGACCTGCACGGGCTTGGTGTCCAGGGAGGCGATCAGGGCGATGATCTCCTCGACGTTCTCCTCGTAGTCGCGGATCACGATGGTCGCGGTGTTGGCGTAGTTGTCGGCCCCGCTGGGGGTGCCGTCGGCCAGGCTGAAGGCCTGGGTGGCGCCGTTGGTAGTGATCTTGCCTTCGTCGGAGAGCAGATGCTTGACGAACTCGGCGGCGTCGGTGGCGTTGAGATAGTCCAGATTGACGACCCGGGAGGTCTGGCGGCGGCTGAGGCGTTCGAACTCCTGCAGTTCCTCGCGGGTGTAGACGTAGATGAAGTTGCCCTTCTCGATGTAGCCGAACCCGTTGACGTGCAGGATGGCGTCGAGGGCCTCGTAGAAGGTCACGCCGTAGAGGTCGGCGGTGACCGAGGCGCGGACGGAGTTGCTGGAGATGATGTTCCGCTGGCTCTGGATCGAGAGCAGCTGGAGGACCGCGCCCAGGTCCTCGCTGTTGACGTGCAGGTCGACGAGGTCGAACTCGTTGACGGCCACGGACCCCTCGAGCTTGGCCAGATCGACCTGGCCCGGGGCGTCGGGAGCGTCGCCGGAGGGCGAAGCGGTGGCGGCCGGGGCTTCCTTCACCGCGTCGAGCAGGCCGAAGCCCGTCGAGTTCTGCGCGTAGCCGGTGCTCGAACCGGCCAGCAGCGTCAGGGCGAGCGCGGGCACGCCCCAGCGACGACGGGCCGCGCTGAGAAGGTCAGATCCGGTCGAAATGCCCTGGTTCGTACTCATCGCGTTCACTCCGTCGCAGGCGCTGGCAGGCCGCGTGTTGAGGTTGTTCCGCCGGGTCGCACCCGTCCCGTGTCAAACCCGGCAAACCGGGCTGAACATGTGGTTTTCATCGACGGAGCGGGCTCGGTACTTTGGGCCGACCGGGGCGAACACGGGGGCCCGCGCCCGGACAACCGGAACCGAAGGTCCCAGAATCAGTCCGGTGAAGACCGGCCGGGCGCGGCGTGGCCGGGCGCACCGTCCCGCGCCGCATCGGCGTCGGGGGCGATGGCGGCCGCGTCGTCCGTGTGGATCTGCTCCGGCACCGCGTAGGCGCTGCGGGGGATGTTGGTCGCCAGACGCAGCTTCGACCAGATCAGCACGCCGGCCACCGCCATCGTGCCCATCACGAAGACCGCACGCCGAGTCCGTTCCGATCGCGCCCGTTTCATGTCACCGCCATCGGACGGATCCGCCCGGGCCTTCAGCGGGGTTGTTCGATTGGGCGCCGGCGAACCGCCGCCCGCTGCGGGAAACGAACGCACGGCGTCCGGAGGACGCCGCCCGACGGGGCCCGTGCGGGATGCCGATGATCGACCGCCGGCTCAGTCCAGCCTGGTCACGGTCACACGCCCGGAGAAGGCGGCGATGTTGATGCGGAAGTGGCCCTGGGGGCCCTGCAGCTCGACCGACCCGCCGGAGCTGAGTTCGTCGCTGCCGCCGCTGGCGACCGGGCCGCCGATCTCGTCGAAGATCAGCACGTTGCCGCCGTTGAGATTGACGTTGGTGAGCACCGCGCCGCCGAAGTCGTGGTCGTTGAGATCGACGCGGTATCGCTGGCCGGGCCCGCGCGGGTCGTAGAGCGCGTCGGCCTCGGGGTCGATGGTCGCGCCGAGCACCTCGACGAGCGTGTACGAGTTGGTGGCCGTGTCGAAGACGATGCCGCGGGCTTCCTGGTAGGCCAGCGCGTCCATCTGCGCGAAGTTGATGTCGGCCACCACGGTCCGTACGCCGGCCTGGATCCGCAGCACGCCCGCGCCGCTCATCGAGGGGATGACCACCGAGCCGGCGATCCCCATGATCGTGACCGTCACAAGCACCTCGACCAGCGTGTATCCGCGACGCATGGAAATCTCCGAGTCCTGCGGGCGTCCCGCCCGCGCCGAAGTCGGACACGGGCGGGGCGCCCGTGTCGGGGTCGTGTGTCAGTTCCGCGGCAGCGGCTGGTCGTTGGCGTCAAAGCCCGCGGCCCAGACCTGGCCCGTGGTCGGATCGAAGATCCAGCCGTACCCCGTGTGGAAGGCCGAGTCCGGCTCCGAGGCGATGGCGATCACCCGCGCGTTGGTCCCGCCGATGTAGGGATTGCGGGGTGCTTCCTTGAGGTACTCGCCCGACCCGCCCACGAGCGGGCCCCAGGTGCCGTCGCCGGCCTGCACGGCCGGGAGGGCGTTGCTCCACCGGGCCTGGTACACGTCCAGCGCGCGGCGCAGCTTCTCGAGCTCGTAGCTGGCCGTGCCCGCCGCCGCCTCGCCCGTCGCGCCCGTGAACTGGGGCACCACGATGGCCGCGAGGATGCCCAAGATGACCACCACGATGAGAATCTCGACCAGCGTGAACGCCCGACGAACTCGGCTGAGCATGTTCTCTCCTCCATCAGCCCCCGCCCGAACGACGACGGGATCCATCTCTGGATCCCGCGTCTGATGCTCATGTTCCCAAGGTCGCTCGATCAGGGAGCGGCCGAGGCGGGAGCGGCGGCGGCGATGTTGCCGGTGGTGGCGTCGTAGTACCAGCCGACCACGCCGTCGGCGTAGATCGCGGCGTCGGCGGTCGCGGCGCCGGCGGGCCAGGCGTTGATGTCAGAGCTGTTGTTGAAGGGGTTGGTGGGGATCTCCTTGAAGTACCCGGCGTCCACCATGTCCTGCCAGGTCTCGCCGGCGGAGGCCAGGTCGGGGTAGACGCCGCTGTTGCGGGCGGCCCACAGCTCGAGCTGGGTCTCGATGGTGGAGACCTGGGTCGCCACGTTGCCGCCGCGGGCCTCGTTGGCCGCGTTGGTGAACTGCGGCACCACGATCGCGGCGAGGATGCCGAGGATCACGACCACGATGAGGATTTCGACGAGGGTGAAGCCCTTCGCCACGGTGTTCCGAACTGAACGCATGCTTGACACTCCTTCGGTTGCAACTCGCGAGCCGTCACGCTCGGGCGGATACGTTGCCCGGCTTTCCCGCCGGGCCCCTCCTCCGTGGGTCCGGCCGGCGCCCGGGCGGTCCCGCCCGCCCGTCCCGGGGCGGCAACACACCGCACCGAGGGTCAGTCACAAGCGTGACAAACGAGTCATCGACCCGGCCACGGACAAGGTTGATCCGCGGCGTGCCACCGGTCCGGTCGTGCGGCCTGGGCATTCCGGATAGCCGCGGGATACCGGTTATGCAGGGCCATTCGGCCCCTTCGGCGGCCAACTCGGACCAT
>CAYNRF010000019.1:0-25348 GCA_964399525.1 uncultured Phycisphaeraceae bacterium | reverse complement strand
GGTTGCTCTTGGCCATCTGGGCTTTGGTGGTCATGGGAGAGGCTCCTGGGAAGCGTTACTTCTTCGCCTTCTTGACGACGGGCTTGCGGAAGGGCATGCCCAGCTCGTCGAGGACGAACTTGCTCAGCTCCGGGCTCGAGTTGCTGAACGAGAAGTTGATGTTCATGCCGTGCGTGAAGTTCTGCTCGGTCATGTTGATCTCGGGGAACACGCCCTGCTCGGTCAGGCCCATCGAGTAGTTGCCCTGGCGGTCGAAGGCCTTGTCGTTGAGGCCGCGGAAGTCCTTGATACGCGGCGTCGTCAGGTTGATCAGGCGGTCCATGAAATGCCACATGCGATCGCGGCGGAGGGTGACCATCGCGGCGGTCTCGTAGCCGGCCCGGACCTTGAAGTTCGACACCGACTTCTTGGCGGCGATCATGATGGGCTTCTGGCCCGAGATGACCGTCAGGGTGTGCAGCACCGCTTCCTTCACGTTGGCGGGAACCTTGGTGCCGTCGAGGTGGCGGCCCATGTTCACGTTGATCGTGATCTTCTCCAGGTCCGGCTGGGCCATGGGGTTGGTGATGCCGAACTTCTCGGCGATCTTGGGGCGGATCTCCGCGTCGTACCGGGAGCGCAGGCGGGGCTTGTTGGGCTTGCTTGCCTGTTCGAGCGTTGCCTGGCTTGCTTGCTGCTTCTTGGCCATTGGTCGGTTCCCTGCGCCCTGGTCCTCTGCGGGGGGCGTCGCGGTCGGTTACTTGTTCTTGGCTCCGCGGATCTCACCGAGCGACTTGCCGCCGCGGGCGGCGATGCGGTGCTTGCTGCCGTCGGTCTTGGTCTGGAAGCGCACGCGGGTGGGCTTGCCGTCGACCACGGGAGAGACGTTGGAGATGTGGATCGGCATCTCCTTGGTGACGATGCCGCCCTGCGGGTTGAGCTGGGTGGGACGCACGTGCTTGGTGCGGATGTTGATCCCCTTGACCAGCACGCGGTCGGACTTGGTGATGACCTCGAGGACCTCGCCGGTCTGGCCCTTGTAGTCGCCGGAGGTCACCATGACCTGGTCGCCTTTGCGGATATGCCGAGCCATCACACCACCTCCGGGGCCAGGGACACGATCTTCATGTAGTTCCGCTCGCGGAGCTCGCGGGCGACGGGGCCGAAGATGCGGGTGCCCTTCGGGTTTCCGTCGTCGTTGATGAGCACGACGGCGGAGGTGTCGAACCGCACGTAGGAGCCGTCCTTGCGACGGGTGTTCTTGGCGGTGCGGACGATGACGGCCTTGGACTTGTCGCCTTCCTTGACGTCGCCGCCGGGGAGGGCCTTCTTGATGCTGACGAGCACGCGGTCGCCGACGCCGGCGGTCTTGCGGCTGAACGAGCCGCGGCTGGTGGAGCCGCCGTAGACGCGGATGACGTAGGCGATCTTGGCGCCCGAGTTATCCGCGACTTCGCACCTGGATTCTTGCTGGAGCATGGTGGCCTTGCTTTCTGACTGGCTTGATCAATCGCTTGATCGCTGGCTTTGCGTGGAAGCCGGTCCCGGCGGGTCTCAGCCGCGCTTCTCGACGATCCGGTTGATCTTCCAGGTCTTGGTCTTGCTGATCGGGCGGCACTGGACGATCTCGACGATGTCGCCGTTGTGCGACTCGTTGTTCTCGTCGTGGCAGTGCAGGACGGTCCGCTTGCTGACGAACTTGCCGTACTTGGGGTGCTTCGTGCGGTACTCGATCACGACCTTGCGGGTCTTGTCCCGCACGTCGGTCTGAACCACGCCGATCTGAGCGCCCTGGGTTGATGCTTCGCTCATTGGTGTGCTCCGTAAGCTCAGGCCTTGGCCCGGGCGGTCTGCTCGGTCAGCAGGCGGGCGATGTCGCGCCGCAGCTTTCCGAACTGCGTGGTGTCCTCGATCTTCTCCGAAACACGCTTGTTGCGGAGGGCGAAGAGCTTGGCGCGCAGGCGTCCCAGCTCCTCGGCGATCTCCTCGGTCTTCATCGCTCTGACCTCAGCGCCGTTCATGCCGGTTCCTCCTTACGCCTCGACCCGGCGGCCGACCATGCGGCAGCGGATCGGCATCTTCATGGCCACACGGAAGAACGCCTCCCGTGCGCGGGTCTCGCTGACACCGGCCAGCTCGAACAGGATCGTGCCGGGGCGGATCCGCGCGGCCCAGTAGTCCACGTCGGCCTTGCCCTTGCCCATGCGCGTCTCGAGCGGTTTCTTCGAGACGGGCTTGTCCGGGAAGACGCGGATGAACAGCTTGCCCTCACGCTTGAGGTAGTGCTGGCACGCGATACGCCCGGCCTCGATGCAGTTGCTCTTGAGCCAGCAGCCGTCGAGGGCCTGGAGGCCGTAGTCGCCGAAGGCGACGTAGTTGCCCTTGGTGGCCTTCCGGTCGCGGACGCGACGGAACTCCTTGCGGTGCTTGACTCGCTTGGGAATCTTATAGGGAGGCATCGGTCAAACCCCTTCCGGACTCACCGGCGGCCGCGCGCCCGGGCACGTGCACCGGCGGCGTTGGACTGGTTCTCTTCTTCCTCGTTCGCGGCGTACTCGCCCTTGTAGATCCACGTCTTGACGCCGATGGCGCCGTACGTGGTAAAGGCCTCCGCGAACCCGTAGTTGATGTTCGCCTGCAGCGTGCTCAGCGGCAGCGAACCCAGACGCACGTCGAGCGTGCGGCTCATCTCGGCGCCGCCCAGGCGGCCGGAGATCTGGATCTTCACACCCTTGGCCCCGGCCTGCATGACGCCCTCGGCCCGCATCTTGACGACGCGGCGGAAGCCCATCCGCTTCTTGAGCTGCTCGGCGACGCTCTCGGCGACCAGCTGCGCCTCGAGATCGGGCTCGCGGATCTCGATGATGGAGATCGAGACCTTGCGGCCGGTCATGTACTGGAGCTCCTCGGTCATCCGCTCGACCTCGGCGCCCTTCGGGCCGATCACGAGCCCGGGGCGGGCCGTGCGGATGATGATCTTCAGCTCCTCGCGGGTCCGCTCGATGTGGATGTCCGAGACGGCCGCGTTCGGCGGGGTGCGGTTGAGCCGCTTGTCCAGGTGCTTGCGGATCTGCTCGTCCTCGACCAGCAGCTCACCGTAGAGCGCCTTGGGGGCGTACCAGCGGGAGCGGTGGGCTTCGGTCACGCCGAGGCGGAAGCCGAATGGATGCGTCTTCTGTCCCATATCAGTTGCGCTCCTGAACCGAAAGAGTGATGTGGCTGGTGCGCTTGAGGATCTGGTGGGCCCGGCCACGGTCCTTGGCCTTGAAGCGCTTGATGTGCATGCCGCCGTCGACCCGGGCCTCGCTGATGATCAGGTTGCCCTGGTCGGCGCCGAGCTGGTCGGCGTCGGCCATCGCGGCCTGCAGGGCCTTGCGGAAGTTGACCGCGGCACGCTTGGTCGAGAACCGGAGCATGTTGTCGGCGTCGACGGCGTTCTTGCCGCGGATCAGGTCGGCGACCAGCTTGGCCTTCTTCGGAGAGCCGCGGTGGCCGCGGACCATGCTGGTGAACTTGCCGATGTCACGGGGGAGGCACCCGACGGCGGTCGCCATGTTCTCGATATCCGCCCGGCGGCACCGGGGGTGGTCCCGCCCGGCCATCCAGTTGCGGACCGCGGAGAGGGCGGAAGGTCCGGTCAGCCCGTCGCGGGAGACCGCGTCGGCGAGCTGCTCGGGGGTCACCCCGGCCTCGGCGGCACGCTTCTTCAGTTCTTCAGCTCGAAGTCGCACTGCATAGCCCTTTCAAAGACCCTGGCAGGCCGGGGGTCAGCCCGCCTTGATGCCTTCCTTCTTGTTCGTGTGGCCCCGGAAAGTCCGCGAGTTGGCGAACTCACCGAGCTTGTGACCGACCATGTCCTCGGTCACGAAAACATCCATGAAGACCCGTCCGTTGTGCACCTTGAAGGTGTGTCCCACGAACTCCGGCACGATGGTGCAGGAGCGGGCCCAGGTCTTGATCGCCGAGCGCTCGCCGTCGTTGTTCTGACGCTCGACCTTGCGGTAGAGCTTCTCATCGACATTCGGGCCTTTGTTCAGGCTGCGTGACATCGGATCGCTTCCTTCCGTTTACTTCAGCTGCCCGTAGCGCTTGCTCTTGCGCCGGCGGATGATCAACTTGGTCGAGGCCTTGTTGCGGTTGCGGGTGCGACCGCCCTTGGCCGGCACGCCCGAGGGGCTGACCGGGGGACGTCCGCTCTTGGACCGGCCCTCGCCGCCGCCCAGGGGGTGGGTGTGGTGGGACATGGCCACGCCGCGGGTCTTGGGACGACGACCCAGCTTGCGGTTCAGACCGGCCTTGCCGATGACGCGGTTCTGGTGGTCGCTGTTGCCGACCATGCCGACCGTGGCGCGGCAGTCGATCAGCACGCGGCGGGTCTCACCGGAGGGCATCACCAGGGTGGCGTAGCGGCCTTCCTTGTTGGTCAGGCGGGCGTACACGCCGGCCGAGCGGCACAGCTTGGCGCCGGCGCCGGGGTGCAGCTCAACGGCGTGGACGTCCATGCCGGCGGGGATGTGCCGCAGGGGCATGCAGTTGCCCACGGACGGCTCGATGGCCTCGTCGGCCGAGCTGAGCACGGTGTCGCCGTCCTTGAGCCCCTTGGGCGCCAGGATGTACCGCTTGACGCCGTCGGCGTACTCGACCAGGGCGATGTGGCAGGTGCGGTTGGGATCGTACTCGATGCCGACGACCTTGCCCTCGATGCCGTCGCGGTCGCGACGCTTGAAGTCCACCATGCGGTACATGCGCTTGGCGCCGCCGCCCCGCCCGCGGACGGTGATGAAGCCCTGCGAGTTGCGGCCGCCCTTCTTGTTCAGCGGAGCCAGCAGCGACTTCTCGGGGGTCTTCTTCGTCACCTCTTCGTGCGTGAGCACGGAGGCGTTGCGACGCCCGGCGCTGGTCGGCTTGTAGACGCGGATGCCCATGTCTTGCGTTCCTTCCTACCCGGGCCTTAGAACAGTTCGATCGCCTGGCCATCGGCCACGCGGACGGTTGCACGCTTCCACGCGCCGGCCTCGACGGTCCCGTACCGGAACCGGCGGGAGCCGCCCTTGCGCGTCTGCGTGTTCACTTTGACGACCTTGACGCCGAAGAGTTCCTCGACGGCGTTCTTGATATCCACCTTCGTCGCGCGGCGATCGACCTCGAAGGCGTACACGTTCGCGTCTTCCATCGCGCGGGTGCTCTTCTCGGTCAGCAGCGGACGGCGGAGGATGTAGTGCGGACCATGCATCACGCCACCTCCTCAGCGACCCGCCCCAGGGGGGCGACCTTCGCGTCCTTGCCGGTCTGCGAGGTCGGCCCGTTCAGCCACGCCTCCAGCTCGGCCTTGTCGATCACCAGGAACCGGTTGCTCAGCAGGTTGAAGGCCGTGAGCTGGTCGGCCCGGCAGAGCTCGACCTCTTCGATGTTGCGGGCGCTCAGGCGGGCGTTCTTGCTCTTGTCCGCGTCCGCGGAAAGGGCGACCAGGGCGGACTGCTCCACGCCCAGCGCGGCCAGCATGTCCTTGAACGCCTTGGTCTTGGGCTCGGAGAACTGCAGGCCGTTGATGACCTTGACTTCCTGGTCGAGTAGCTTGGCGAGCAGGGCGTTGCGGTTGGCCTTGCGCCGCATCTTCTTGGGCATGTCCTTGCGGAAGTCCTCGCGGGTGCGCAGCTTGGTCTTCCAGTGTCCGCCCTTGCGGAAGTTGGGAACCTTCTTGTCACCGTGGCGGGCGTTGCCGGTGCCCTTCTGCTTGTACATCTTCTTGCGCGTGAACGCGACCTCGGACCGGCTCTTGGTCCGGGCGGAGCCCTGACGCAGGTTCGCGTGATACATCACGAACGCCTGCTTCAGCAGATCAGCATTCACGGTCTCACCCAGGGCGACTTCATCGACCGACATGGTGCCGGCCGGCTTGCCCTGAATGTCGTAGACGGGGACTTCCATGAGTCTTTACCTCGCCTGACGCCTCGGATCTCCGGCGGCACCGTGCCGCCCGAGTTCGCTTTGCCTTCACCCGGTTCTCGGCTGTCGCTTTCGCACCCCCGGAAGGTTCCGGGAGCGCCGACAACGCGGGGTCGACTCGGCATTCGGCCCGACCAACGTGTGGCGGGCCCTTGATTCACTTGTCGCCGCCCGGTGGTTTCTTCAAACCAGACCTTCCGGGCCATGCAGGGTCGAGATCATTGACACGACCCTGACGGAAATCAATCTGCAAGTGCAGTCAGCGGCCAACTTCCCGAAGATTCGGGAGATGGAGATCAGGACTGCTTGGCCTTGCTCTTGTACAAACGGATCGCCGGACGGATCTCCAGCCAGCTCTTGTTGTGGCCGGGGACCGGCCCCTTCACCAGCAGAAGGCCGTTCTCGGCGTCCACCCGAACAATATCCAGACTGCGAACGGTCACCCGCTCGTTGCCCATCTGGCCGGACATCCGCTTGCCCTTCTTGAGCTTGCCGGAGTGGCCGCGGTTGGTGGCGTGGCCGCCGATCGAGCCGGGCGAGCGGTGCTTGCGCTCGACGCCGTGGCTGGCCTGCTGGCCCTTGAAGTTGTGCCGCTTCATCGTGCCCTGGAAGCCCTTGCCCTTGCTCGTGCCGATCACGTCGACGAACTTGACGCCGTCGAGGGCCGAGAGCGTGAGTTCCTGGCCGAGGGTGTAGGAGGCCAGATCCTTGTCGTGCACGCGGAACTCACTGTGGTGACGCAGCGGAGCCGATCCCGCCTTGGCGTCGTGGGCGATCAGCGGCATGGTCGAGTTGCGGGCCTTGATCTCGCCGGCGCCGATCTGGACGCCCGCGTAGCCATCGTTCTCCAGGGTGCGGACCTGGGTCACGACATTGGTCCCGACCTGGATCACGGTCACGGGCACCGAGACGCCGTTGTCGTCGAAGATGCGGGTCATGCCGACCTTCTGGCCGAGCAGGTGGGCGCCGGAGGAGGGAAGCGTCATGTCACGAAACCTTTCAGCCCCGGATCGGCCGGGCTCCGCTTCTTGCCGGCGGCCTGGCGGCCGGGGCAGAGGAAGATTTGCGTAAAAAAACCCCGGAGCTTCCGCACCGGGGCATCGTGTATCAGGCCTTGATCTTGACGAACACACCGGCGGGAACGACGAGGCGGTTGAGGGCCTCGACCGTGCGGGCGTTGGGCTCGAGGATGTCGATGATCCGCTTGTGGGTGCGGATCTCGAACTGCTCGCGCGACTTCTTGTCGATGAAGGGGCCGCGGAGCACCGTGTAGCGCTCGATCCGCGTGGGCAGGGGCACGGGGCCCTTGACCTTGGCGTTGGTGCGCTTGGCGTGGTCCACGATCTCCCGCGCCGACGCGTCCAGCGCGATGTGGTCGTAGGCCTCCATCCGAATGCGAATCCTGCCGCCGTTCATCGAAGTCCGTCCTCATGCGGCCCAGCCGCAGGTTCGGGCCGACCGCTGGTCCGCCTGGCGGGGTCGCGATCGGCTGCACATCGTGGAAGGGAAACGCCGCGAGACCGCGGCGGGACAACGCGACCGGGAATCAATCCGACCCCGGTCGAGCCGAGTAGCGTAGACCCCCACCGCCGCGAGTCAATCGCCGCGCCGGGGACCACGCCCATTTTTGGCCCCCCTGCACCCGTTTCGCGGAATCCTCCACCCCAGAGCCCGGATCCGCCGAACCATACGGAAGACCTCAGTCGGCACGAACACGGAGCTGTCCATGCGATCGACCCTTCTGGCCCTTTCCGCCCCGCTGCTCGTGGGCTTCACCGCGTCGGTCGGTCCCGCGCAGACCGCGAGCCGCCCTCAGACACCGGCCCGCGCGGGTGATGTCACTGGGGTGAAGCTCCAGTCTGCCCCCACCCGGATCGATGCGCTCGAGATGTCATTCTTCCTCCCGGAGGGTTCCGAAGCCCAGACGGTCACGATCGGAACGAACCCCAAGGTCAGCGTGAAGCTCCCACGCAACCTGGGGGAAATGCTCATCGAAGGGCGACGCTCGACCAAGACCGACCTGCGGGTCGCCCAGGTGATCGATTCCATGATCCAGCAGTTCGAGTCGTTGGGTTCGTTTGTGCGGGAGACGCCCGGCGGCAAGGTGTTCGTCAAGCCCCAGCTCGAGAAGCGGACCGCCATGCAGCTGGCGGGTCTCTCCGGCGAGCGCATCTACATGCGGTTCCCCGCCACGGAAGTGCGCCCCGAGGAGATCCGGGGGGTCACCGTGTTCCAGACCGAGCCCGGACGGTTCATCGTCTTTGATCTGGCCGCCCCCGCGGCCCTGGCGGATGAGTCCGTCAGGACGTACGAGACCGTGGTCGGAACCATGGACGTGACGGACCGGGACGCGTTGGCCGCCCGGCGCGGGGCGGCTCTGGATCGGACCAAGGCGGTCCTGGCGTCACTGACCCCCGACGAACTGCGGGTGCTGGCCGAGAGTCAGGCCGAGCGTTGGGAACGGCTCTTTACGCCCGCCCGGTCCGGGGACGACATGGACGCCGCGGAGCACGGCTATCGGCGTGTGCGGGTCCGCAAGGGGTTCCGGGGCGAGGTGTCCGGCAAGCCCGAGCGGTCCTGGAACACCCAGGAAAAGCTGCCGGGGCTGATCGTCCAGCTCGACGCGATGGCGCTCGAGACCGACTTGCGCATCGACACGCGGGCGGTGTACTTTGTCTCCGAGGATCTCGAGCAGGAGGCCTGGACCGTCCGGATGGCGCTGCGTCAGGGCGAGACCGTCACCGAGTCGAGCGTGACGGGCGCCCGCAGCGGCAGCGGGATGGTGGTCCAGCTGGACCAGCAGAACATGGCGCCGACGGTCACCCGGCCGATGATCCAGGGCGAGGGATACGTGCCGCAGGCCATCACCCATCTGCTCTCGCCGCTGCTGGCCCGGCGCGCCCAGGCCGGCGAGTATGCCAGCTACGCCTACAACCCGCAATCGAACACCATCACCATGCGGTGGGACACGGTCGAGCAGCCCGCCGATCGCCCCGGGCTCTGGCTGGTCCGGTCTCGGCCTGATGACAACACCCCAGCAACCACCCATGTCTTCAACGCCCAGGGACGCCTGCTGCGGTCCGAGCTGCACAACGGCCGCCTGTGGGAACCCATCGAGCCGGATCGGCTGGTGTCGCTGTGGCGGCGCAAGGGTCTGCCGCTCGAGTAGCCGCGCCCGCGTCGCGTCTCTGTTACACTTTTTCCGTCCGCGGTCGCCCAGGGCCGCGGCGTGCGTCCGGGTGCAACCACGCCGCCCGGCGATGGTTCATCCGCCACGCGTCCGCTCGGACGCGGCCGTTCCCATTCCGCCATCGGAGGTCGTCTGATGCTTCGCTCTCGCCCCTCGGGCCTGCTTGTCCTGACCGCCGCGGCCGGCCTCGTCGTCGGTTGCCAGTCGTCTCATCCCGTCTCCGACGCCGGCGAGGCGGGGGCTTTCGAGCGGTACGCCGTGATCAACGGCGAGCGGGTCGCGCCGCCCCAGATCGAGCTGGGCGATCCGGACGTGATCGCGGCGATCATCGCCGAGGGCAAGGGCAACTCCCAGGTCATGGCCCTGCTGACGGAGATGTGCGACACCTTCGGTCCTCGGCTGACCGGCTCGACGGCCAACGAGGCCGCACAGCAGTGGTCCAGGGCCAACTTCGAGGCATGGGGGCTGTCCAACGTTCACTTGCACGAGTGGGGAACCGTCGCCACCCGGTTCGATCGCGGCCCCAGCACCGGCGCGGTCCACCGCGCGGGCGGCGACAAGATGCGCGACCTTGAGTTCTCCACCCTCGCGTGGACCCGCGGCACCGACGGGCCCCTCCGCGGCCCGGCGGTGATGATGCCCACCACCATGGAGGAGTACGAGGCGAACGCCGGCTCGTACGCCGGCGCCTGGGTGCTGCTGCGGCCCGACTACTCGGGCCGACGGGGCATCCGCTCCGTGGGCTTCCTGATGCGCGAACACCACGAGCTGCGCCATCGCACCCGCGGGCAGCTCGAGGGCGCGCCGGTGCCCGCCGCCTCACGCGATGAGGCGGCTGCGGCCACCGGGCAGGCCTGGTCCGGGAGCATGGACTACAACGGCTCGGCCGTACCGGTGGAGCTGGTGCTGACCCGGCTGGGCGAGTCGCCCGAAGGCACCATGACGATCCCCAACTTCCACAGCGGTCCGATCCACGACGCGCGGATGGAGGGCGACTCGCTGCGGTTCCGCTTCAACCACGCCATGGGTGTCTCGGAGATCGCGCTGACGCTGCAGGGCGACAAGGCCACGGGCTCGTCCACGGCGGCGAGCGGCACCGTGTACCCGCTCGAACTGGCCCGCGTCACCACGCCCGACACCCCGGCGACCGAGGTCGCGTTCGAGGACCCGATCCTCGCCCGTGTGCTCGCCGAGAACCCGGCGGGGTTCGTGTCCAGCTCCAAGGACGAGCGGGTCTGGACCACGAGCGCGAACGGGTGGCGGGAGCGGGTGGTCGACGACTACGCCATCGACCTGGAAGTGAACGTGCGCGAGAGCGACTATGACTTCGTCGCGGCCCGGCTCGCGATGGGCGTGCCGGTCGAGTTCGAGTTCGATCTGCCCCACAAGCTCGTCGCCGGTCCGATCCCGGTGTACAACGTGATCGCCGAGATCCCGGGGACGGAGTTCCCTGATGAGGTGGTGATCCTCTCCGCCCACCAGGACTCCTGGGACGGCCCGGGTTCGCAGGGGACGATCGACAACGGAACGGGCACGGCGGTGACGATGGAGGCCGCCCGCATCCTGATGGCGGCCGGCGCCCGGCCGAAGCGGACGATCCGCTTTGCGCTCTGGTCCGGCGAGGAGCAGGGGCTGCTCGGGGCCCGGGCCTACGCCCGCGAGCTGACCGACGAGCAGCGGGCCCGGATCTCCGCCGTGTTCGTCGACGACGGCGGCACCAACTACCAGGGCGGCATCCCGGTGGCCGACAACATGGTCGAGTACCTCGCGGCCGCGACCAGCTGGACCAACGGGCACTTCCACTCCGAGGTGGACGGCAAGGACATGGTGGTCAACATCCGACCCACCGGCCCGCGCATCGAGACGCACGGCGGGTCGGACCACGCCGCGTTCAACGCGCTCGGGATCCCGGGCTTCTTCTGGGACGAGGTCGGGCGCTCGAACTACTCCTGGGGCTGGCATACCCAGAAGGACCGCCTCGACCTGGCCATCGAGGAATACCTCGTCCAGTCGGCTACGAACTCCGCGATCACGGCGTACAACCTGGCCAACGCACCCACCCTGCTCCCGCGGGCCGCCCCGCCCGAGGCTGAGGGCGCGCGGGCCAACGCCGCGAGCCGACCGGGGCCGCAGGGCGGCTGAACGCCGCATGACCAAATCTCTTCGGCCGGCCATGTCCGGACAGAACCCAACCGATACACTGTCCGGACATGGCCACCGAACGCCTGATCTCGCCCGCCCAGTCGCCCGAGGAAGAGCACGCCAACTGGGCGCTGCGCCCGCGGTCGCTCGACGAGTATGTCGGGCAGGCCGAACTGGTCGAGCGCATCCTGATCGCCGTTGAAGCCGTCCAGACGCGCTCGAAGGCCCGCACGGACGGATCCCGGGAGCCCCTGGAGCACATCCTGCTGCACGGCCCGCCCGGACTGGGCAAGACCACCATCGCGCACGTGATCGGATCGGAACTGGGCACACGCGTGCACACCACGTCCGGCCCGGCGCTCGCCCGCGGGACGGACCTGGTCGCCGTGCTCACCCGCATGCAGCCGGGCGACGTGCTTTTCATCGACGAGATCCACCGGCTGCCGGTGGCGGTCGAGGAGTTCATCTATCCGGCGATGGAGGATTTCAGGATCGATGTCTGCCTGGACACCGGCCTGAACGCCCGCACCGTGCAGATCAGGTGCGCGCCCTTCACGCTGATCGGCGCCACCACGCGGGCCGGGCTGCTGAGTTCCCCGCTGCGATCGCGCTTCGGCATCACCCATCACCTGCGGTACTACGACGACCGCGAGCTGGTGCGGATCCTCGCGCGGTCCTGCTCGCTGCTGGGGGTGGCCGAAGTGGACGACCAGGCGCTGCCCCGGATCGCGGCGCGGTCGCGCGGCACGCCCCGGATCGCCAACCGGCTCCTGCGCCGTGTGCGGGACTTCGCCGATGTCCGGGCCGCGGGCAAACTGTCGGGCGGCATCGTCGATGACGCGCTGCGCCTCGAGGGCGTGGACGACCTGGGTCTGGACAACCTCGACCGGTCCTACCTCAAGACCATCGCGACGGTCTACCGGGGCGGGCCGGTGGGGCTCGAGGCCGTGGCCGCCACGATGAACGAGGACGCGGGCACGCTCGAGGACGTCGTCGAACCGTTCCTGCTGCAGATCGGCTTCCTGGCCAGGACCAGACGCGGACGCCAGCTGACCGCGCGGGCGTTCGAGCGGCTCGGCCTGCCGGCCCCCGCCAGCGATCCGGAGTTCTAGACCCCGGCCGCGACAACGCCTGGGGTTTCCCGGCTCACTTGCGGGCGAACGAGGCGATGAGGATCTCCTCGGCCTGCTCGGTCAGGTACAGGATGCAGCCATCGTTGGGCGAGAGCGTCAGCTTGCCCTGGACGAGCTGGGCGGCGACCTCGACCGGGACGGACATCATCGAGGACCCGCACACGTACTCGTGCCGCTTGCGGTCGATGATCTCCAGCGGGGCCATGGCGTCGTCGCCGCGCTGGCGGACCAGCTCCTCGTAGGTCCGCAGGGCGTCGGCGGGCACGTCGGCGGCGAGTTCGCCGCGCCGGGCCCGCAGCTCGGCGAGCTTGCCGGCGATCTCGTCGGCCCGCTCCTGGCGCTGGTTCTCGGCGACGCCGCGGACTTTTTCACGCTCAGCCCGGAGCGTTCCGAGCTCGTCGAGCTTGCGGCGGATGGCTTCGATCTTCTCCATGTGCCCGAGCGCTTCGTCCTCGAACGAAGAACGCTGCTCTTTGAGGTTGTTGACCTCGCTGAGCAGCGCCTTGTATTCCTTGTTCGTCTGCGAGCCGTTCATCTTCTCGCGGAGATCGTTGATCTTCGCCTCGAGTCGCTTGCTCTCTCCCTCGGCGTTGTTGGCCGAGGCCTGCAACTGGCGGAGCTGGGCTTCCAGCGAGGCGGCCTGCGTGGCGATCTCGGCCAGCTGCCGCGTCTGTTCTCCCAGGAATCGCTCGGCGGCGTTCAGACGCGTGCTGAGCCCCCGGATCTCCTTGTCCACACGGAACAACGCGAGCAGCTTCTTGGTCACCGTCATCAAGGCCTCCCGCCGATCGGAACAACCGGCATCGGGAGAATCGTAGCATCCGCAGGCCGCAGCGTCCGGTTCAGACGGCCGGGGGTGGAACCACCAGACCGTGCAGCAGCCAGAACGCGACCGGCGCGACCAGCACGGGCGAATCGATCAGGTCGAGCACGCCCCCGAACCCGGGCATGGAATGGCCCGAATCCTTCACACCCGCGTCCCGCTTGAGCAGGCTGGCCGAGAGGTCACCCACCTGGCCCAGCCCGCCGAACAGCACGCCCATCGCGGCCCCGATCAGCGGCTGCGGCGCCGTGATCCCATCCCGGCTCATCAGCCAGCACCCCACGGCCCCGGCGGCCCCCGCGGTGATCAGACCCCCCGCCAGGCCCTCCCACGTCTTGCCCGGGCTCAGCCACGGGATCAGCTTGTTGCGGCCGATCGTGGTCCCGGTGAAATAGGCTCCGATGTCGCAGAACTTCACGCAGGCCAGCACCCAGATCAGCATCCAGACGGGGTGCTCGCGGCGGATCAGGACCAAGAACCCGGGCATCAACCCCATGTAGACATGCACCAGCAGCACCGCCCCGGCCACCGCCACGGCGCCGTTCGTCGACCGCTTGCGGACGGCGTAGACCAGACCGAGCGACCAGCTCAGCACCGCGGCGCCGGCCCCCAGGCCGAGCCCGGAGATCCCGTTCATCCGCTCGGCGCCGAACGACATCACGCCCAGCCCGAGCAGGGCGGCCACGATCGCCGGGCCGGACTGGATGGCCACGCCCTTGGCCCGCAGGATCCGGGCGACCTCCCGGGCGCCCATCGCCACGAAAAACACGAGCACCGGCACCAGCAGCATCGCCGGCGGGAGCGTCTCACGCCCGGGCCACCACGACACCGCCCGGCCCTCCAGCCGCTGGTCGCCGTAGGCCAGCGCCGCGATGGACAGGATCAGCAGGGCACCCATGATGAGACGGTGTCTGAGCACGGCGGGAAGCGTATCACTCCTGGTCCGAGGCTCCCACGGCGGGGCCGCCGAGGCCACCGAAGCGGCGGTGCCGGGCGGCGAACGCCCGGATCGCGGCAAAGAGGCTCTGCTCCGTGAAGTCGGGCCAGTGCTCTTCCGTGACATACAGCTCCGCGTAGCTGAGCTGCCAGAGCAGGTAGTTGCTCAGCCGCATCTCGCCGCCCGTGCGGACGAGCAGGTCGGGGTCCGGAAGGCCGGCCGTGTCGAGATGGTCGGAGATGATCCGCTCGTCGATCTCTTCCGCCCGCAGCCGGCCCGACGCCGCCTCGACGGCGATGGCCCGGACCGCGTCGACGATCTCGTCACGCGAGCCGTAGTTGATCGCCAGGCACAGCGTCAGCCCCGTGCACGCGGCGGTGGCTGCGGTCAGCGCGTCCAGCGCATCGAGCACGTCGGCGGGCAGGCCCTGCCGGCGTCCGATGACGCGGACGCGGATGTTGTTGCGCAGCAGCTCCTGCCGCTCCCCCTCGCAGTACGCCACGCACAGACGCATGAGGGCTTCGATCTCGTCACCCGGGCGTCGCCAGTTCTCGCTGCTGAACGAGTACAGCGTGAGAACCTCCACGCCCACCCGCGCGCAGCCGCGGATGGCCTCCCGCACCGCCGACGCGCCGGCCCGATGCCCGAAGACCCGCGGGAAGCCGCGCTCCTCGGCCCAGCGGCCGTTGCCGTCCATGATCACCGCGATATGCCGCGGGATCCTGCTCGGCGGGACATCGGGCAGCAGCCCCGACGGATCGGCCTGAGGGAACCGGGCGCGGATCCGTTCGAGCGCGGCCGAATCGGCGGGGCGCGGGGCCAGCGACGTGTTCACGCGCTTCCTCCGACCGGGGCGGCGACGTCCCGCTCGATGGTCTGGGCCCGATCCGGGCCGACGCCGATGGTCCGCACGGGCACGCCGACGTACGACTCGATCCGCTCCACGTACCGCTGCGCGGCCTCGGGCAGTTGCTCGTAGGTCCGCACGTGGCAGATGTCCTCGCCGAACCCGGGCACCGCCTCGTACACCGGCACGGCCTCGGCCAGATCGAACCCGTCGGGGAGGAACCGCTCGGTGCGACCCGACGGCGTGTCGTAGGCGACGCACAGCCTGAGTTCGTCGAAGCCCGCGAGCACATCCAGCAGGGTCAGGCCGAGCTCCGTCGCGCCGGACACCATGGCGGCATACCGCAGCGCGACCAGGTCGATCCAGCCGACGCGGCGTGGTCGGCCGGTGGTCGTTCCGTACTCGCGGCCCCGCTCGCGGATGCGGTGGGCGGTCTCGTCGGAGAGTTCGGTGGGCATCGGCCCGCCGCCGACCCGGGTCGAGTACGCCTTGACCACCCCGATGATCCGGCCGACCTTCTGCGGGGGCAGGCCGGAGCCGGGCCCGATGCCCAGGCTCGAGGCGTTCGAGCTGGTCACGTACGGGAAGGTGCCGTGATCCACGTCGAGCATGGTCGCGTTGGCGCCTTCGAACAGGATGGACTTGCCCGAGGCATCAAGCTCGTGGAGCAGGTAGGTCGTGTCGCGGACCAGCGGACGCAGCCGCTGGCCGATGCGGACGAGGTTGTCGGCGATCTCGCGGGCGTCGAACGGCGCGGGCTCTCCGGGGCGCAGGCCGCGGAAGATCGCGTTCTTCATCGAGCAGATCAGTTCCAGCTTGGTCCGCAGCAGCTCGGGACGCAGCAGGTCGCCGACGCGGATGGCCGTGGCCCGCTGCACCTTGTCGGCGTAGGCCGGACCGATGCCCCGACGCGTCGTGCCGATGGCGGACACCGCGTGCCGCGGACCGCTGGCGCCGTCGACCGGCGCCGCGGTGAGCAGCTCCTCACGCAGGGCGTCCTCGGCCTTGTGGTACGGAAGCACGACGTGCGCCCGGTCGGACAGCACCAGCGACGACACGTCGACCCCCCGGGCCGCGAGCGCGTCGAGCTCCTCGATCAGTCTCTCGGGGTCCACCACCACCCCGTTGCCGATCACGGCGAGCACGCCGGGCGCGAGGATGCCCGAGGGCACGAGGTGCAGGGCGTAGCGAACGCCCCCCACCACCACCGAGTGGCCCGCGTTGGCCCCGCCGTTGTACCGCACGACCGCGTCGAAACGCCCGGCCAGACGGTCGACCAGTTTGCCCTTGCCCTCATCCCCCCACTGCAGGCCGACGACCGCGGAGTGCCGCCCGGGGGCGGGTGCGGGAGGCGTGTACGCAAGGTCCGAAAAGTCGGGCACGGCGGTCTCCTGAACGCGTCAGCGGGCCGGCAACCATACGCCCGGAGGTCGGATCGCGTTCGCCGCGGGTCGGCCAAACCGGACAAACCGGTGCACAGACACGATTCTCGGCCGGGACGGCTCGAGTCCGGCAACCCCACGGCCCGAACGGCCGATGAAGCGACGGGAGATCCCGATGGGCGAGACCACAGTCCGCATCATGTGCCCGAACCTGACCTGTCGCAAGGTCCTGGCCGTGCCCCCCATCGCGCGGGGAAAAACGGTCCGGTGCCGCTCCTGCGGGACCAACATCCGGGTGCCGGAAGCCAAGAAGTCCTCGTCGAGCTCCGAGCAGGCCGCGCCCAAGGAGTAAGCAGGGTCGGCCCCGGCCCCCGGCGCGGGCGCCCGCTTCAGAGCGGCGGCTGGGCCTCGTCCTCGTCGTCAAACTCGAAATCCATCACGCTCGAGTCGTCCAGATCCGTCTTCTTGGCGGTCGACGCGGCCGGCACGGACGCCTTGGGGGCTGGCTTGGCCGCCGGCACGCTGGTCTTGGATTCGACCTCCGGGAGCCCGTCCTCGAACAGGAACTCGGCTTCGATTTCCTCCGGCTCGCCGTTGACCTGCACGAGGAAGACCTGGCCACCGAGGCTGATCAGATCCCCCGGTGCGAGCGGCTGCTGGGTCACCCGTTCCTGATTGACGTAGGTCCCGTTGCTCGAGCCCAGGTCCTTGATCGTGATCGAGCCTCCCTGGACGAGGATCTCGCAGTGGGTGCGGGACACACCCGCGATGGGGATGCGGAGCTGGCACCCTTCCTGCCGCCCGATCACGGTGCGGTCCTTGTTCAGGACGACGCGTTGCGTTTCGCCGTCCGCCGTCACCCGTACAAGCGCCACTTCCACCGCGTTCTATCCTTTCTCCCACGGCCCGGGGGCGGACCCGCCGGCCGGGAATCGTCCCCGAGCGTGGCCCATGCAGGCCGGAGTTCCCTTGCACGACGATACCGCCATCAGGCTCCCCATGCAACGGTCCATCGCGTCGGCCCGCATCCCGGCCGAGCGTCTGGCCCCCCGGATGGGGGCTGAACCCGCGTCCCGGCCCACCTCGCTCTACATCCATATCCCGTTCTGCAGCCACAAGTGCCACTATTGCGACTTCTACTCGATCGTGGACACCCGGGACCGCCAGGACGCCTTCACGCGGAGGCTGGTCCGGGAACTGCGGGTGTTGGCCCCCCTGGCCGGGCGGCTGGACACCGTCTTCGTCGGCGGCGGCACCCCGAGCCTGCTCCGTCCCGACCTCTGGGAGCACCTGCTCGCCACGCTCGGCGAGGCCTTCCGGTTCGCTCCGGACGCCGAGTTCACCGTCGAATGCAACCCGGAGACCGTCACCGACGGGCTGATGGCGGTGCTGGCGTCCGGGGGTGTCAACCGGGTCAGCATGGGCGCCCAGTCCTTTGACCGGGCCCATCTGGCGACCCTGGAACGCCGCCACGACCCGGACCGCCTGCCCTTGGCGGCCGAGATCGTCCGGCGCGCGGGCATCGGAAGGCTGTCCGTGGACCTCATCTCCGGGGTGCCCGGCCAGACGCTCGCCCAGTGGGACGCCGACCTGAGCGCGGCGCTGGCGCTGGGCACCGAGCATCTCTCGGCCTACACGCTGACCTACGAGCCCGGCACCGCGATGACCGCCAGGCTGCTGCGCGGCGAGTTCTCGAAGACCGATGACGATCTCGAGGCGGACATGTACGAGCACACCGTGGCCACGCTGCGGCAGGCGGGCCTGGATCGCTACGAAGTCTCCAACCACGCCCGCCCCGGCGCGGAGTGCCGGCACAACCTGGCGTACTGGCGCCAGCAGGGCTGGCTGGCCGCCGGCCCGAGCGCCAGCGCCCACGTGGCGGGATGGCGCTGGAAGAACACGCCGCGGCTGGACGACTACCTGGCCGGCGACGACGGCGGCTTTGCGCCGGTCTGCGAGCTCGAGGAGCCGGACGCCGCGCGGTCGCTGATGGACCGCATGATGACCGGCATCCGGCTGCGGGAGGGCGTGGACGCGCCGGGCGCCCTCGCCGAGGCGTCCCGGCTCGGAGCCGGCGACGACCTGGCCCGGGCGGCGGCCTCGTGCGTGCGCGAGGGCTGGCTGGAGGACCGCCCGGACCGCTGGTCACTGACCGACGCCGGATTCCTGTTCGCCGACCGCGTCGCCGCCGAACTCATCGGGGCCGTCGCCCGGTGAGATCTCCTCGCGGCTTTCGACGTCCGGACGCGGCAGGCCCAGCCGCCTGAGCAGCCCGCGCAGATCCCGGGGGAACGGCGTGCGGACGTCCAGCGGTTCGCCCGTCACCGGATGCGCCAAAGCAAGCCGGTGGGCGTGCAGCGCCAGCCGGGGCGAGGCGCCCCGCGAGCGGTGCGAGCCGTACACCGGATCGCCCAGCACGGGCGCGCCGATCATGCTCAGGTGCACGCGGATCTGGTGGAGCCGGCCGGTCACCGGCCGGGCCTCGATGATGGCGCCGAGGTCGGACGCGGCCAGCACGCGGTACGCCGTCAGGGCCGGCTTGCCCGAGGAACTCGGGCGTGCGGTCCGTTCGGAGGTGTACCTGTCCTTGCGGCTGAGCACCTCCTCGATCGGCTGACGGATCACGCCCTCGGGATCGCGCGGGGCCTTGATGGTGACGGCCCAGTAGTACTTGCGGACGGCCCGCGTCTCGAACTGGGCCCGCAGCCCGTCGTACGCCTCGCGCGAGAGCGCGACGGCCAGCACGCCGCTGGTGCCCTGGTCCAGGCGGTGGACAAGCCCGTGGTCCCGCGCGGCGCCGAGCTGGCGCAGCCGCTCGCCGCTGCGTGCGTACAGGCCGTTGAGCAGCGTGTCGTGCTGGTGCCCCACCCCGGGCGCGGTGACCACGCCCGCGGGCTTCTCCAGCACCAGCATGTGCGGATCCTCGTGCAGGACGCGGAACGTCACGCGGGGGTTCGGCTCGATGACGGCGGCCATGTCGTTCACGGCAGATCCTCCAGGTTGTCGCCGCCGCACGCGCGATGGTCGAGGTACCAGCGCAGTTCGCCGCCGACGGGCAGGATGCCCACCGTTGCGTGGTCCGACTCGGCCGCCCGCACCACCGCCTGGGCGTCACGCCCGGTGCCGATCACCATCACCAGGCGGGCGCCGCGGAGGGTCCGGACCGTCAGACCCACGCCCGAGCCGTCCTCCGTCGGTCCGACGAGCCGGTCCAAGGGATCGACCGTGCCCCGCAGGGCCGGACCGTCGAGCGGCAGCAGCACGCAGTCGAAGCGGTCATGGCCGGGCTCGCGCCGGCCCAGATGGGCGCGGATCTCCGCCTCGAACCGGGCCTCCGCGTCGTGCAGGTGGCCGAGCAGCGGGTGGGCCTGGTCCTCGGGCATGTCCGAGGCCGCCAGGATCATCTCGGCCAGATGGGTGTGGCTGTGCCGTTCGTCCCCCACCGCGACCCGGGGCTCCGCGACGGACCAGAGGTGCGTGCGCGACCACGGCAGTTCCCGGTAGTTGGGGTCCGTCATGAGGCGGAGGAGCAGGCGGTGCTCCTCGGGGCCATACCCCATGGCCAGATGGAACTCTCCGAACGCCCGGACGCACGCGTGGGCCTGCAGGTAGAGATCGGCCGCCGCCGCCTCGAGCGCGTCGTCGAGCGAGGGACGCAGGACGACCCGCCCGGGCAGGCGGGGCCGGTCGATCTCTCCCGCGATCTCGTACGATTGATCCATGGGGGTGTATTGTGGCGTCCCCGCTTCTCCCTGGCCACACGGGGTGCCGGAACCGCGATGCAAGCCCTGAATCGCCTCATCGATGCCTCCGCCAACCGCGCCCGCGAGGGCCTGCGCGTTCTCGAGGACCTGGCCCGCTTCGTCCTGGACGACGCGGAACTGACCGGGGCGCTCAAGAAGGTGCGGCACGACCTCCGCGCGGCTCTGGCCGATCTGCCCCTGCGTGATTCGGATCTGCTCGCCGCCCGCGACACACCCGGCGACGTCGGCACGACCATCAGCACGCCCGGCGAACTGGCCCGCCCCGACGCCCTGCCCGACCTGGCCGCCGCCGCGGCCAAGCGGACGCAGGAGGCCCTGCGGTCCCTGGAGGAATCCGCCAAGGCGCTGGGCCGGGACGGCAGGTTCTTCGAGGCGGCCCGCTACCGGGTGTACGACCTGGAACGCTCGCTGCGTCTGCGGCTTGCGCCGCCCTGCCCCCGCTGGTCGCTGTGCGTGCTGGTGACGGCCTCACTCTGCCGGCACCACGCGCCGGCCGAGGTCATCCGGCGCGCGGCCGAGGGCGGGGCGGATTGCGTGCAGATCCGTGAGAAGGACATGGCCGACGCCGCGCGGCTCGAGCACACGGCAGGGCTGGTCGAGGTCTGCCGATCCTGCGGCGTCCACGTGATCGTCAACGACCGTGCCGACCTGGCCCGCCTCGCCGGCGCCGACGGGGTGCACCTCGGGCAGACGGACCTGCCGGCCGCGGCCGCGCGGGGCATCCTGGGCGTGGGGCGGTGGATCGGCGTTTCCTGCTCGACGCTCGACCAGGCCCGACGGGCCGCGGCGGACCGGGCGGACACCATCGGCTTGGGCCCCATGTTCCCCAGCACGACCAAGCCCAAACCCGGGATGGCCGGTCCGGCGCTGATCCGCGCGGTGGTGGCGGACCCCGCGGCGGGGCGTCTGCCGCACCTGGCCATCAGCGGGATCACGCCGGCGAATGTCGGCGTGCTGGCCGAGGCGGGCTGCCTCGGGGTGGCGGTCAGCGGGGCGGTCTGCGGGGCGGAGGACCCGCGGTCCGTCTGCCGGGCCATCATCGGGGCCCTGCGTCGGGCGGACGCTACCATCGACGCATGAGCGTGACCTACAAGGAGACCGTGCTTCCCAACGGCCTGCGGATCGCCGCCGAGATCGCGCCCGGCGCGCACTCGGCGGCGGTGGGCTTCTTCGTGCGCACCGGAGCGCGGGACGAACCCACCGCGGTGATGGGCGTCTCGCACTTCCTCGAGCACATGATGTTCAAGGGCACGGAGGATCTCGCCGCCGACGCCATCAACCAGGCGTTCGACGACCTCGGGGCTTCCAACAACGCGTTCACGTCGCGCGAGATGACCTGCTTCTACGCCCACACCCTGCCGGAGGGGATGGACAAGGCCACGGAGCTGATCGCCCGCATGATGCGTCCCGCGCTGCGTCACGCGGACTTTGACACCGAGAAGCAGGTGATCCTCGAAGAGATCGCCATGTACGCCGACAACCCCTTCTGGGTGCTCTACGAGGAAGCCATCGACCGGCGCTACAACCGCGGGGCGCTGGGCCACCGCGTGCTGGGGACCAAGGAATCCATCGCCGCGATGTCCCGCGACCAGATGAACGCGTATTTCACCGACCGGTACGCGCCGGACTCCATGGTGGTGGCGCTGGCCGGGCACCTGGACTTTGACCATTGCGTGGACCTGATCTCGAAGCGCTGCGCCGCGTGGCCGGCCACCGGAGCCCGGCGGGAGGCGGCCCTGCCCGAGCGGGCCACCGGGCGGTTCGAGATGACCGACCCCAAGGTCAACCGCGGCTACCTGATCGGGGTGGCCGACGCCCCGGGGGTCGAGGACGAGCGTCGGTACGCCGCCTCGCTGCTCGCCCAGGTGCTCGGCGGTGCGGACAACTCGAGGCTGCACTGGGCGCTGATCGAGACCGGCCTGGCCGAGGAAGCCCAGGCCGCCTATGACGGCATGGACCGCCACGGCGAGTTCTTCGTCTATGCCTCCGGCGACCCCGACCGGCTCGGGGACATCGAGGAAGTCGTCCGCCGGGAGATCCGCGGGCTGCGGGACTCGATCGAGGAAGACGATCTGGCCAAGCTGCGTTCCAAGGCGCTGACGGCGCTGACGCTCGCGTCCGAGCGTCCGTCGGGCCGGATGATGCGTCTCGGGCGGGTCTGGACCATGCTCGGCAGGTACACCACCCTCGACGAGGAGCTCGAGGCGCTGTCCGCCGTGACCGCCGAGGACCTTCGGCGCGTCTGCGACGAGTTCCCGTTCGATCGCTGGCTGGTGGGAACGATGAAGCCCGCCTGACGCGCCCAGGTCGGCGGCTCAGGCCGCCTTCGGTCGCGGGACGAACACGCGCACGACACCCCCGCCGGCGCCGCGGGCGGCCTGCACGGCCCGGCTCGTGGCCTCCACCAGAAGCTCTGGCGTGGCGAAGACGCCCAGAGTGTCCTGGTCGACGCACGCGACGCCCGCGTTGATGCGCACGAGCCGGTCAGCGTCGTTGGCCTTGGGCAGCCACTGCCGGACGCTGGCGAGGAACTCGTCGCACACCGTCTGGGCGGCGTCGCTGGCCGCACGCCGCCCGGTCCGGGGCAGCACGACGGCAAAGTCGGTCTCGTTGACACGGGCCACGATGCCCCCCATGGGCTCGAAGGCCCGCAGCAGCATGACCGTGGTGCCCAGGACCACCTCGTCCTGCGCCTGCTGGCCGTGCTGGTCGAGCATCGACTTCAACCCGTCGACCGCGAACTGGGCGATCGAAAGCTCGATCTGCCCGGAGCGGGCGGCGGGGTGGGCGGCGCGGACGGCCTGCGCGAACGCCTCGCGGTCCATCACACCGGTCAGGGGATCCCGGCCCTTGTCGCCGGTGAGCACCCCGGACAGCTCGCGGATGGCGTAGCTCTCGAGTTGGTTGTTCCGCGCCATGCCGATCAGCTGGCGGTCGGCGCGGGCGAGCACGTCCCGGGGGTTGGGCATGGTGCTCGTGTCGAGTTCGAACAGCGACCCGAGTTCACGCGCGGCCTCTCCGGCCTCCTTCACGAGCGCGTCGATCGTCTCCTCGTTGAGCCCGAGCCACTGCTCGCCCCGCTTGTAGAGCTCGCGGAGCGCGTCGGTCGGGTCCTCGGCGATGAGCACCGCGTGGATCAGGTTGCCCAGGGCCACGCAGCGGGCGGTCTTGGAGTACTCCGTGGGGCACGCGGTCGGTCGGTCGTGGAAACGCAGCGGAACGACGAGGTCCGGAGGCAGTTTCCAGGACGCGGCGAGCACGGCCCCGATCTCCGCGTGGTGGGTCTCGAACGCCTTGATTTCAGCGCGGGCCAGGTCGGCGTGGTCCCGGACCGACGCGGTCGCCTCGCGATAGCGTTCGCCCAGCGCACGGTCCATGGCGACCATGCCGATGTCCTGGAACAGTCCGGCCAGGAACGATTCGTCCGCGCAGACGAACCCGCAGCCGTCGGCGATCAGCTTGGCGGACACGGCCGTCTCGAGCCCGCGGCGCCAGTAGGACATGTAGTCGAAGCCCCCGTCCTTGTCCTTGCCCACCGCCGTCACCAGCGAGAATCCGAGCACGAGGCTCTTGACCGGTCCGAGCCCCAGCAGGACCAGGGCCTTGTCGATCGAGGTGCAGCGCTTGCGCAGGCCGTAAAAGCTGGAGTTGACGGTCCGGAGGATCTTGGCCGCCAGAGCCTGGTCGGACTGGATGGTCCGGGCCAGTTCGTCCATGCGGACATCGGGGTCGGCCGTCAGTTCGAGCACCCGCACGGCCACGGCCGGCAGCGAAGGCAGGTTGGAGCAACCCAGAATTTCCTGCAGCAGTTCGGAGTCCATCCGTGGATCTTCTCTGCGCCTGAAAGGCTTGTCCGGCTGCGTCCCGGCGGAACGCTCTGGTCAACATCGGCCCGATGAAAGCGCTTCGTGAGCCGTGCCGGACTTACTCGGACCTTCCCAGGGAAATCTCGGGATACACCCATGCCAGGGCCGGGGGCTCGGCCCCGATGAGCACGCGGATCCGCGCGGCCAGAACCCGCCCAGCACGGGTGATTTCGTCCGGGGTGCCCTCCACATCCTCCGGGCCCGCGCCGGCGTCGAGACCGCGCAAAACCCGTGCGGTGCCCGGCCGGATCCGCCCGACGCCGGCCGGCGTCGGGCCGCGCGGGGGCAGGCCGACCAGGCCGCCGAGCTCCCACGCGAACCCCACGGGCATGGTCTGCTCGAGCGGCTCTCCGCTGCGGACATCCACCCCGACTTCCGGCTTGCCCCCGGTCTCGTCGAGCAGCGTCCACTGGAACCAGGTCAGCCAGGCGGGCAGCGCCCGACGGGGATCGCAGGGATCGGCCCCGGCGACGGCGGACAGGGTCGCGGCCAGGGCGTCGAACAGGCCCGGATGGGGGTCCTGGTCGTGCACGGTGCGGGGGATCAGGTCCACGCAGTACATGCACGCGACGTAGCGGGCATGATCGCGCCGGGCGTGGTGCATGGGCTCGACCAGATCCCACGAGGTCAGCTGGGCCAGTTCGGCCGACGGCTTGATGATGGCGGTCAGGTGGGCCCGGGTCAGGAGTTCCACACCGCCGGAGAACGGGGCCTTCTCCCGCTTGGAACCCTTGGCGATGCACCGCAGCAGGCCGTGCTCGCGGGTGAGCAGGGTCACCGTCTGGCTGGTCTCGGACCAGTCCCAGTGGCGGACGCAGATGCCTTCGTCGTGGACGGTGGGCATGGGGTGGAGGGTAGGAAAGCTGGAAATGGCAAAGTTCAAAGCGACAAATCCGGAGACGGATCGGCTCCTGTATTTGCCATTTGCGCTTTGCCATTTGCCCATTTGGCCGTGCTACGCTCGGCCATGCATTTCTGCCTTGTCGACCGCATCCTGGAACGCACCGACGACCGCATCGTGACGATCAAGCTCGTCTCGAACGCGGAGGAGTATCTGCGGGACCATTTTCCGGGCTTCCCGGTGCTGCCCGGCGTGATGATGCTCGAGGCGATGGTGCAGGCCGGGCGGGCGTTGGTCGACCCGGACGACTCGGCCAACCCGCCGATGGTGCTGGGGGGCGTCAAGGCCCTCAAGTACGGTCGGTTCGTCAAGCCGGGGGCGACGATCCGGGTGACGGTCGTCAAGCAGAAGGGCCTGGAGGGCGGGGCGGTGGATCTGAAGGGTGAGGTGCATCTGATCGAGCCGGGGGTTGATGCCCATGGGGAGTTGCCGGTGGCG
>CAYNRF010000018.1:0-25846 GCA_964399525.1 uncultured Phycisphaeraceae bacterium | reverse complement strand
GGCGTCGCCGGTCCTGGCCGGTTCGGAGGGGAACACGTCCAGGGCGGCGCCGGCGAGGCGGCGGTCCTTGAGCGCGCCGGCCAGCGCGTCGAGGTCGACCACGCCGCCCCGGGCGTTGTTGATCAGGTAGCCGCCGGGCTTCATGCGGGCAATCTCGCGGGCGCCGATGAGGCCCTTGGTGGTGCTGGTATCGGGCACGTGGATGGTGACGACGTCGGACTCGGCGAGCAGCTCGTCGAGGCTGGAGACCTGTCGCGCGTTGCCCAGGGCGAGTTTGGTGGCGATGTCGTAGTAGAGCACGCGCATGCCGATGGCCTCGGCCATCACGGAGACCTGGGCGCCGATGTGGCCGTAGCCGATGATGCCGACGGTGCGTCCGCGGACCTCGTGGCTGCCTGCGGCGGACTTGTCCCACTTGCCGCGGTGGAGGGTCTCGGAGCGCTCGGTCAGGCGGCGGTGCAGGGCGATGATCTCGGCGATGGTCAGCTCGGCCACCGAGCGGGTGTTGGAGAACGGGGCGTTGAAGACGGGCACGCCCGAGCGGGCGGCGGCGTCGAGGTCGACCTGGTCGGTGCCGGCGCAAAAGCAGCCGACGGCCAGCAGCCTTTCGCACTGGGACAGCACGCCGGCGGTCAGTTGGGTCTTGGAACGGACGCCGACGACGTGGGCGCGGCGGATCTCCTCGATCAAGGCGTCGCCCTCGAGCGCGCCCTTGTGGGCGCGGACGGTGTAGCCGGTGCGTTCGAGTTCGGCGATGCCGTCCTCGTGGACGGACTCGAGCAGGACGAACTCGATGCGGTCCTTGGGGAAGGAGGTCTTCATGGGAGGATCTCGAGGGGCGCAGGCGGCTCGAAGGTGTCGGGAACGGTCTGCTCGGGCAGGGTTGGCTCGGGCGCGGTCGGGCTGTTGAGGACCACAACCCCGGCAAAGATCAGACCGCCGAGCACGGCGGCCAGCCCCAGACGGTAGTAGCCGAAGACGGCCAGGCCGTGCTTGTTGAGGAATCCCACCAGCCACCGGACGGCGATCACGGCCGAAACGGTGGCGGCGGCCATGCCGACGAGGATGGGCATCCAGCCGATGACCTCGAACATGTTGGGACCGTCGCCGGTCATCGTTTTGATCAGCGAATAGACGCAGGCCCCGCCGAGGGTGGGCAGGCCGAGGAGGAAGGAGAACTCGGCGGCCCGACGGGGGTGCAGCCCGACGAGCACGCCGCCGGCGATGGTCATCATGGAGCGGGACGTGCCGGGGATCATCGCGACGCATTGCAGCAGGCCGATGAGCACCGCCTGGCGGTAGGACATCTCGTGCAGGTCGGGGCCGAGCGCGTGGTCGGGGTCCGCGGCGGCCGCGGCGCGGAACTGCTTCATCCGGGCGCGATCCAGGGCGATCATGAACACGCCGCCCAGCGCCAGGGCGGCCAGCACGCTGGGGGTGTTGAACAGGCGGGCCTCGATGACATCGGCCAGCAGCACGCCCAGCACCGCGGCGGGCAGGAACGCGACGATGATCCGCAGCGCCAGGGCCAGGCCGTCGGCGTCCCGGCCCAGCAGGCCCTTGGCCATGCGCAGGACCCGGGGGAAGTAGAGCCCCAGCACGGCCAGGATCGCGCCGCCCTGGATCACGATGTTGAAGGTGTCCACGGCCGACTTCTGGACGGGGTTCTCGTCCAGGCCCATCAAGGCCGAGGCGATGATCAGGTGCCCGGTCGACGAGATCGGCAGGTACTCGGTGATGCCCTCGACCACCCCGAGCACGGCGGCCTGTGCCAGACTCATCGCGCTCATGCCCGCCGCTCCCGCCTGTGACCCGGCCGCACCCGCGTCCGAGAACGTGCCAACGAAACCGCCTCCCACGCCGGGAGGGTAGCCTTGACCCGATGATCGACCGGTTGACCCCGATCCATGACCGCGATGACCCCCGGGTGGCGTGCTATCTGAACCAGAAGGACGCCTGGCTGCGGGCGGCGCACAACCCGGCGGCATCCTCGAGGACCCCGGATACGGCGGGCGATCAGGGATGGTTCATGGCCGAGGGATCGCTCGTCATCGAGCACCTGCTGGCGTCGGACTACCCGGTCGAGTCGGTGCTGGTGGCCGAAGGGCGGGCCGAGGGGGTCGCGGGATTGCTGGGGCGGGTGCCGGACGGGGTGCCGGTGTACGTCGCGACGCGGGGGGTCATGGAGACGATCGTGGGGTTCGACGTCCACCGGGGGCTGCTGGCGGTCGGGCGACGCCTGCCGGCCCGGGACCCGATCGAGCTCGCACGGGCGAGCCGGGCGCTGGTCGTGCTGGAAGATCTGGCCAACCACGACAACCTCGGATCGGTGTTCCGCTCGGCGGCGGTGCTCGGCGGTCCGGGCACGGGGGTGCTCCTGAGCCCGCGCTGCTGCGACCCGCTCTACCGCAAGGCCCTGCGCGTGTCCATGGGGCACGCGCTGCGGATCCCCTTCGCGGTGGTGGAGGCGTGGCCCGAGGGTCTGGCGGCGGTGGAGGCGGCGGGGTTCGAACTGATCGCGCTGGACCCTTCACCGGAGGCCGAGCGGATCGACCGGGTGACCATCCCGGCCCGCCCCGCCCTGATTCTGGGGGCGGAGGGCCCGGGGCTGAGCCCGGCCCTTCGCCGGGTGGTCCGCCGCCGCGTGGTCATCCCGCAGGCGCCGGGGGCGGATTCTCTGAATATTGGGGTGGCGGCGGGGGTTGCACTGCACAGACTGGTTCCGATAGGCTCTGAATCGTCCTGAGGAGACCACACCATGATGACGCTCGCTTCCGCCGCTGTTTCGATCGCCCTGCTCGCCGGCGGTTGGATGTCCGCCGAACCCCAGACCGCCCCGGCCGAGCCGGCCGCCAAGGCTCCGCAGGTCGATCCCGGTCTGTACAAGACCGCCGCGTGGCCGGCCCACAACCCCGATCTGTACGCCAAGAACCTGCAGGGTCAGAAGCTGCCCGTGCCCCTGGGCCAGGAGGTCTGGCTGACCGAGAAGCAGGATCTGACCGGCAAGGTGCTGGTGCTGGACTTCTGGGCGACCTGGTGCGGGCCGTGCATCGCCGCCGAACCCAAGCTCGAGAAGCTGATGAAGGACCACGCCGGCAAAGTGGTGGTGATCGGCATCTCCGGGCAGCGTGAGGAACAGTCGAAAGTCGAGTCCCACCTGGAGACGCACGAGCCGAAGTGGGTGTATCTGCACGACAATGAGCAGCGGGTGTTCAAGCCGTTCGAATCCCGCGGCATCCCGCTCGTCGTGGTGCTCTCCACCGACGGCGTGATCCGCTGGATGGGCAACCCCCATCACAAGGAGTTCAACGACATCGTCGGCCAGGTCATCGCCGCCGACCCGCTGATCAAGGCCAAGAGCGCGGGCTGACCCCCCTCCGGCCCCTCCCCATGCCCCAACCCCCGGGCGGCGCGATCCTTCGGGAGACGCGCCGCCCTTTTTTTCGTTCGCGGTTCCCTCGGGCGGGGATTTCGGGCATACTGACCGGCACGGCGCACGCCGATGCCGCCGGATCTCGCCCGACGACCCCGACCCCGAAGGAGCCCGATGATGAAGAACACCGCACGCCGACTGACACTGACCGCCGGGCTGGCCCTCGCCGGAACCGGGATGCTGGCGATGTCCCCGGCCATCGTGCGCGAGGGCGACTCGGCCCACCGGGCCAAGGTGACCGAGCTGGAGGCCAAGGCCTTCCCGGTGACCCTGCTGGGCGGCCTGGGCGAGTGGGTCGGCGGCGAGCCGGTGACCGAGGCGGGGCTGAGCGAAGGGCAGGTGGTGGCGTTCGCCCTGATCGACAGCCAGAACGCCGCGGCCATGACCACGCTGAACACCATGACCCGCCTGGCCCGCACCCACGGGGACAAGGGGCTCAAGGTCTTCGCGGTGCACGGCGAGGAGAACTGGGACGCGCTGGCGACGCTGGCGGAGCAGAATCGCGTCCGCATCCCGGTGGCCAGGGACACCGGCGGCGCATTCGCCAAGGCGCTGCTGTCCGACGACGTGCCGGATGTCTACATCATCGACCGGGCGGGCAACCTGCGCTACGCGGACTTCGAGACGCGGGTGCTGGAACTGGCCGTGACGCGCCTGCTGCGCGAGACGGTGCCGCAGGCCGCGGAGAACGCCCGGCTCGAGGCCAAGTCCCGCGACGCGTTGATGGCCGAGAGCCCGGCGCCGGCGGCGACACCGTCACAGACGGGCGGGACCGGCGTGACCAAGGCGACGCCGGAGCAGTACGCCGCCGCGTCCTGGCCCGCGCACAACACCGCGGGCCTGAGCGGAAAAGACGTGCAGGGCCAGCCGATGCCGGTCCCGATGGGTTCGGAGACCTGGCTGACCAGCAAGCAGGATCTGTCGGGCAAGGTCGTGGTGCTGGACTTCTGGGCGACCTGGTGCGGGCCCTGCATCCAGGTGATGCCGGCCCTGGACGCCATGCAGAAGCAGCACCAGTCCAACCTGGCGATCGTCGGGGTCGCGGGCATGAACGACGACATCTCGGCGGTGCGCAACTTCATCAACCGCACCAAGCACTCGTACCACCAGGTCTACGACGCCTCGCAGCGCATGGCCAAGTCGCTGGAGATCCGCGGCATCCCGCACGCGGTCGTCATGTCCACGGACGGCGTCGTCCGCTGGCAGGGCCACCCCGGATCGCCCGCGTTCCGCCAGGCGGTCGAGCAGGTGCTCAGGGTCGACCCCGGCCTGCAATAACCCCGGGCCGCGTCCGTCCTCTCCGACCCGCCTGCGGCGGGTTTTTTCGTTCCCACGGGGCGGACCGGCCGGCAACAATCGGGTGTGCCAGACCACCCTGAACAGCCCGTCCGCCCCGCCCTTCCGCCCGCCCGGGTCGTGCTGGTCGAGCCGGAGATCCCCAACAACACCGGCTCGGTGGCGCGGACCTGCGTGGCGACGGGGTGCGCGCTGCACCTGGTGCATCCGCTGGGGTTCGACATCGACGAAAAGGCGTGCCGGCGGGCGGGGCTGGACTACTGGCCGCGGGTGGACCTGACCGAGCACGCGGACATCGTCTCGTGGGAGCGGTCGCTGCCGGACGGGTCCGACCCCCGCGGACCCGGGGTCTGGATGTTCAGCGCCCGCGGGACCCGCTCGATCTACGAGGCCCCGCTGCGTCCGGGTGACTTCATGGTCTTCGGCCGCGAGAGCGTGGGCCTGCCGTCCGACCTGCAGGCGCGGCACGCCGACCGCCTGCTGACGATCCCGCTGCGGCCCGGCGAGCGGTCGCTGAACCTCTCCAACGCCGTCGCGGTGGTCGTGTTCGAGATGGTTCGGAGAATGATCGGGTCGGGAGCCCTGCGGGTCGATGGCACGGGCCGGCTCGCGCCGCGCGGGGATTTTCCCGATTTGACGGGGGATTGAGCGCGGGCGCGAACAACGACGCGGGTGGATCCGTATCAATGGGGTCGGGACCGCGAGACCCGACGCAGGCAGGGAATCACAAGTGTCATCTCTCCTCTCTCCAGAACAGTGTGCCGCCCCTTGTGGGCGGTACACTGTTTTGCGTCCGGCACGCCGCCGGCGATCGCGGAGTCTGCCCCGTGCGTCGAACGAGTGTGAAACGTTTCTCGGGTTTGGGTGCGATCGTGGCCGCCCTGCTGGCGTCGGGGGGATGCTCGAAGACGGCGCTGCGGCCGGACGATGTGCGGTCGCCGTACGACCGCTACGAGCGGGTGCGGGCCGAGCGGGCCGAGCCGTACCTCGAGGACGAGTTCGGGCGGCGCACGCCGAACCTGCGGGGACGGTTGATCCAGCGTTCCGAATAGCCCGCCCGGTCCGAGTACCCGGGCGCCGCGCGGCCGGTCCGGGGCAATCCGCCTGTTCTGTTCGGCATTCTTGCGGGATGTGCCGCGCATTCCGCGCGTCGGCCCGCAGACGAAATGCGGGATCGCGATGATTGTGCAAGAAATCCCCGGTCCCCGCCCGATTCTTTGAGATAATCTACCGGAGCGAGTTTCCACGATGCCATCCGCCCGAGCCAACCCGCTTCCCGGATCGCGTGTCCGCACGAAGATTGTCTGGTGCGCGCTCGGTGCGGCCATGACGGTCGGCGTCGGGCTGCTGTCGCTGCTCGACCCCGGCTCGCCCGCCCGCTCCGGCGGTGTCTCGCTTTCGCCGCTCATGGCGACCGGCGGGGCCCGCGGCGTCGAGGCGGTGCTCCAGACCCGCACGCCGATCGAGCAGGGCCGCTGGAACCGCATCGTCCTGGTCCACTCCGGATCGCCGTCCGGCTCGCCGGCGTCGATCGAGGAGTCGCACCGCGGCGTCGGCTACGACGGGCTGGCCTTCCACTTCGTCGTCGGCAACGGGGCGGGGATGGCCGACGGCCAGATCCATGTCGGCTACCGGTGGATGGACCAGCAGGACGGCGCCCAGCTCGCGGGGCTCCCCGGCTCGTCCAAGGGCATCATCGAGGTGTGCCTGGTGGGCGACGGCGACCGGCGTCCCTTCGGCAAGGAGCAGCTGCTCCGCACCGCGCAGCTGGTGGCGGCCCTGGCCGACCATCTGGGCATCCCGCCCGACGAGGTGCACCTGCACCAGGACCTCGCCCAGACCTCGAGCCCGGGGCGGTATTTCCCCCGCCAGGCGTTCGAGGAACTGCTCGCCTCGATGCGCTAACCTTGCCACCCCGATCGGGCGCCCCTCCCAGCGTGCTCTCGGGCCTTGTCGCGACGGTCGGCAGCGTCGCGCCGGGGATACCATCGACCTGCCCAAGCTTCTGGGAGGAGACGCAGGGTCCGCCTGCAACCGCCCGATGATCCGGCCGAAGGAGACCCAGGGGTGGTCCTGCCCCCGTCCGCGCCCCGCGACGCTCCCGCCGTGTTCACGGATCCCGATCGGCTGCCGAACCCCCGTCCAGGTGTCATGAGCGACGACCTTCCCGACATCCAGCCGGTCTACAAGAAGGGTGACACCATCGAGGGCATGCGCGTGCTCTCGGAGATCGGCCGGGGGGCGGCGTCGGTCATCTATCTGGTGCAGGACCCCAAGAGCAAGCAGATCTGGGCGCTCAAGCACGTCCAGAAGCGGACGCCCAAGGAGCAGCGGTTCCTGGACCAGGCCGAGATCGAGCACAAGATCGCCTGCGCCATCAGCCACGAGTCCATCCGCAAGATCCCCCGGATCATCAAGAAGGGCAGCCTGCTCAACACCCGCGAGCTGTTCCTGGTCATGGAGTTCGTCGACGGGGTCTCCCTGCACGAGGAGAAGCCCCATCGGCTCGACCAGATCGTCGACGTGTTCCGCCAGACCGCCCACGGCCTGGCCCAGATGCACGACGCGGGCTATGTCCACGCCGACATGAAGCCCCACAACGTGATCGTGGGCCACGACTTCGACGGCAACCCCACCGCCAAGGTCATCGACCTCGGCCAGTCCTGCAAGGCGGGCACGGTCAAGGAGCGCATCCAGGGCACCCCGGACTACATCGCGCCCGAGCAGGTGCGCCGCGGGGCCATCACGCCCAAGACCGACATCTACAACTTCGGCGCCACCATGTACTGGGTGCTGACGGGCCGGAACATCCCCACCGCCATGGGGCTCAAGAACGACGCGCTGACCAGCTCGATCGACGAGAGCAAGATTGAGCCGCCGGTGCCGGTCCGCCAGATCAACAAGGCGGTGCCCGAGCGGCTCGAGACGCTCGTGATGGACTGCGTGAAGGTCCGGGCCGAGGACCGTCCGGACAACATGCACGTGGTCGCGGACAAGCTGGACCTGATCCTGGGCATCGTGCGGGCCGCCGCCGCCGCGGCCACCGCCCCGACGCCGACCTCCCCGGCCGGGTCGGACGAGAAGAACTGAGCGACATGTGGCGGTGCTCGACCTGGCCAACGCGGGGACGGTGATCGACGCGCTGCGGGCCGGAGCGTCCGCGAACCGTTCGGCCCGATGCCGCGTGGGATCGATCGACCGGATCGAGGCCCCCGGACGCCTGATCGCCACCGGCGACATCCACGACAACCCGCTGAACTTCGCGGCGGTGGTGGAAGCGGCCGGTCTGGGCGACGAGCCGTCGCCCGATCCCGCGCACCTCACCTTGCACGAGATCATCCACCCCCCCACCCTCGTCGGCGGGATGGACTTTTCCTACCGCGGCCTGACCCGGGTGGCGGCCCTCAAGGCCCGGTTCCCGGAGTTCGTCCACACGCTGCTGGCCAACCATGAACTGGCCCAGGTCATCGGATCGGGCATCGTCAAGAACGGCGTGCGGGTGGTCGACGCGTTCAACGCGGGCGTCGAGTACGTCTTCGGCGAGGACGCCGACGGGGTGCAGGACGCGATCAGGGACTTCGTGTTCTCCATGCCGCTGGCGCTGCGCTGCGTGTGCCCGCAGGGGGACATCCTGTGCGCCCACTCGCTCCCGGCGGCGGCCAACATGGCGCGGTTCGACGCGACCATCCTCTCGCGTGACCTGACGATGGACGACTACCAGCCACGGGTCGGCTCGGCCCATTTCATGGTGTGGGGGCGGGGCTACGACCACGAACTGCTGGAAGACCTGACCGAGCGCTGGGGCGTCAACCTGTTCATCCTCGGGCACGAGCACGCGGACAACGGCTACGCCCTGGTGGAGCCCAACGCCCTGGTGCTCAACACCGACCATGAGCGCGGCGTTTACCTGCCCGTCGATCTTTCCAACAATCCCCGCCTGAGCGAGTGCCCGGCGATGGTGGTGCCGGTGGCGGGGCGTTGATCGCCCGGGCAGAACCCTGCGGAAGTTCCACGCATCCCCCGGGATGAATCCGTGGTATCTTCCCCCACGTGGTCACGCACGGGCCCATCGCGATCGTGCCGAAGTGCCCTCGCTGCGGCTACGACCAGTCGGGCGCCGTGGCGGCGTGGACGGACCGGTGTCCGGTGCGCGGCTGCTGCCCGGAGTGCGGGACCGGCTTTGCATGGGCGGATCTGTTCGATCCGGGACGGCAGGATCTCGGCTGGCTGGTGGAGCACGCGACCGGAATACGACAGGCGATCCGACGCACGCCGGCGACGCTGACGCGGATCGTCCGGCCGTGGGTGTTCTGGCGGGCGGTGGGCGTGCTGGCCCGCGTTCGGCCGGGCGTTCTGGCGGCGTGGTGCCTGGCGCTGACGCTCGTGCTGCACGCGGCGACGGGGGCGTTGCGCTATCGCAGCGAGTTCGTGTGGATGCAGATGTGGTTCGGCGGCGCGGGCGTGGTGAACTCGGAGCTCCACGCGCAGGCCCTGCTGAAAGCGGTGCTCGGCTCGGTGCTCCAGACACAGGACTTTCTGTGGGGCAACCGGACCTTCTGGAGCGCCCTGCGCGGGTCGCAGGTGACCGGTGTCGACGTCCCGAACTGGGCGGTGGCGATGATCGGGTACGGAGCGGTGTGGGTGCTGATCCTCACGGCCGTGCCCGTCACACGCCGGGCCGTCCGGCTGCGCGCAGCGCATATCGCGCGCGCCGCCCTGATCGCCCTGCTGGCCCCCCTGCTGGTGATCGAGGCCCACCGGGTGTCATCGGCCATCTTCGTGCTGTGGCGGGGATCGTTGCTGGCGAACCAGTTGTTCTGGATGCTCGGCTTGCTGTCCGGCCTGCTGTCCGTCTGGACCCTCGCGTGGTGGCACACGGCGGCCCATATGGCCTGGGGGCTGCACCGCCAGCGCCCGCTGGTGGCCCTGGCGACCTTCGGCGGGCTGCTGGGCGCGGCGCTGGCGGTGGTCGTGCTGAAGTTCAACTCCGTGGCGTGGATGCTCTCCCGGTGGACCTGAACCGGGCGCTCCCCCGCGGCTACCTTTTCACGTGCCCGATCCCACCCCCACCCCCACCCCCCCCGCCAGGTCAGATCAGTCCCGCGCCCGACCGACCCTGCACTGCCCGCGGTGCCGGCACGAACTGACCGGCCTGCCCGGGACCGAGGGCATCGGCGACTGGGCCGACCTCGGGGGCGTGCTCACCTGCCCGGAGTGCGGATCCCGGACCACCCTCATGGCGGCTCTGGACGGGCCGGAGGGCGGGCGTGGGCCTTGGTACTTCGTGCTGTGGCTGGTCTCGGTGCTGATGGTGCTCGTGCTGGCGGGTTGCGTCGTGAGCATCGTTGTAGCGGTCGTGTGGTCGGCGGTCAGCCCGCAGCCGTGAGCCAAAGCCTCGCGTCCGGGAGCCCCCGATCCGGCGGGGAGGCCCGCGCAGGTTCTACCATCCGTCATGGCCCACCCCCCCCATACCCCCCACGCCCCCCACGAGACGCTCGACCGACTGATCATCGACCAGATCGCCCGCACGGACCCCGAGGTGGCCGCCATCGTGGCCGCGGAGGCGGACCGGCAGGAGCACACCATCGAGCTGATCGCCAGCGAGAACCACGCCTCCCCGGCCGTGATGCTGGCCGCGGGCACGTGCATGACCAACAAGTACGCCGAGGGCTATCCCGGGCGTCGTTACTACGGCGGGTGCGAGCACCACGACAAGGTCGAGCAGCTGGCCCGCGACCGGGCCAAGCAGCTCTTCGGATGCCAGTTCGCCAACGTGCAGCCGCACTCGGGGGCGCAGGCCAACACCGCCGTGTTCATGTCCATCATGAACCCCGGCGACACCTTCCTGTCGCTGGTGCTCAAGGACGGCGGGCACCTCTCGCACGGCATGAACCTGAACTTCTCGGGCATCTTCTACAAGCCGGTGCACTACCCACTGCACTACGACAAGAACCACCCCGAGCACGAGCGGATCGACTACGACGCGGTGCGCCGCGTGGCGCTGGAAACCAGGCCCAAGGCCATCCTCTGCGGCTACTCGGCCTACCCCCGCGTGATCGACTTCGCCAGGTTCCGCCAGATCGCCGACGAGGTGGGCGCGGTGCTGATGGCCGACATCGCCCACATCGCCGGGCTGGTGGCCGCGGGCGTGCACCCGTCGCCCTTCCCGCACGCGCATGTGGTCACCACGACCACGCACAAGTCGCTCCGCGGCCCCCGCGGCGGGCTGATCATGACCAACGACGAGGAGCTCAACAAGCTCATTAACCGCAACGTCTTCCCGGGCGTGCAGGGCGGGCCTCTAATGCACATCATCACCGCCAAGGCTGTGGCCTTCGGCGAGGCACTGCGCCCCGAGTTCAAAGCCTACCAGCAGCAGGTGGTCAAGAACGCCCGAACCCTGGCTGCCGCGCTGCAGAAGCACGGCTACCGCATCACCTCCGGCGGCACCGACAACCACCTCATGCTCGTCGACCTGACCGCCAAGCACGCCGACCTGACCGGCAAGGACGCGGAGAAGTGGCTGGAGGGCGCCGGCATCATCACCAACAAGAACGGCATCCCCGACGACCCCCGCCCGCCGATGATCACCAGCGGCATCCGCCTGGGCACCCCCGCCACCACGACGCGGGGCTTCCTGGAGCCCGAGATGGACCGCATCGCCGGTTGGATCGACCGCGTGCTGCTCGCGGGCCTGCGCGGGGAGACCGAACTGGCGAACGAGTCCGCCAAGGTGCGCGCCGAGATCAAGGCGCTGTGCGAGCGGTTCCCGCTGCCTCACGCGACGCTTGAGACGGCGTGATGCGAACCGGAGACCGCGAACCGGTTACGGCCGGTCGCTCATGGCCCGCTCCCTGTCGAGGCGGACCCGTCCCCAGGTGAAGTAGCCGTTGGACGACCGCACGCCGGTCGTGCCCGTGCCGCCGACGGAGATGTACGAGATCTCACCGAACTTGTCGATGCGATAGATCGTGTCACCGACGGAGACGTACTGGTAGCCCTGGTGGCTCTGGTCGGGCAACGCAGCGCGCTGCGGCTGGCCCATGCCGCCGATCAGCAGCCCGAGCACGCCGGCCAGCCCGGCGAGGGCCCCGGCCCGCCAGCGGGCGTTGGTTCGTTCGAGACGATGCAGGCGGGACTCGATGACGGTCGTGGTGGTGCTGTCCATGGACCCGTACCGCCGACGCCGGACCCGTGCTGACAGGGTTTTTGTACCATGCGCGGATGAAACTCCGCCGCACCATCCTCTTGGCCCCCATCGTCCTGACGACCACCCTGCTCGGGGGGTGCGCGATCGACCCGACCCCCCGCCCGGTCGCTGCGATCAGCCACGTGGTCTTCGTGGATCTGGCCGACCCCGCCGACGCCGACGCCCTGCTGGCCGAGGCCCGGGCGGTGCTCTCCGCCATCCCCAGCGTGACGGCGTTCTCAGCGGGCACCCACCTGGACACCGGGCGTCCCACCGTGCTCGGTGATTACGACGTGGGCATGATCCTGGGCTTCGACGACACCGCCGGGCTCAACGCCTATGTGCTCCACCCGGACCACGTCGCCTTCGTCGAGCGGTGGCGCCCGCGCCTGACCGGGCTGCGGGTGTACGACATCGCCGAACCGTGAGTCAGGCCCGGGCCGAGGCCGGGGGCGGGGTGGCGGCCGCGGCGAGGCGTTCGCGCCGGGCCTTGCCGTTCTGACGCACCGCGTCGGTGGTAAACACCGCGATGGCGATCCAGATCAGCCCGAACGCCGCCCACTTGAGCGGCGGGAACGACTCGCCGAAGAACACCGCCGCCAGCAGCGTCTGGCCGGTGGGCGAGAGGTACTGCATCAGGCCCAGCGTGCTCAGCGGCAGGCGCTTCGCGGCGGCGGCGAACCACGCCAGCGGCGCCACCGTCGCCAGCCCGCCCAGCAGCATGATCGCCGAAACCCAGCCCGGCCCGACCAGGAACATCGTGCGACCCTCGGCCGTCAGCCAGATCAGCAGGCCCAGCGACAGCGGCAGCAGCAGCATCGTCTCGACGGTCAGGCCCACCACCGGGCCCACGCCGGCCTGCTTGCGCAGCAGGCCGTAGAGACCGAACGACACCGGCAGGATGATCGAGATGATCGGCAGGAACCCCTCAGCCACCGTCAGCACGCCCACCGCCGCCACGCCCAGCCCCAGCGCCACAAACTGCAGGGGTCGAAGGCGTTCCTTGAGGAACAGGTATCCCAGCGCGACCGAGACCACGGGGTTGATGTAATAGCCCAGACCGGCGTGGCTGAGGTGGCCCTCGTCCACGGCGACGATGAAGAAGTACCAGTTGATGCCGATCAGCAGCGTGCTGGGGATCAGAAACTTGAGGATCTTCCGGTCGGTGAAGGCGCGGCGGAGCGTGCCCCACTGGCGGGCATACGCGATCATCAGCAGCAGGAACGGCACCCCGAAGGCCACCCGCTGGCCGACCATCTCGAACGGATCCACGCCCTGCCTGCTGAGCACCCGGAAAAAGACCGGGATGACGATGGCCCAGGTGCCGAAGGCGCCCAGGGCGTAAAGCAACCCCTGGCGGATCCGGGCGGAATGTTCCTGGGGCAGCGCCGGCCCGCCCGTCGGGGCGAGGGCGTCCGGCGATGCCTCGGACCGGGGCACGGGCGCCATCCCGCCGCCCGCGCGCGGCCCGCCGGGGGTGCCGTCCGGACTGTTTTCGGATTGATCGGGGCCGCTCAAGCGGACAGACTGTAGACTGTGACGCGGACGATCCTGCTCGCGGCCGCTTCGCGGAAGAGCGGGCGAACGCCCGATTCCTTCATTTTCCCGACGCTTGTGGGGGCTGCACCTCGATGATCGCCTGGCTGGGCCGCGTGCTCTCCGCCATCTTCGCCCGCACCGCGCCCGACCCGTTCGTGCTGGCGGTGCTTCTGACCCTCGCCTCGTTCGGCATGGCCCGGGCGTGGGGATCCTTCCCCGCGGGAACGGGCCCGCTCACCGCGACCGTGGATGCGTGGCGCGACCCATCCGGCGGCGTGTGGCGCTTCCTGGGTTTCGCCATGCAGATGTGCCTGATCCTGGTCACCGGGCACGCGCTGGCCGAGTCGCGCCCGGTGCGGGCGGCCATCCTGGCGCTGGCCAGGCTGCCGAAGCGACCCGGACCGGCCGCCGCGATGATCGGGCTGGCCGCCATGGGCTTCGGGCTGATCAACTGGGGGCTGGGGCTGATCGTCGGGGCCCTGCTGGCGCGGGACGTGGCCCGCGCGCTCGAGGCCCGCGGCGTGCGGGTCCACGCCCCGCTGCTCGCGGCCGCAGGCTACACGGGCATGCTGGTCTGGCACGGCGGCCTCTCCGGCAGCGCCCCGCTGACCATGGTCACGCAGCTGGAGGCCGCCCGGGTGCTGCCCGCACCCACGAACCTCATGCTCGCCGAGCGGCTCGGCGACGGCTGGACGATCGACCTCGGGCGCACGCTATTCTCGCCGCTGAACCTGACGGTGGTGCTCGGCCTGCTTCTCATCGTGCCCGCGCTGCTCGCGCTGCTGCACCCGCGTCCCACCGACACCGTGACGCCCATGCCGGCCCCGGGCGATCTGTTCGAGGAACCGCCGCGTCCGATCCGCACGCTGCCGGATTTCCTGGAGCGCACGCCGCTGGTGCCGCTGCTGCTGGCCGGCCTGATCCTCTGGGCGATGGTGCGCTTCCACCAGACCGGTTCGCTCCTGCGGGTCGGGCTCAACGAGATCAACCTGACGATGCTGGCGCTCGGGTTGGTCGCCCACGGCTCGATCGCGTCGTACACGGCGGCCGCCGAACGCGGCGCTCGGGGATGCGCCGGCATCATCCTGCAGTTCCCGCTCTACGCGGGCATCATGGGCGTGCTGATGGGCTCAGGGCTGATCGCCCGGTTCTCGCAGTTCATGGCCGAGCACGCCACCGCCCAAACCCTGCCCCTCTTCACCTTCCTCAGCGCGGGGGTGGTCAACCTGTTCGTCCCCTCCGGCGGCGGGCAGTGGGCCATCCAGGGGCCGATCGCGCTGGAAGCCGGCCTGGCGCTGGGCGTTGCGCCCGAGAAGATGATCATGGCCGTCGCCTACGGCGACCAGCTGACCAACATGCTCCAGCCGTTCTGGGCCCTGCCGCTGCTGGCCATCACCGGGCTGCGGGCGCGGGACATGGTGGGTTACACGGCCGTGCTGATGCTGGCGGCCCTGGGCTGGATCAGCCTGGCGCTGCTGCTGCTCTGAACGCGGCCGCCGGCCTCACGGCTGCAGGCGCGTGGACGACCAGTGCCCCGGCTTGAACCCGTCCGCGGCCGGACTGAGGGGGCGGGTCCAGACCGCCCGGTCGTGCACGCGTCCGATGCCGCCGCACCACAGTTCCACCCGCTCGAACCACAGGCGGTAGCCGCCCCAGTGCGGCGGGCGGTCGATCTCGATCGGCTGGCCCCCCACCGCCGCGGCCAGATCGACGCCCAGCCGTTCGGCGGTGTGGCGGACCTTGTTGATCAGCGCCTCGCGGGACTCGATCGGCTCGGTCTGGTCGCTGGCCCACGCGCCCACGCGGGACTCCCACCGCCGGCTGTGGAAATACGCGTCCGACTCGCCGGCCGGGGACCGCACCACCGGGCCCTCGATGCGGACCTGGCGATCGAACTGGTCCCAATGGAAGACCACCGCCGCCCGCGGGTTGGCGTCCAGCGCCCGGCCCTTGCGCCCCTGGTAGTTGGTGTAAAAGACCACATAGTCGTCCGCCATGCCCTTGCAGAGCACCACCCGGGCCGAGGGTCGCCCGTCCGGGTCGATGGTGGCGATGGTCATCGCGTTGGGGTTGGGCTGGAGCTTGCGGGCCTGGGCGTCGTCGAACCAGGCCCGGAAGATGCCGACGGGCGACTTGGGGAGGTGGTCGGGGAGGGTTTCGCCCCGGCCCAGCTCGCCGAGGGTGGGAGATTTGCTCATGATCAAGGATACGACGGGCTGTGCACGGGCGATGCCCGCAACCGACAGGGCCACAGCACCGACGCAAGTCACGCCGATGACCGCATTTGTGCGCTACTCGCGCAACCTCGCCGCTTCGGCGTTGCCAACCCCGGTCGGATCGGGGATAGTCAGTGACCTTGACCAGAGCCCCCTTCGAACCCAAGGCCTTCCGGACCGATCGCGAAGCGATGGGACGGCTGTTCGACCGCACCCCGCCCCACGCGATCGAGGCCGAGCGCTCGCTGCTCGGCTCGATCCTGCTGGACCCCGGCGTGCTCAACGACGTGGTCGAGATCGTGCCCACGCCCGAGTCGTTCTACAAGGAGGCGCACGGGACGATCTACAAGGCCCTGGTCGACACGTTCGAGGCCCACCAGTCCGGCGACCTGGTGCAGCTCACCGAATCCCTCCGCGCCCGCGGGGTGCTCGACCGGGTCGGAGGCACGGGCTACCTGATGGAGCTGGCCGAGGCGGTGCCCAGCGCGGCCTCGGCCCCGTACTACGCCCGCCTGATCGCCGATGCCGCCCGGCTGCGCAAGCTGATCGACGCGGCCGGCGAGATCCTGCACGACGCCTACACCGGCGCCGACGGCACCCCGGACGGGGCCAAACGGGTCATCGACCTGGCGGAAAAGAAGATCTTCGACATCGCCAGCGAGGACATCAACGCCGAACCCGAGTCGCTCAAGGAGCTGCTGCACGCCGAGATGCAGCGCATCGACGAGGCGGACGGCAAGCCGATCATGGGCGTGCCCACCGGTTTCCCGGATCTGGACCAGATGACCAGCGGCCTGCAGCCCGAGGAACTGATCATCCTGGCCGCCCGTCCGTCGATGGGCAAGACCGCGATGTGCCTGAACCTGGCCGAGCAGATCGCCTTCGGCGGCCTGACGCCGTGGGAGCCGCGGCGCAACGCCAAGCCGGTGCCGGTGGGGATCTTCAGCCTCGAGATGTCGCGGGGCGCGCTGGTGCAGCGCCTGCTGTCCGCCCGATCCGGCGTCGACTCGGCCAAGCTGCGCAACGGCATGGTCAACGCCGAGGAGTACGAGCGACTCCGCCAGGCGTCCGCCGAGCTGGCCGAGGCCCCGATGATCATCGACGACACGCCCGGCATGACCGTGCTCACGCTGCGCGCCAAGGCCCGGCGCATGAAGCAGCGTCACGACATCGGCTGCATCGTGATCGACTACCTGCAGCTGCTCAGCTCGCCCACGGCCGCGCGGGAGAGCCGGCAGGTGGAGGTCTCCGAGATCAGCCGCTCGATCAAGGCGCTGGCGCGTGAGCTCAAGGTGCCGGTGATCTGCCTGGCCCAGCTCAACCGCGGCGCCGAGCAGCGCGAGGGCAACCGGCCGCGCATGAGCGACCTGCGCGAGTCCGGCTCGATCGAGCAGGACGCCGACGTCGTCGCCCTGCTCCACCGCGAGAGCTACTACCACCGCGGAGACCCCGCCTGGGATCCCAACAGCCCCGAGTTCGACGAGGACAACCGCGACAAGCTCAACCTGGCCGAACTGATCATCGCCAAGCAGCGCAACGGCCCGACCGGCACCGTCAAGCTGGTGTGGGATTCGCACGTCGTGCGGTTCAAGAGCTACGACTCGATGCACTCGGGCGGCGCCTACGGCTTCGCGCGGGACTTCGCGTCCGACCGCGACGCGGGCGGCTACTCCGGGCCCGACTTCGCCCCCGCGCCCTCGTTCGCACCGCCCCCGCCCTCGCCGGCGTCCTTCTCGTCCGCGCCGGCCGCGGCGCCGCCGCCGACCAACGCGTACCGCGGCTTTGCGCCGGGCAAGAAGTCCGGGCCCGAGGAGAACTTCCGCGACGGCTCGGGGAACGACCTCGACTTCGACGATGAGCTCCCGCCCTTCTGAGCCCGGCGGCCCTCTCATGCCCGCCCGCGCTGCGGACCGATCTTTGCTTGAAGCGTCCGTGGCGGGCGTGGATCGGGGGCGCGGCAGGCGCCGGGAGAAGCGGGCGATGTCCGGGGCGAAGGCGCAGGCACAAGCACGGCACACGCCGGACCGGTCGTCCCGCCCGGCCCGTCCGCACTGGACCCGACGGCTGTACCGGACGCTGCGGGTGGAAACGGTCCGGTACCTGCCGTGGCCGACCCTGTGGGTGCCGCTGATCGGAGTGCGCGGGTGGCTGCGTCTGCTGCGCGATCTCGCAAGCAGGCGCCCGCACGCGGACATCGTGATCCTGCGGACCGGCCGCCGCGTGCGCGCCCGGCGCGGCAGCAGCGATCTGCGCGTCGTCCTCCAGGTCTACGGCCGCGGCGAGGTGGACCCGCCCGTGCCGGTCCAGGCCGAGACGATCCTGGACGCGGGGTCCAACGTGGGCATCACCGCCGGCGCGTTCCTCGACCGGTTCCCGTCGGCGCGGATCGTGGCGGTGGAGCCGGACCCGGAGAACGTCGCGGCCTTCCAGCTCAACATCCGCGATGACCGGGTGCGACTGGTCAGGGCCGGGCTCTGGGACGCCGACGGCTCGCTGAGCATCGCCAACCCCGCCAGCGCGAGCTGGTCCCGGCGGGTCGAGGCCTCGCAGGGCCCGGGCCCGGGCACGATCGACGCCGTCACGCTGGACACGCTGGCGGGCGACGCGGGCGTGGACCGCTTTGACATCCTCAAGATCGACATCGAGGGCGCGGAAACCCGGATCTTCGTCGAGCGGTTCCGGTCTCACTTCGAAGGGGCCCGCATGGTCTTCGTGGAGGCGCACGGCCCCGACGCGCAGCGCCAGATCGACGCGTTCCTCGGTTCGTGCGGGTTCACGCTGCGGCGCCAGGGCGACATGACCGTGGCGCACCGCCCGGCGTGAGGGGCCGCGACCACCGTGTAAGCCGGGTCAGGCCAGGCGCATCAGGCGCCGCCCGATCCACTCGACCGTCAGCAGCCCGAGCACGGCCAGCAGCACGATCCAGCGGTCCCACAGCGTCTCGATGATCGGCGTGCCCGCGTGCACCCGGGCCCGGTTGGGCACCCACTCGCCGAGCCGGTCCGTCTCGTCCCAGGCCACGACGCGCCCGCCCGTGCGCTCCGCCAGCCCGGCGAGCAGCCCGTGGTCGGCGTCGAGTGTGCGCCGCTCGTCGCCGGGCTCGATCACGAGCGCCCCGGCCGAGAGCGCGGCCAGTTCGGGCACGCCCGCCCCCAGCTCCACGCGCACCGCGCCGGGGGCGTCGGGCGTCCAGACGGCCGAACGCGTGACGCCCTCGCCGCGCAGGGTGACCACGGCTTCGCGACCGTCGGCGCGGATGACCCGCGCGTCGATCCGGTCCGGCAGGCGGTCGATCAGCGCCTGATCGAAGACCTCCAGCTCGATCAGCGCGGGGCTGCCGGGCTCGGGCCGGTCGGGCGTGACCGTCAGCAGGCCCGGGCCGAGCGCCGCGGCGACCCGGCCGCGGGCCAGCATGCGGACCAGGGGGATCCAGAACCGCTCCGGCAGCGTCTCCCCCCGGCCGTAGCGCCAGCGCCAGATCTCGTCGGTGCCCACGTAGGCCGTGCGCCCCGATCCGAAGCGCATGGCGAGCACCAGCGGCGCGGCGACGCCCGAATCCACGCCCACCGCCTCGCCCAGGACCGACACCCCCGGCTTGAGAGCGCCCGGCTCGAAGCGCTGGGCCCAGCGCAGGATGGTCCAGCCCGCGTCCGGGTCGGTCAGCCGCGGGTTCCAGGCGCGGCCGTCGTCATCGGTGCGGAGCACGCCCAGCCGGTCGGACTCGGGCGTGGCGCGCATGGTGACCGGCTCGTCCCACAGGGTGACGGGGCCGGGGCGCAGGGGGAGCAGATCGCCGGCCGGCGTTTCGAACCACGCCTGCGGCGTCGGGCCGGGCCCGCCCATCCACAGCAGGCCCGCGCCGCGCTGGGCCACGTGCTCGGCGAGCTGGGCGAGCTGCTCGGATCCGAACTGGTCGGGCGACAGATCGCCCAGAATCACCACGTCGAACGCGGCCCACTCCTCGGGCGACACGGGCAGGCGGGCGATCAGCGTGTCCCCCTCCTGGATATAGCGGCGGCCCGAGGCCAGCAGCAGGATCGTCGAGTCGATCGATCGCTCGCGCAGCAGCAGGTTCTTGACGTAGCGGTGCTCCCAGCGCGGGTGACCGTCGAGGTACAGCACACGGATGGCCCGGTCCACCACCTCGATGGGCACGCGGGCGGCGTTGTCCGACGGATCCGTGTCGTGCTCCACGCCCGCCAGGCGGACCTCTGCGTCCAGCGTCCCCGCGGCGCCGGGGTTGGTCGTCAGCGTGACCCACACGCCCGAACCGTCCACGCCCGAACCGTCCGCGCCCGGCCCGCCCAGGCCGGTTCCGGCGTCGACGGAGACCTCCTCGAGCACGACGCCCGTGGCCCGGTCGACCAGCTGGGCCCGCAGACCCTCGGGCGGCCGGCCGGACCAGACCACGCGGACCCGCACCGGCACGGCGTCCTGGGCGAAGGCCACGCCGGGGGACTCGGCCTGCTCGATGCCGACCGAACGCACCGGATCGGGCGAGCCCAGCGGCACCGCGAAGACCGGGACGCGCTCGGCCTCGAGCCGGCGCAGGATCGCGGGCGGCACGGCGTCGGTGGCGCGACCGTCGGTGAGCAGCACGACGCCGCCGACCGGCCCGCCGCGGGCGGCCTCCAGCGCGGCGCCCAGGGCCGCCCCCAGACGCGTGGCCGAGTCCGCGGCCTCGCCCAGCGTCGTGGGCGACGCGGCGCGGGTGTCCTTGCCGAAGGCCAGCCAGTCCACCTCGGAGCGTTCGCCCAGGGCGGCCAGCGCGGGGGCCGCGCGTTCCAGCGCCGCGGCGGCCTGGCCGGCTCGGGTGATGCCGCCCGGCCCGTCGGGCACGTCCAGCGACGACGAGCGGTCCACCAGCACGAACACCCTGTCCCGCTCGGTCCGCATCTGCTCCAGACGCAGCTGCGGCCCGGCGGCCAGCAGGGCCAGCAGCGCGACGGTCGCGCCGCGGAGCACGCCCAGACCGAGCCGGCCGGCGCGCGGTCCGGGCAGCCCGCGGTACGTCCACAACGCCAGCGCCAGGCAGGCCACCGCCAGCAGGGCCCACGTCCACGCCGGGAGCGGGCGCTCGAAGACCAGCTCGGCCTCGGGCGTTCCGAAGCCGAGCCCGTCGAGCCCTAAGAGCCGGTTGAGCAGGGTGTTCATGGCGCGCTCCCCTCCGGGTGCGACGCGGCCCGCGCCGCCAGCGCCTCCATCACCGCCAGCACCGCGGCCGCGGCCAGCAGCATCAGCGCGACCCGATCACCCGCCGGCGTGGAACGCCGCACGGAACCGGCCGCGTCGGCCCCGCGGGCGTCGCCCGCGAAGCGCACGGTCGCGCCGGGGAGGACCGCCGCGCCGGCCGCACGCAACGCCTCGGACGCGGCCGGCCCGGTGTCCGCGGCCGCGGCGTCGGGATTGACGGCCAGCGAGCGCAGCACCGCGCCGTCGCGGCCGACCCCCAGCAGCACCCCGGCACGCGACCCGGGCTCCCCCGCGGGCTGCGGGCCCGCGGAGAGTTCGGCGTCGTGCGTCCAGCGGTCGATGGCCGCGTCCTCCGCGGGCGCGCGGCCGGCCAGCACCGCCGCGTCCATGCCCAGGCCCGACCCGCGCCGGACCAGTTCCTGCAGCACGGGCACGAACGCGGGGCGGGCGGGCAGGTCGGACCAGTCCAGGTCGAAGGCCACAGCGAACACCGCGACGACACCCCGCCCGTCCGGGCCGGGCGCCTGCACGAGGAAGGGCGCGTCGGCGTCGGTCCGCAGCGCCACCGTGGCATCGCCCGACGCCGTCAGCGGGAGCAGGCGTCGGACCCCCACCGCCCGCGCCAGTTCGGAGAACTCGCCGGCCAGGCCCGAGAGCACGCCCGCGTCGGCCACGCGTCCGCCCAGGCGCGCGTCGGCCGCGATCGGGCCCGCGGCGGGCACGGACACGGCGCCGCCGGTCAGCTCGGCCAGCGCGGCCGTCCAGTCGATGGCGTTGGCGTCGGAGTCGGGCGTGACGGCCACGAGCCCGCCGCGCGCGAGCAGCTCGCGGGCCCGGGCCCAGGCGTCGCGCGACAGCCGGGCGGGTTCGAGCACCACCAGCGCGTCGATCGAGGCCGCCGGCACCGAGGCGAGCGAGGCCGGATCGATGCGGAACGCGTCGATACCGGCGCGGGCGTCGGGCGTCAGCGCTGCGCGGGCCCACACGCCCGGCGCCACGGCGGTCGAGCCCGCGGGCGGCGATCGCTCCACCACGCCCACCCGCAGCTCACGCCGGACGGTCAGCACGGCGCGGGCCGTGTTGTCGCGGGGGTTGGCGTCGGCCGGCAGCCGGGCCTCGAGCGCGACGCGTCCCCCGCGGCCGGGCGTGAAGGCCGCCTCGTCGAGCGCGACGGTCGCCTGCGCGCGGTCCTGGCCGGGCGCAAAGCGGGCCCGGATGCGCCCGGCGATCGAGCCGCCGGGCAGCGCGATGACCTCCAGGTCCACCAGCCGCTCGGCGTCCACCCCGCCGCTGCGGACCAGCGTGACCCCCAGCTGGGCCGGCGGCGCCAGCGCCGGGCCGCCCAGCGCCGTGGGCGTGGTGGCGGCGGCGGCGGCGATGCCGATGTTGTCGCGGACGGCGTCCGCCGGAGCGTCCAGCGCGGCGATATCGATCCGGGCGATCGGGCCGCCGGCGAAGAGGCGCTCGGCGTCGACGCCGCGCCACTCGGACAGGAGGCGGAGCACGAGACGCTCGGGGCGGTCGGGATCCAGTTCGACCTCGGGCAGGGCGGCCCGCAGGGCCGAGAGCGTGGGCGCGCTGTCGGTGGGCTGGAGCCGGTCGAGCGCGCGGCGCACGGCGTCCACGTCGCCCGTGGGCGGCCAGACCAGCGCCCGGGCCGGCGCGCCCAGCGAGACCAGGCCGACCCGGTCGCCGCCCATGGGGCTGAGCGTGTCGAGCTCGCGACGGGCCCGTTCGACCGCGCGGCTCAGGGCGGTGCGGCCCGCCTCGTCGGTCAGCGCCGAGCCGATGGCGTCGTCGATCGCCAGGACCAGCACCGTGGGGCGGGACGCACCGGGATGCCCGCCGAGGATCGGCCGGGCGACGGCGAAGGCCAGCAGCAGCACGATCGCGCACCGGGCCAGGAACAGCAGGATCTGTTCCAGCCGCAGCCGGCGACGCCGCTTGCGGACCGCCTCCTGCAGAAAACGCATCGCCGCCCACGGGATCGGCTTGCGTCGCCGGCGCAGCAGGTGGACGAGCACCGGGATGCTCAGCGCCGCCAGTCCGGCGGTCAGGATCAAGGGGTGGAGCACGCTCACCGCCCCGCCCTCCGGATCATCGCGTTGCGCTTGGCCAGCATGGCCGCGATGGGCGGGCCCAGCCAGTCGTGGGTCGACACGACCTGGTGGTCGAACCCGAACGCCCGGGCGGCCTTGCGCACGGCGTCGATGTGGTTGTTGATCGCTTCGAGGTAGTCCTGGCGGATGGCCCGCGGGTCCAGGCGCAGCGCGCCCTCGGCCTCCAGGCCCTCGAAGCGGGCGGGGTCGTCGAAGGGGAACTCGGTCTCGGCGCGGTCGAGCACCTGCAGGGCGATCAGGTCGTGGCCGCGGTGCTTGACGCGGGCGAAGGCGGCCTTGATGCGTTCGGGATCGTCAAAGAAGTCCGAGACCACGGCGAACAGGCACCGGTTGGTCACCTTGGCCAGCGTCTGCTCCATCACGCGGGGGAAGTCGGTCTCACGGTCGACGGGGTGGGTGGAGAGCACGTCGACGATCTGGCGCCAGGTGGTCCGCTGGCCCGAGCGGGGCACCATGCCGCGGATCTCGTCGGCGTAGGTCACCATGCCGACGCGGTCGCGCTGCTCGAGCGTGACGTAGGCCAGGGCCGCGGCGGTGGCGGTGGCGTGGTCGAACTTGGTCCAGTTGGGGCGCCCGTCGAGCGAGGTGGTCCGCCCCGAGCCCGTCGCGTCGGCGTAGAGCCGGGTGCCGAAGTTCATCGAGCCCGAGGCATCGACCAGCACGACCAGATCGAGATTGGTCTCCTGCTGGTACTGCTTGACCTGGAGCTTGTCGGTCTTGGCGTAGACCTTCCAGTCCAGGTGGCGCAGGTCGTCGCCGGGGGCGTAGGCCCGGTGCTGGGCGAACTCGACCGAGACGCCCGCGTAGGGGGACCGGTGCATGCCGGACATGACCCCTTCGACGATCATCTTGGCCCGCAGCTCGAAGGATCCGAGCCGGGCCAGCGTCTGGGGGTGGAGGTAAAGGTGGGGATCGACCCGGGCGGGCGCCTCCGCCCGTACCGCGCCCGGCGCGGGGGGAGTCGGGGAGGCAGGCCGTGGCGCGGCGCTGCCTTCGGGCTGGGCGGGATCGGGCATCGGCACATGGTACCGTCCAACCGGCGCCCGGCTGCCCCGGCTATTCGGCGACCCGCGTCTGGGTGACTTTCTGGTCGAACCGGACCGACGCGAAGACCTCCGGCTGTTCCGGCACGAAGACATTGAGTGTGAAGACGGTGTCCAGGCCCAGCCGGTCGATGACACCGTCGGCGATATCGAAGCGGACGGCGCCGTCCAGGCGGGAGTCGTCCAGACGCATGAGAAACTCGGAGTTGGCCTCGAAGCGCGAGGTGATGCCGCCGGAGATGCCGATGTCGGCGAACATCCGGCCATCGGGCCCCTCGGCGACCCCCCGGAGGGTCATCCGCATGGTCATGACGATCACGCCCAGATCGAAGGGCAGTTCGACCGTGTGGGCCCAGGTGTCGCCAGGGCGGACCGGCGTGGCGGGCAGCAGCTTGAGGTTGCCCTCGTTCATGGCGGTGATGGCTTCGGGCGTCCAGAGCTGGCGGGCGATCTCCGCCATCATGGCGTCTTCCATCGCCTCGGCCCGGCCGCGGAGCTCATCGGCATTGGGAACCGCCCGCACGGTGCCGTCCGGTCCGATGTGCAACAGGACGCGCACCCCCTTCATGAGCGCGACCGAGGCGACCGCCGCGTCTGCGGTCTTGGCCTCATCCTCCGGGTTTTCCGAGTCGAAGCTGACCTCCTCGGTGTCGTCCCTGGCCCAGAACCGGACGGACTCGATGGTGTTGGCGATCAGCAGCGAGCCGTCGTCCCTGCGCTCGACCAGCTCGGTGCGGGTGCGGTTGCCGGTGCGGGTGCGCACAACGGTGGTCTCTTCGAACGCGGTCTGCGTGCTGACCATCTCCTGGGACAGGTCGAAGCGGACGGGCCGGTCTTCCACGAACCGGTAGGCCAGCGTCACCGGCTGCTGGGCCGGTTGCTCGGCCGCGGGAGGGGCGGCGTTGCGGACCGGGGCGAGGGCGAGCGCGGCGGCGAGGGCGACGGGGGCGAGATGAAGCACGGCGATCTCCGGGTGGACCCGCCGGCCAACCCGGACGCGGTCGAGCAGACTGTAGCGACGCACGGTACCATCCCGGCCATATGGCGACCATCCACGATCGTGTCCCGGCTTCCAACATCAAGCGCATCGGCGTCCTGACGGGCGGGGGCGACTGCCCCGGGCTCAACGCCGTCATCCGGGCGGTCGTAAAGGACGCCATCAACCACGGCATCGAGGTGATGGGCATCGAGGACGGTTTTCTGGGCCTGATCGAGGACCGGATCCGCCCCCTGAACCTCGACGACGTCTCCAACATCCTGACCATGGGCGGCACCATCCTGGGGTCCAACAACAAGACCAACCCCCAGAAATACCCCGTCGGCAAGAACCCCGACGGCACGCTGAAGTTCCGCGACATGACCGAGGTCTGCCTCACGCACCTGCACATCCGCAAGATCGAGGCGCTGGTGGTCATCGGCGGCGACGGCACCATGTCGGCCGCCAAGCCCATCGCCGACGCGGGCATCAACTGCATCGGCGTGCCCAAGACCATCGACAACGACCTGTTCGGCACGGACATCACCTTCGGCTTCCAGACGGCCGTGATGGTGGCCACCGAGGCGCTGGACCGCGTGCACACCACCGCGGCCAGCCACCACCGGGTGATGGTGGTCGAGCTGATGGGGCGCAACGCGGGCTGGATCACGCTCAGCGCGGGCGTGGCCAGCGGCGCGGACGTGATCCTGCTGCCCGAGATCGAGTTCGACATGGGCGTGGTGTGCAACACCTGCATCACCCGCAGCCAGAAGGGCAAGCGGTTCACGATCATCGCCGCCGCCGAGGGCGCCAAGCCCAAGGGCGGGGCGCAGATCGTCGA